>JAJAYP010000301.1 GCA_026786185.1 Gemmatimonadaceae bacterium
ACACCCACATCGAATGGAACGCTCCGTTATGATGAACGAGAGAGGGCGGCGCCCGATGGACGCCGCCCGTCGATGACTCAGAATGTGATGGCCGCCATCGGCTCGCGGACGGCATCGGCGCTCTTCTGCAACGCCGCCCTCTCGTCCGCCGTGAGCTCGACCTCGATCACCCGCTCAAGTCCCTTGCGCCCGAGCAGGCACGGCACACCAAGGAACAGGTCCTTCATGCCGTACTCCCCCTGCAGCCAGGCCGCGCACGGCAGGATGCGGCGCTGATCGTTCACGATGGCCTCGGCCATCTGGACCGCACCGGCCGACGGGGCGTAGTACGCCGAGCCCGTCTTGAGGTGCTTCACGATCTCGGCGCCGCCGTTGCGCGTGCGGTCAACGATCGCGTCGAGCTTGCTCTTCTCCATCAACTGCGTGATGGGGATGCCGCTCACGCTCGTGTAGGAGATGAGCGGCACCATGGTGTCGCCGTGACCGCCAAGCACCATCGCCTGGATGTCGCGCACCGACATGTTCAGCGCCTCGGCGAGGAACGCGCGGTAACGCGCCGTGTCGAGCACGCCCGCCATCCCGATCACGCGCTCGCGCGGAAAGCCCGACGCCTTCATCGCCACGTAGCACATCACGTCGAGCGGATTGCTGACGATGATGAGAATGGCGTTCGGCGAGGACTTCGCGATCTGTTCCGCGACCGACTTGACGATGCCGGCATTGGTGTTCAGCAGGTCGTCACGCGACATGCCGGGCTTCCGCGCGATGCCTGCCGTGATGATGACGACGTCGGAGTCCTTCGTCTCCGCGTAGCCGTTCGTGCCGACGATGCGCGAATCGTATCCCTCGATCGGCGCGCTCTGCCACTGATCGAGCGCCTTGCCCTGCGGAATACCCTCGGCGACGTCCACCATGACGACCGTGCGCGCGAGCTCCTTTTCCGCGACGCGCTGCGCTGCCGTGGCGCCGACGTTGCCGGCGCCGACAACGGTGATCTTGTTGACCATGTGAGCGATTGTCAGTAGGTGAGGTGCTGCCACGACAAACTTATCGCGCTCGCGGTCGGATGGTAGGCTGCAAGCAGCCCGTGAACCGTGAACCGTGATCCGTGAACGGTTCAAGACGGTTCACGGTTCACCGAGCCGTTGCCCTCACCCTCCCACTTGCGAGAGCGCTCTGAGGCCCCCATTGCGTCGCGACAGCAGCGCGTGCGCCTCCGGCTTCTCGGCCATCGCCTGACGCACGAACGGTTCGAGCGGCATGCCGGCACGCAGTGGCGTCCGCAGGTCCACTTCATGGTCGCCGAAGAGGCACGTGCGAAGGCGCCCGTCAGCCGTGAGCCGCACGCGGTTGCAGCTGCCGCAGTAGGTGTGGGTCATCGGAGTGATGACCCCGATACTTCCCCGTGCACCCGTGATGCGCGCATAGGCCGCAGGGCCGTTGCCCCGTGCCGGTCCGGCGTTCGGCTCCAGCGCGCCGAACTCTGCCCTGATGCGCGCCAGTATTTCGTCGCTCGGCACCACATGCTCGTCCGTCAGGATTTCCATCTCGCCAACGGGCATCAGCTCGATGAACCGGACGTGCCAGGGATGCTCGATCGTCAAGCGCGCGAAGTCCACGACCTCGTCGTCGTTCGTCCCGCGCATCACGACGACGTTGAGCTTGATCGGATCGAGGCCGGCGGCCTGGGCGGCCAAGGCGGCTCGCACAGGATCGAACCCAAGATCACGACGCGCGATGGCGACGATGCGATCCGATCGCAGACTGTCCGCCGAGATGTTCACGCGGTCGAGACCGGCCGTCGCGAGCTCGCCCGCGAGTGCTGGAAGCTTCACGCCGTTCGTGGACAGCGCGATGTCCTCCACCTCGTCCACGGCGCGGATCATTGCGATCAGGCGCGAGAGCTGCGGCCGGATGGTCGGCTCGCCACCAGTGAGGCGCACGCGCCGCAGTCCGAGCGGCGCGAGCTGTCGCACGACGTCGGCGATCTCCTCGTACGAAAGAATGTCCGACTTGGGGAGCCACGGCAGGCCCTCGAGCGGCATGCAGTAGCGGCATCGAAAGTTGCACCGGTCCGTGACCGAGATGCGCAGGTACTGAATCGTCCGGCCGAACTGATCGATGAGCCCACTCATGTCAGCACCTCCGGTTCCACCGTGGACGTCCCGCGTCCAGTGGGATCGACCCACTCCCGATGTCCGTCCACGTACTGCTCCCGCTTCCAGATGGGCACCCGGCGCTTGAGCTCCTCGATGATCCAGCGCGACGCGTCATACGCGACAGCCCGGTGCGGATGGGCGACAGCGATACCGACGCTCACTTCCTCCAACGCCAGAGCGCCGAGGCGGTGCTCGATCGCCACGGTGGACGAGGTGAAGCGCGCTTCGGCCGCCTGCGCGATGTCCGACAATTCACGCGCGGCCATCGGCTCGTAGGCAGAGTACTCGATGCCCGAGACCTCGCGTCCATCGTTCATTTCGCGCACGACGCCGAGAAAGAGAAGCACGGCGCCATGCGAGGCGCCGGACACCGCACGAACCAGCGACGTCGGGTCGATGGGGTCGCGATGCAGGCGCGCAACCGGAGTCATCCGCCCGCCAGCGGTGGAATGACGGCCACCTCGTCATCAGCATGCAGACGGGTGGTCAATCGGGCGTACTGCTGGTTCACGGCGACGAGTGGCGCGGGAGGCAGGCGATCGGCGCCGGGGCGCAGGCGAAGGTCTGCCAGCACATCGGCGACCGTGGCGTCCGTCGGCAGGTCCAGCGAGAAGCTGGTGGTACCGAGGGCGTCGGCGTATGAAGCAAAGAGAAGGACGGTGACGCTCATGACTGCATGGTACAGAGCGGATGTCGCTGTGGAAAGTTCCCGCACGAAACAAGTGCGCCCCGGCGTGGAGGCCGGGGCGCAAGCTTTGAAGCAAGTGGAGGTTACGCCTCCGAGTACTCTTCCTCTTCGTTCTCGAGATCGGCAATGTCGATGTTGGCCACCATCGCGCGCAGCTCCTTGGACGGCTTGAAGACGGGCACGGGCCGCGCCGACACCTCGACGGGCGAGCCCGTCCGAGGGTTTCGCGCCATGCGCGTCTTCCGATGACGAATCTTGAAGGTTCCGAACCCGCGCACTTCGATGTTCTTCTGTTCCTGGAGCGCTTCCTTGATCGCGTCGAGGAACGAGTCGACCACGCGCGCGCAGTCCTTCTTGGAGATCATCGGCCCCGCCGTGCGGGAAATCTGGGCGGTCACACGCTCGACCAGATCGGCTTTCGTCATGAGCTATGTCTCTGAACGGGCGGCGGAGGGGGCTAAAAGCTGATCGAACATATCCGCGTTAACTCTTGTGTGTCAAGAGCTTGGGCCACTTCAACCGTGCGACTTTCGCACCGTTTCCATGAACTCCCCGAACAGGGGACGCGCGTCGTGAGGACCTGGGGCCGCCTCAGGATGGTATTGGACGGCAAAGATCGGCAGTTCTCGATGGCGCAGTCCTTCCACGGTGCCGTCGTTGAGATTCACGTGCGTCACCTCGAGCGCTGGCGCGCCAGGAATGGCGGTTTCGGTGCCTTGCACAGCGAATCCGTGATTCTGCGAGGTAATCAGGATCCGCCCGCTTTCAATCTCGCGAACGGGGTGATTTCCCCCGCGATGCCCGTACGGCATCTTCGCCGTGCTCGCCCCGAACGTGAGCCCGAGCAGCTGATGTCCCAGGCAGATGCCGAAGATCGGCACCGCTCGCGCGGCGATCGCGCGAATGGCACCGGGTGCGTACGCGATTGCATCGGGATCACCCGGCCCGTTCGAGAGAAACACGCCGTCAGGCTGCATCTCGAGCACTTCCTCGGCAGGGGTCTGGGCCGGCACGATCGTCACTCGGCAGTCCGCGTCATCGAAGAGGCGGAGGATATTCCGCTTGATGCCGAAATCATACGCGATGACGTGGTGCGGCGCCTGCGGGTTTCCCCAGCCGTAAACCCGCTCCGTCGAGACACGCGACGCCAGGTCGAGACCCTCCATCGACGGGCATGCGTCGAGCTCGGCGCGGACCGCATCGGAGGCGGAGTCGCCCGCGCCGATGGCGCCGCGCATCACGCCCACGGTTCTCAGGTGTCGCGTGAGGCGTCGTGTGTCAACGCCTTCCAATATCGGGATTTGCGCGGCCGTGAGGTACTGCTCGAGATCTCCGTCCGCACGCCAGTTCGAATAGGTGCGTGACAACTCGCGGCAGACGACGCCGGCCACCTGTGGCGCTCCCGACTCGGGATCGGCCGGGTTCACGCCGTAGTTGCCGAGCATGGGCGCGGTCATGACGACGATCTGTCCGCGATAGGACGGATCGGTGAACACTTCCTGGTACCCGCTCATGTTGGTCGTGAACACGACCTCGGCGACGGTGGTGGGAAGCGCACCGTGCAGGACACCACGAAACAGGGTTCCGTCCTCGAGGAGGAGGAACCCCGGGACTTCCACGCGCCGCGCCACCGTTACGGCGTGGTCGTCGGAGCCTTCGGTGTCCCTGGTGCGTTCGCCGGGGCAGGCGTCGGCGTCACCGGCGTGAGCGGAATCGCGCTGTTGGCGTTGGGCGTCGCCGGTGCAGTGGCTGGCGCGGCGGGCTGCGAGAACGCCTGATCCAGCACGGACTTCGGCGCCCGCTGGCGAGACGATGCGAGCGAGAGCACGAACGCGAGGAAGAGGAAGATCGCCCCGCCCCACCAGCTGGTGCGCGTGAGGAGGTTCCCTGCCTGGCGCGTGCCGAGCAGCGAGTCGGCCGAGCTGCTGACGCCGCCGAAGCTGGCCGCGAGGCCGTTGCCCTTCCCGCTCTGGAGCAGGATCGCGGCGATCAGCACCATGCTATCGATGACGAGCAGAACAAGCAGGAAAGTGAACATGCCAACTGGCTGATGGAGGACGTCATGAGGGATAACCCCCAAATATCACGGGAGTTAGGGTATGGAGTCAAGGCGACGCGCGGTCGGGCGCTGCAGGAATCACGTGCTGCAGATCGTCGCCCAACCAGCTGCATCCAGGCTCGCGCCGCCAACGAGCAGTCCGTCCACCTCATCCGCTTCGAGAAGAGTGGCGGCGTTCGCCGCTGTCACGCTTCCACCGTACAACAGGGGAATGTCGAGGGCCTCGACGCCGACCTGTTCCGCCAGCGCGTCCCGGATCACACGATGTACCGTCGCCGCATCGTCGGGCGTCGCAGTGCGACCGGTCCCGATGGCCCAGACGGGCTCGTACGCGACGAGCATGCGGCGCGCGGCGGTTGGCGCGAGCATCGAGATGCCCATCCGCAGTTGCTGAAGCACGACGGCCTCCGTTTCTCCCCGCTCGCGCTGCTCCAGCAACTCGCCCACGCACAGCACGGGCGTGAGTCCATGCTCCACGACGCGGGCGCATTTCTGCGCCGCCTGCGCATCGGTCTCGCCGAAGACGTGTCGCCGCTCGGAGTGACCAACAAGCACGAACGCTGCGCCCGCGTCGGCCGCGAGCGCAGCGGACAGCTCACCCGTGAACGCACCCTTGTCCGCCGTGTGCACGTTCTGCACGCCCAACGCGATGTCACGACGGGCACGGACACCCTCGCGCGCCGCGGCCAGCGTGATCGACGGGGGAAAGAGGATGACGGTGCGATCGTCGCGCGCGGCGTAGCGCACGAGGAACTCACTCAGGAAGGTTTTCGCCTGGGTCGGGCCATGGTTCATCTTCCAGTTGGCCGCAAAGACGGGGCGACGATGGGCGGCCATGCGTTACCGCTCGGTGAGGGCGTCCACGCCCGGCAGCGCCTTGCCCTCGAGGAACTCGAGCGACGCGCCTCCACCGGTGGACACGTGACTCATCTTCGGCGCGAGGCCGAACTGTTCGACGGCGGCCGCCGAGTCCCCACCGCCGACGATGGTTGTGGCGCCCCGTCCAGTGGCGGAGGCCATGGCATCGGCGATGGCGCGCGTCCCCTTGTCGAACGGCGGCGTCTCGAACACGCCCATCGG
This sequence comes from Gemmatimonadaceae bacterium, assembly GCA_026786185.1. Taxonomy (GTDB): domain Bacteria; phylum Gemmatimonadota; class Gemmatimonadetes; order Gemmatimonadales; family Gemmatimonadaceae; genus AG11. The sequence continues at coordinate 5,987 of JAJAYP010000301.1, forward strand.
CCCATTCCACAGCACCGTTCGCGCACTGAGGATGGCGCGAGCATACGACTCGGCAGTCCGCGGTCCGATGTCGAGCATCGCCATGTCCGCCGGAATGCCGTCCCTCGGAACGGCGCGAGCGGACGCGCCGGACTTCAGGTCCGCAGCCACCGTGGCGTCGTGCGGAAGGATCAGGCGGGTCCCCGCCTGCTCGAGCAGTTCCTTCGCCATCTCCACGCGATCCGGCTCCACGAGTGACTTGCCGATTTCCAGGCCCATCGCCTTGTAGAAGGTGCACGCCATGGCGCCGCCGACGAGCAGCGCGTCCACCTTCGGCAGGAGCGCATCGATGACGTCGATCTTCCCCGAAATCTTGGAGCCCCCGAGGATGGCGACGAACGGATGTCCCGGCTGTTCGAGTGCGCCGTGCAGGTAGGCGAGCTCCCGATCCATCAGCAGTCCCGCAACGGCCGGCGAGAGATGGTGTGCCACTCCTTCGGTCGACGCGTGGGCCCGGTGCGCCGCGCCGAAGGCATCGTTCACGTACAGATCGCCCAGCTGCGCGAGTCCTCGTGCGAGCCGCGGATCGTTGGACTCCTCGCCCCCGAGAAAGCGCGTGTTCTCGAGCAACACAACCTGGCCGTCGGTCAGCGCCATCGTCGCCTTCTGCGCCTCGTCGGTGTCGGTGCTCTCGACGAAGCTGACGTCCCGCCGCGGCATGAGCTCCTTGAGGCGGCGCGCGACCGGCTCCAGCGAATACTTCGCATCGGGCTTGCCCTTCGGCCGTCCCAGATGCGACAGCAGCACGACGCGCGCGCCACGCTCCACCAGCAGTTCGAGCGTCGGAATCGCGGCGCGGATGCGCGTGTCGTCGGTGATATGGCCATGCTCGTCGAGTGGGACGTTGAAGTCCACCCGCACGAGCGCACGCCTGCCTCGAAGCTGCTCCGCTGTGAGATCGCGGACCGTGAGCTTCGCCATCGACTACAGCCGGGCGCCGACGTACTGCAACAGGTCCACGCATCGCGATGCGTAGCCCCACTCGTTGTCGTACCAGCCCGAGACTTTCACGAGCAGACCATCGACGACGTTGGTGCACTTGCTGTCGAGGATGCAGGAGTGCGGGTTCCCGATGTAGTCGCTGGAGACCAGTTCAATGTCCGTGTACTTGAGGATCCCCTTGAGCGGTCCGTCTGCGGCTTTCCTGAACGCGGCATTCACCTGCTCCACCGTCACCGGCTTGTCCACGACGACCGCCAGATCGGTGAACGACACGTCGGGCGTGGGCACGCGGACCGCGATACCGTCGATCTTGCCCTTGAGCTCCGGGATCACGAGCGCCGTCGCCTTGGCCGCCCCCGTCGTCGTCGGAATCATCGAGACTGCCGCAGCGCGCGCCCGCCGCAGATCCTTGTGCGGCAGGTCGAGGATGCTCTGATCGTTCGTGTAGCTGTGAATGGTGACCATGGATCCGCGCACGAAACCGAAGTTGTCCCGCACCACCATCACCATGGGCACGAGACAGTTGGTGGTGCAGGATGCGTTCGAGATGATGCGATGCGCCTTGGGGTCGTACTTCTGGTGGTTGACGCCCATGACCACGGTGATGTCCTCACCCTTCGCCGGCGCGGAGATGATGACCTTCTTCGCGCCGCCCGTGATGTGCTGCATCGCCTTGTCGGCGTCGGTGAATCGACCGGTGCTCTCGAGCACGATGTCCACGCCGAGCTCCTTCCACGGCAGCTTTGCCGGATCCTTTTCCGCGAGGATCCTGATCTCGTGCCCGTCCACCGTGATCGACGAGGCGCCGGCGCTCACGTCGCCCTCGAACTCTCGATGCACGGAATCGTACTTGAACAGGTGGGCGAGGGTCTTCGTATCCGTGAGGTCGTTCACCGCCACGAACTCGAGGTCCTTCGCCCCTGCCTGCTTGGCGGCGCGCAGAACCTGCCGCCCGATACGGCCGAAGCCGTTGATGCCGACGCGTATGGCCATGTCGTTCTCCTGGTTCACCATCGGTCGCCGAGAGCAGGCGCCCGACCGAAGGTCACATAACTGAGAATGCGTGCACCGCCGTCGTGGAGCGCGGTGGCGCACGCGTTGAGAGTCGCTGCCGTGGTCACCACGTCATCCACCAGTACGAGGTGGAGTCCGCGCAGTGACGCGCGATCCGCGCATGCACGGAACGCGCCCGAAACGTTGCGTTGTCGCTCTCCCGGTGTCAACTGCGTCTGCGTCTGCGTCGAGCGGGTTCGCGTGACGACATCCTCGCGCATCGGCACACGCCAGAGTTCAGCGAGCACGCGCGCCAGCTCCACGCTCTGATTGTACCCGCGCTCGCGACGCCGCGCGGGCGCGAGCGGAACGGGGACGAGTGCCGCGCGCTCCCGCTCCACGTCATCCGGAAAGCGGAGGTGCGCCATGCTGCGTGCCATGGCCGGCGCGACGGCAGGCCAGCCTTCGTACTTGAGTGCGTGCACGACGCGCTCGGCAGTCCCGCCCGGCATGGCGTAGGCAGACCGTACTGCCCGCACGAACGGTGGCAGGAGCGCGCACCAGGCGCAGACGCTGGCTGCGCGTCGTGTGTCGATCGGATGGCCGCAGCGCGAGCA
>JAJAYP010000302.1 GCA_026786185.1 Gemmatimonadaceae bacterium
AGCCTGAATCGAGCTAGACCGGATACGCTGGCGCCGCAGATTCCCGGGGCGCCGACGATTCCTCCAGAGAACCAGCGGTGATCGCATCATGAACTGGGGCGCCACCGTCCGGACGATCGTGCTGTGCGCGATTCTGATTTTCCTGAACTACACGCTGCGCCCACTCCTGAACTGGAAGGCGTCGGCGGATTTCCTGATCATCGCGTTGTTGCTGGCGTCGGTGCGGGTGCGGCCCGGCGTCGCCGCGCTGTTCGGTTTCGTGCTTGGCATTGCGACCGATTCGCTGGCGCTGGGCGGATTCGGCGCCGGCGCGCTCGCGATGACGATCATCGGCTTCAGCTGGTCGCGCCTCAAAGCCGTTTTCTTCGCCGATCATGTGCTGCTCAACGGCTTTTTTCTTTTCCTCGGCAAGTGGGCCTACGAGATTCTGATGAATCTCGTCGATCGCCGGCTCTCCGGGGTAGAACTGGTCATGCAAATCCTCGTCTATTCCTCACTCTCCGCGGCGGTGACCGCGGTGGCCGGGGTCATCGCGCTGATGCTGCTGCGCCCCGTGCTGGAGACGCGTTCCACATGAGCTTTCATCCGAACGACATCCAGCGACGGGGCCGAGTCGCGAACTTCATGGTGGCGGCCGTCCTGCTGTTCCTGTCCATCGGTTTCTTTCGCAGCCAGATTCTCGACTACCGCAAGTATTCCCTGCAGTCCGAGACGAATCGGCTGCGCGAACTGCCATTGCCCGCACCGCGCGGCATGATCTACGACCGCAATGGCAAGGTCATCGCCGACAACGTCATCGGGTATTCCGTCTCCATTCTTGCGCAGAAGGAAGACACCCTCAAGGCCGTGCTACAGCGGTTGAGCGGCACGATCAGCCTGAGCAACGCGCAGATCGAGCAGGGTCTGCGCCGGTTCCGGCGCGCGCCAGCGCGTCCGACGGTGATCATTCAGGATGCGTCGTTCGACGTCGTGAGCGTGCTGGAAGAGCATCGGACGCAGTTTCCGGGACTCATCATCCAGAGCGCGCCGCGCCGATTCTATCCTGACGGTCCCGTCGTCTCGCCGTTCGTCGGCTACACGGCCGAAGTGACCGAGACCGAGCTCACGCAGCCGGCTTTCGCCGACTACAAGGCGGGGCAGCAGACGGGAAAGCAGGGGCTCGAGAAGCAATACGAGAAGGTGCTGCGCGGGAAGGAAGGCAGTCAGTTCGTGGAAGTCGATGCTCGCGGCCGCATCGTGCGCGAAGCGGGTGGCGCTCGGCCGGATCTCATTCCGGTGGCGGCGCCGCCGCTCTACACGAACATCGATCTCGACCTGCAGCGCTTCGTCGCCGGCATCTTCGGCGATTCGCTCCAGGGGGGTGCAGTGGCCATCGACCCGAAGACGGGCGGCGTGCTGGCCGTGTACAGCGCACCCACGTGGGACGCGAATCGATTCATCGGCGGTATTCCGGCGCAGTACTGGGATTCACTCCGGACCGACCCTCGTCGTCCACTCTACAACAAGGCGCTGCAGGGCACGTACCCACCTGCCTCGACCTACAAGTTGGCGACGACGGTGATGGGTCTGGAGGAGAAGGTCATCCAGATGAACGACAAGCTGCCCATTCCCTGCACCGGCGGCATGCAGTTCGGCAATCGATACTTTCGCTGCTGGGACAAGCGTGGTCATGGCAACCTGACGTTGCAAGGCGCGATCGCCAAGTCGTGCGACGTGTACTTCTACCAGCTCGGGCTCAAGCTTGGCCTCACGCGCCTGCTGGCGGGCGGCGTGAAGCTCGGCATGAACCGGAAGACCGGGCTCGACCTGCCCGAAGAGCGGCGTCCGCGGTGGCCGGAATCGACGGACTATTTCAACCGGAAGTACGGGCCACGCAATTGGTCGCAGGCCGTCATTCTCAACCTGTCCATCGGTCAGGGAGAGAACTCGCAGACCATTCTCAACATGGCGCGCTTCTACGCCGCCTTGGCGACCGATGGCGCGGCGCCGCGACCGAGCATCGCACGCACGAAGGTCGAGCGTGAGGTGCTCATGCATCTGACGCCCGAGCAGCTGGACCAGGTGCGCGCCGCCCTCGTGGGCGTGGTGCAGGGCGGCACCGCATCGGCGTCGGCGATCAAGGGTGTGTCGCTCGCCGGCAAGACGGGCACGGGACAGAGTGGGACGTTCGTGAACGGCGTTGAACAGGATCATGCATGGTTCGTCGGCTTCGCGCCGGCGAATGATGCGAAGATCGTCGTCGCGGTCATGATCGAGTTCGGCGGGCACGGCACACGGTCCGCTGCCATCGCCTCCAAGATCATCCAGGCCTACCTCAAGGTGACGCCCATCGCCGAGCAGATGGTGGACGGCTGAGATGAGCACGCGGCGATTTCCGATCGACTGGCCGCTCGTCCTCACCGCGCTCGCGCTCTCGACCTTCGGCATTGCCACCGTCTACTCGGCCGGGCAGACGGACGTGCGCACCTTCGTGGGCGGGCTGTGGAAGTCGCAGCTGATCTGGTTCTTCATCTCGCTCGGCGCCGCGTACACCGTGTCACGCTTTTCTGTCCGCCTCATCGACTGGATGACGTGGCCGATGTATTTCGTGACGATCACGATGCTCGTGCTCCTCGTGTTCATCGGCACGGGCGCGGGAACGGCGGCCAGCTCCAAGAGCTGGCTGGCCATTGGAGGCATCCGGATCGGTCAACCGTCCGAGCTGGCCAAGATCACCGTCGTGCTCGCCCTCGCGAAGGTGCTGGCGACGTTCCGGGAGCCTCCTCGATCGCTGCTCGAGCTGTGGAAGCCGGGGCTCGTCGTCATGGTGCCGTGGGCGCTCATCATGCTCCAGCCCGATCTCGGCACCGGAATCGTCTTCGTGGGCTTTGCGTTCGCGATGCTGTTCTGGGCCGGTGTCTCCTGGCCCTTGCTGATTCTCATCGCCAGTCCGGTCGTCAGCCTCATCCTCGCTTTCAATACGCAGCTCTGGGGCGCGTGGTTCCTGCTCCTCATCGCGCTCGTGCTCTGGTACAAGCCGTACATGTACGAGGGCATCTTCCTGGTCGTCGTCAACGTCATCTTCGGTGTCGCGTCGCCCATCATCTGGGAAAAACTCGCGCCGTATCAGCAGAAGCGGTTGCTCGTGTTCATCAATCCCGACATCGATCGGCGCCTGGCCGGGTACCATGTTTTCCAGTCGCAGATCGCCATCGGGTCGGGCGGCTGGTTCGGCAAGGGCTACACGCAGGGTACCCAGAAACGATTGGCCTTCCTGCCGGCACAGCACACGGATTTCATCTTCGCCGTGGTCGGTGAGGAGCTGGGGTTCCTGGGCGTCATCATCGCCTTCTCCCTGTTCCTGCTGCTCTTCCTGCGCGTGACCAAGATCGCCGAGCGGGCCAACGATTCGTTCAGTAGCCTCGTCGCGTTCGGGCTGCTCGCGAGCTGGTTCGTGCATGTGCTCGTGAATGTCGGCATGACGCTCAATCTCATGCCCATCACTGGCATCCCGCTCCCCTTCTTCAGCTACGGCGGCAGCTTCATGCTGGCGAGCTGGCTGGCGGTCGGCGTCCTCACCCGGATCTCGGCTGAGGGTCGAGGAGGACGGAACGGCCCGTTCGCGGTCTAGGGGCGCGTTCCGTTACACGGCACTCACTGCTCACCGCTTCCAGCTTGCCTCTCCGCGCTTGGGTTGCTCTCCGCTCTCCGGTCGACTGAAGGTTGCGAGCGAAGAGCATGAAGCAGGCAGCATGCAGCCGTGAGCAGTGAGGGGCACGCATTGCGCTCGGCGCGCGTCTCTCGCGATTACGCTGGCCCTCCCCCTCCTCTCCCTTGCCCATCCTCACGAACCCGGGCACATTGTCCCGCTATGGCCTGGTTTCGGAAGGAGAAAAAACCGCGACAACCGCAGCGAGATCGCCTCGAAATTCCCCCCGATGTGTGGGAGAAGTGCGAGGCATGCGGTCACACGGACATTCGCGAAAAGTTCATTCGTAACTTCAACGTCTGTCCGAACTGCGATTACCATCGCCGCATCCGCGCCATCGACTATTCGAATCTGCTCCTCGACGATGGATCGACGGAGGAGCTCGAGATCGCGATCCGCTCCAGCGATCCGCTCGGCTTCCCGGAATATCCGGCACGCATCAAGAAGGCGACGGCGAATGCGGGCGACGGTGATGCGCTCCTCGCGGTCGCAGGCACGATCGAAGGATTGCCGTCGAGCCTCGGCGTCATGGACTTCGCCTTCATGGGCGGCTCGATGGGTTCAGTCGTCGGCGAGAAGATCGCGCGACTCGGCCAGCGCTCGCTGGAACGCAAGCACCCGCTCATCATCGTCTGCGCGTCCGGTGGCGCCCGAATGCAGGAGGGGGTGTTGTCGCTGATGCAGATGGCGAAGGTGAGCGCGGTGCTCGCCCAGCTCGCCGAACGGCGCCTGCCCTACATCGCCATCCTCACGAATCCCACGACGGGTGGCGTGAGCGCGAGCTACGCCATGCTGGGCGATGCGATTCTCGCCGAGCCGGGCGCGGTCATCGGCTTTGCCGGCCCGCGGGTGATCAAGCAGACCCTGGGGCAGGACTTGCCGGAGGGATTCCAGACGGCGGAATTCCTGCTGGACCACGGCATGGTCGATCAGGTCGTGCATCGCCGCGATCTGAAGCACACGGTCGGCCAGTTGCTGCGCCACATGAGCGGTCGGCCTGCCGCGTCGGGGTGGACATCGACCTGACAGGGTACGCGGCCGCGCTCGAGTACCTCTACGCGCGAACGACGGGTACGTACAAGTTCGGGCTCGAGCGGACACGACGACTGCTCGCCGAGCTGGGCGATCCGCACCTTGCCTTTCCCGTCATTCACATCGCGGGCACGAACGGCAAGGGCAGCTCCGTCGCGACGGCCGAGGCGTTGCTGCGCGGCCGTGGTCTGCGGGTCGCACGCTACACATCGCCGCATCTGGTGGATTTCCGCGAGCGGATCGTCGTGAACGGCGAGCCGATCGCGGCCGAGGAAGTCGTCCGGTTCATCGATGGATGGACCCCCGCCGTCGAGCGGCTGGGCGCGTCGTTCTTCGAAGCGACGACCGCGCTCGCCTTCGACCATTTCGCGCGGGCGCGCATCGACGTCGCGCTCGTGGAGACGGGCCTCGGCGGGCGGCTCGACTCGACGAATGTCGTGATGCCAGTCGCGGCCGGGGTGACGTCGATCGGCCTCGATCACACCGAGTATCTGGGTGATACGCTGGAAGCGATTGCGGCGGAGAAGGCCGGCATCTTCAAGCCCGGCGTGCCCGCCGTGATCGGCGAGAGGGATGCCGGCGTGCGCGGCTGGCTGGCGCGCGCCGCGCGGCAAACAGGCGCATCGTCCGTCCGGATCGTGGTCGAAGAGTCGGAGCCGACGGAGATCGCCGTGACTGTGCTTGGCACGGAGTTTCGACTCCGCGCGCTGGGAGACGATCGCATCGTGGGCACGCCCCTGGTGGGCCGGCACCAGGTCGACAACTTCGCCTTCGCGCTGACCCTCCTCGACGCAGCAGGCGGACGCTTTCGCGTCCCGCTTGCCGACGCCGTGGCGCTGGTGCGGGCGGTGCGTCTTCCAGGGCGCTTTCAGCGGGTGGGCCGCTGGATCTTCGACGTCGCACACAACG
>JAJAYP010000303.1 GCA_026786185.1 Gemmatimonadaceae bacterium
CGGTTTCTCGCCCGCCCGGCGCCCGGCCACAAACCCACAAGGGGGCCCCCGGCCAAAACCCGGGGCCCGCAGCTCGGTGGACGAGATGTCCACACGCCGCGATTGCAACATCGTCACACCGGCACGACCGCCGGTTTCCGGCATGTCCCTCTCGCCCCGCATGAGCACGGCGACACTGGCCAACGCCTGGATGCGATCCGAATCACGCCATTGATCGAACATCGCGAATGCATCCGCCCCGACGATCAGGACCAGTTCGGCATCGGCATGTGCAGCTCGCAGCGTCGCCAGGGTGTCGACTGTGAAAGATAACCCGGCACGGTCGATTTCCATGGAGTCCGCCGTGAAGCCCGGCACCCCCGACACCAGCCGCTCCGTCATGGCCATCCGATGCTCGGGGCCGACGTTCGCGCGACCGATCTTGAACGGTTGCGTCGCCGCTGGCACGAATCGCACGGCGTCGAGATCGAGCGACTCCGCCGCGTCCAGCACGGGGAGCAGGTGACCGACATGCGGCGGATCGAAGCTCCCGCCAAAGATCCCGAGGCGCACGCCTCAGGGAGTGGGCGGTACGATCGGCGAGGGCGGACCGGTCGACGAGGGCGGCGCAGTCGCCGGCGTCGAGGCGACCGGCGAGGGAGGGGCCGCGACGCCGGCGCACGCCTCGCGGGTTTCCGCATCATTTGGGAAGTTCTTCTGGAGCGCCGCGCACGCGTCGACGGCGTCCTCCCGATACCGGATCTTCTTGTACGACTCCACCAGGCGAAGCTGTGCCAGCCGGGACGCACCGGAGGCAGGATAGCGGGTGACGACGTCCTTGAAGTAGATGATCCCCGAGTCGTACCCACCGCGGCGGAAATAATAGAGGCCCGACAGGTAGTTCTTCTGGGCGAACATCTCCTCGAGCTCGGCCACCTCCTGACGCGCCGCCGGAATGAGCGGTGAGGTCGGATAGAGGCCGATCAGCGTGTTGTACGCCGCCAGCGAACTCTCGCCGTACGTCGGGTCGAGTGCCGGTTTGCGCCACAATTTCCGATACGAGCGGGCAGCGGCGATGGACGCGTCATCCGCGAGCGTATCGTCGGGAAAGCTCTCGGTGATGTACGAGAAGCTCGTCGCCGCGAGCACCCATTCGGACCGCTCCTGATGAGCGCGCGCGAGATACCAGTGCGAGCGCGGCAGCAATGTATCGCGCGCGGGCAGGTCCGTCGTGAGCTTCTGGTACGCGGCGATGGCGTTGTCCCAGCGTCCGCGCGCGAACTCCTCCGTGGCGGCGCGATAGAGCGCCTGGTTCGTCGGGAATTTCGTCAGCTCGAAGTCGGGGTGGCAAGCCGCCGCGAGCGGGATGAGCGTGGCGACCAGCGCCCGTCGGGTAGAGATCATATCGTGGAAAGATACCCGCGAGAGGGCGGAGGGTTCGAGATCAGCCAGCGAAAGATACACCGGCTGAGCCCGTCCGCCCACGTCCGGCGATCACTCGTGTCCACGCCGGCGCGCATCACGATGCCCGGCTCGTTGCCGTTGAAGGTCGCGGTCGCGGGGCGCGTCGCGCCATCATCGGCGTACCGACGTACGGCCTGAAGTACTCGATCGTGCGAGCCAGTCCGTCACGCACGTGAACGGTGGGCTCCCACCCGAGCATCGTACGAGCCCGCGTGATGTCGGGCTTCCGCACCTTCGGATCATCCTCCGGCAGCGGCTCGGATACGATCGGCGACGACGTCCCCGTCAGCTCCACCACGAGTTCGGCCAACTGACGCACCGTGTACTCGTCCGGATTCCCGATGTTCGTCGGCCGGTGATCCCCGTGCATGAACAGTCGGTAGATCCCCTCCACTTCGTCGGAGACGTAGCAGAAGCTCCGGGTCTGCGAGCCGTCACCGTAGATCGTCAGTGGCTCGCCGGTCAGGGCCTGGACGATGAAATTCGAGACGACGCGCCCGTCGCGCGGGCGCATGCGGGGACCGTAGGTGTTGAAGATCCGCACGATGCGTGTGTCGAGCCCGTGGTACGTGTGATACGCCATCGTGATCGCTTCGGCGAATCGCTTGGCCTCGTCATAGACACCGCGAGGACCGACCGGGTTTACGTTGCCCCAGTATTCCTCGGTCTGCGGATGCACGAGCGGATCGCCGTATACCTCCGACGTCGACGCGATGAAGAATCGCGCCCCTTTCGCCTTCGCGACCCCCAAGGCGTTGTGCGTGCCAAGCGATCCGACCTTGAGCGTCTGGATCGGCAGCTCGAGGTAGTCGATCGGACTGGCGGGCGACGCGAGATGCAGGACCCCGTCCAACGGGCCATCGATCGACGTGTACGTCGAGATGTCGTGCTGCACGAACGAAAACCGGTCGTCGCCGGCAAGGTGAGCGATGTTGTCCGGATGGCCGGTGACGAAGTTGTCGAGCCCGACCACGCGGTGCCCCTCGGCGAGGAAGCGGTCGGTGAGGTGCGAGCCGAGGAAGCCGGCGGCCCCCGTGATGAGCACTCTCACGCCACACCGCCGCGGCCGATGGAATCATACGTGAAGCCGAGTGCGCGCATCTTGCGCCCGTCGTACAGGTTGCGGCCGTCGACGACGACGGGCGCACGCAGCGTCCGCTTGATGCGCGCGAAATCGGGATGCCGATACTCGTTCCAGTCGGTGACCACCACGAGCGCGTCGGCGCCGTCGAGTGCATCATAGCCGTTCTGCGCGTACTCGATCCGCTTCCCGATCCGCCGTTCCGTCTCATGCATCGCGACGGGATCGTGGGCGACGACGGTGGCGCCCGCCGCCAGCAGTTGCTCGATGAGCACGAGCGAAGGCGCTTCACGCATGTCATCCGTGTTCGGCTTGAACGACAAGCCCCACAGCGCGATCCGCAGGCCCTTCACCGAGCCGACCACCGCCGACAACTTGTCGAACAACCGATGCTTCTGGAGATCGTTCGCCTCCTCGACGGCGCCGAGCACGCGGAGCGGTACGTCGCACTCCTTCGCCGTTCGCACGAGCGCCTTCACGTCCTTCGGAAAGCACGAGCCACCGTAGCCGGGCCCGGGAAACAGGAAGGCGGGGCCGATCCGCCCGTCCGACCCGATTCCCTTCCGCACGTTGTCGACATCCGCGCCCACGCGCTCGCACAGGTTCGCGATCTCGTTCATGAACGAGATGCGAGTGGCGAGCATCGCATTGGCCGCGTACTTCGTCATTTCCGCTGACGGAATGTCCATGAAGATGATCGGCTTCCCCGTGCGCACGAATGGCGCATACAACTCGGCCATCACACTGCGCGCATGGTCGCTGTCGACGCCGATGACCACGCGGTCGGGACGCATGAAATCCTCGATCGCGGCGCCTTCCTTGAGGAACTCCGGGTTGCTGCACATGTGGAACGGCAGCGTCGCATGCCGGTTCACCGCATCGGCCACCTTCGCTGCCGTGCCCACCGGGACGGTGGATTTCGTGACGACGACGAGCTCGCGCCGCATGTGACGCCCGATCTGCTCGGCAACCGCGAGCACGTGGCGGAGATCGGCTGAGCCATCCTCGTCCGGCGGGGTGCCGACGGCGATGAACACCACGTCTGCCGACTGGACGGCGGCAGGAATGTCGGTCGTGAACACCAGTCGCTGCTGCTTCTGGTTGCGCTCGACGTAGTCGTCGAGGCCCGGTTCGTAGATCGGGAGGACGTTTCGCGTCAGGCCCTCGATCTTCCCGGCGTCCACGTCCGCGCACGTCACCGCATTCCCGGTCTCGGCAAGACAGGCACCCACCACGAGACCGACATATCCAGTGCCGACGACCGTGATGTTCACGAGCGCTCGAGCGGGCGTGATGTCATCGACGTCGAGCCATGCTCGCGTGTGTGCCGCACTCCGCGCTTCGGCATGTCACCGCGCAAAGAAGGCGTGAACACCGGCGATGACCTCGTCGAGTTGCGACCGCGTCAATTCAGGATATATCGGCAGGGAGAGCACCTCGGCAGACGCGCGCTCGCTCTCGGGCATCTGCCCCTCGCGGTAACCCAGATACGAGAAGCACGGTTGCAGGTGCAGCGGCAGCGGGTAGTAGATCGACGTCCCGATCCCGCGCTCCTTGAGGTATGCCTGAAGCTCGTTGCGCCTGCCCTCGCGAACGCGGATGGTGTACTGATTGAAGATCGATTCGTTCTCCGGTTCCACGAACGGCGTCGTGATCGCGCCATTGCGCGCCAGCTCCACGAACGCCCCATCGTAATACGCCGCATTCTCACGACGCTTGGCGCTCCAGGCGCTCAGGTGCGGAAGTTTGGCCGACAGCACCGCGGCCTGCAGGGCGTCGAGCCGACTGTTGTAGCCGACCTCATCGTGGAAATACTGCTTCGCGCCCCCATGGACCCGGAGTCGTCGGAGCCGCTCCGCGATGGTGTCGTCCTGCGTGACGATCATCCCGCCGTCGCCGAAGCCACCCAGATTCTTCGACGGAAAGAAGCTGAACGTGCCGATCGTCGCCCGCTCCCCCGCCATCGTCCACTCGCCATCGATCCGGCGTCGCGCACCGATCGACTGCGCGGCGTCCTCGATCACCGGAATGCCCGGCATCGCGACCGCGACGCACTCGACCTGTGCCATCTGGCCGAAGAGGTCGACGGGGATCACGGCGCGCGTGCGACTTGTTCGCGCAGCGGCCGCCGCGTCCGGCGCGATATTGAACGACGTCGGCTGGATGTCCACGAAAACCGGTGTGGCGCCCACGTTGTGGATCGTGCCGGCCGTCGCGAAGAACGTGAATGGCGTGGTGATCACCTCATCGCCGCGTCCGATGTCGAGGGCGCGCATCGCCAGCAGAATCGCGTCCGTCCCGTTGGCGCATCCGATCGCGTGGCTCGTGCGCGACAACTCGGCGACGGCCTGTTCCAGGTCACTGACCGCGTCGCCGAGGATGAACGTCTGCGCGTCGACGATGCGCAACACGGCGGCCACCGTTTCGTCGCGGATACTCGCGTGCTGGGCGCGGAGATCGAGGAGCGGAACAGCCATTGGAAGACGGGCGAAGTGAGAAGGCATGCGAGACAACCGTCAATTATAACTGGCTCAGACCCGGGTGCGCATGGGAATCGGCACCTCGCGGCCCGTCTTGGCCGATTCATAGATCCCGAGGATCAATTCGAGGGATTTGCGTCCTGCACGTCCGTCGGTGTCCGCCTTGGCTCGACCGCGCATCACGGCGACCACGTTCTCGTAGTAGGGCACGTGGCCGAATCCATAAACGCTCGGAGGAGTCGTCGCCGCGGAGTCGACGAGCTTGTCATCGTCATCGTAGTCCGCGAACGACCAGTGCTCGACCTTGTTCACCGCCGTGCCCCCGATCTTGACGGAGCCCTTCTCCCCGAGGAGCGTAATCGAACCTTCGAGATTCTTCGGATACGTCAACACACTCACTTCGATCACTCCCAACGCACCGGAACGGAACTTCAGTACCGCCACCCCCGAATCTTCGGCCTCGATTCGGCGAGCCTGCGTCGCGGTCTTCGCCATCACGCTTTCCACGGGACCGACGAACCACTGCATCAGGTCGACATAGTGGCTCGCCTGGTTCATCAATGCGCCACCGTCGAACTCCCAGGTCCCGCGCCATGGCTCCGCATCGTAGTACTCCTGCGGACGCGTCCAGCGCACGGTGACGTTCGCCATGTAGAGTCGGCCGAACCGCCCCTTGTCCACCGCTCGCTTGAGCAACTGGATCGGTGGGTTCAGCCGGTTCTGCTTGACGACGAACAGATTCACGCGCGCTGCGTCACAGGCCTGCACCAGTCGATCAGCGGCCTCGAGCGAAATCGCCATCGGCTTCTCCGTCAGCACGTGCCGGCCCGCCCGCGCAGCCAGAATGCCATGCTCCGGGTGCAGTCCGGACGGGGTGCAGATCGTCACCAGATCGGAGGGCACGGCGGCGAGCATTTCCTCGAGCGTTCCGAAGGCGGGGACACCGCGAGCCGCACCGATCTCGAGTGCGCGCGCCACGTCGCTATCCGCTACGGCGACGAGTTCGAGATCTTCGATCCTCTCGATGGCGTCGAGATGATTCTTGCTGATGCGACCGCATCCGAGAAGCGCGATGCGCAACGGAGTCTCGGCGCGCGAGTCGTGTGATTTCATCGGTTCGTGGAGGGGAAAGGAAGAGGCGTCACGGACTCGACGCGACGGATTCCGTGCGACGTTGATTCGTAGGTCGATCCGCACGCGACGCAGGTACCGTTTCCGCTGTCAGGCAGCCGCTCGCCGCACTGGCACATCCACCCGATGCGTCGCGCCGGCACGCCGACCATCAGTGCGAACGCGGGAACGTCCTGGGCCACGACGGCGCCCGCGCCGATGAACGCGTACTCTCCGAGCGTCGCCCCGCACACGATCGTCGCGTTGGCGCCGATGGACGCCCCCCTCCGCACGAGCGTTCGTCGATACTCGTTCTTCCGCGACACGTGGCTGCGGGGATTCATCACGTTCGTGAACACCATCGACGGTCCGCAGAACACGTCGTCCTCAAGCTCCACGCCTTCATAGACGGAGACGTTGTTCTGGATCTTCACGTTCGTCCCGAGCTTCGTGCCGTTCATGACGACGACATTCTGCCCGAGGGAGCATCGCTCCCCGATGACCGCGCCGCCGAGTACGTGACAGAAGTGCCACACCTTCGATCCGGCCCCGATCGTCGCGCCATCGTCCACGTATGCCGATTCGTGAACGAACGCATCCGCATGCACGCTCATGAGGTGGTCCCGTTGCCGTGGATGTCCGCCTGCCATTCCTGGAGCGACCGGACCGTGGGCAAACGCGAGCGGAGCGACAGGATGGCGTCCGATGCCGCGCTCGCCGCCGACAGGGTCGTCGTATACGCCACGCGGTGGCGGATCGCCGCCTGGCGCAGCGTGTAGTCGTCACGCAGCGAGTGCTTGCCGAAGGGTGTGTTGACGAGCAGCTGGACCTCCCCGTTCACGATCATGTCCATGCAGTTCGGCCGACCCTCGTGCACCTTGAGCACCGCCGTCGCCGGGATGCCGCGAGCACGAAGGTAGCGATGCGTCCCCCCAGTCGCGAA
The DNA here is from genome assembly GCA_026786185.1 of Gemmatimonadaceae bacterium. Classification (GTDB taxonomy): domain Bacteria; phylum Gemmatimonadota; class Gemmatimonadetes; order Gemmatimonadales; family Gemmatimonadaceae; genus AG11. Next base: position 7,058 of record JAJAYP010000303.1, read on the forward strand.
CAGCCGAAAACCCATCTCGTGAAAGCGTCGGGCGATGGGGGTCACCGTCGGCTTGTCGGTATCGTTCACGGTGATCAGGATGGCTCCGCTGAGTGGCAGACCGTTGGACGCCGCCAGCTGCGCCTTTGCGAAGGCGCTCCCGAAGGAATCCGAGATGCCCATCACCTCGCCCGTCGACCGCATCTCCGGGCCGAGGATCGGATCGGTACCGGCGAACTTGTTGAACGGAAACACCGCTTCCTTCACCGAGACGAAGGGAGGAATCACCTCCTCCGTGAATCCGACCTGCTCCAGCGTCTCGCCACACATCACGCGTGCCGCGTACGAGGCGAGCGGCACGCCGATCGCCTTCGAGACGAACGGGATGGTGCGACTCGCGCGCGGGTTGACCTCGAGGACGTAGACGACGCCGTGCCGGATCGCGAACTGTACGTTGATCAGCCCCACGACCTTGAACGCCTTCGCCATGGCGACGGTCTGGTCGCGCATCGTCTGCAGGTCCTTCTCGCCGATGAGGTACGGCGGGAGTACGCAGGCCGAATCACCCGAGTGGATGCCGGCGTCCTCGATGTGCTGCATCACGCCGCCGATGACGACGCGCTCGCCATCCGACAGCGCGTCGACATCAACCTCGTACGCATCCTCGAGAAAGCGATCGATCAGGACCGGGCGCTCCTCCGATACGCGCACTGCCTTGAGGAAGTACTCCTCGAGCGACGGGGCATCGTACACGATCTGCATCGCCCGCCCGCCCAGCACATAGCTGGGCCGCACGAGCACCGGGTACCCGATGCGCTCGGCCGCCTCCAGCGCCTCCTCCACGCTCGTCGCCGTCCCGTTGGGCGGCTGCGTGAGCCCGATCTCGCGCGCGATCGCCTCGAAGCGCCGGCGGTCTTCCGCCGCGTCGATCGAGTCCGGCGAGGTGCCGAGGATGCGCACCCCAGCCGCCTCGAGCCCGCGCGTCAGCTTGAGTGGCGTCTGGCCCCCGAGCTGGACGATCACTCCCATCGGCTGCTCGCGATCGACGATCTCCAGCACGTCCTCCAGCGTCAGGGGCTCGAAGTAGAGCTTGTCCGAGGTGTCGAAGTCGGTGGAGACGGTCTCGGGATTCGAGTTGATCATGATCGTTTCATAGCCCTGCTGGCGCAGCGCAATCGCCGCGCGCACGCAGCAGTAGTCGAACTCCACCCCCTGCCCGATCCGGATCGGTCCGCTCCCGAGAATCACCACCGACGGCCGTCCGCTTCGTGGCGACTCGCTCTCCTCCTCGTAGCTTCCGTAGAGGTACGGCGTGGCCGACGGAAATTCTCCGGCGCAGGTATCGACCATCTTGTACGCCGGTCGCACGCCCAAGGACCACCGAAGCGCCCGCACGTCCCGCTCCTGCCCGTCGCGGAGCTCGGCGAGCTGCCGGTCAGAGAAGCCGAGCTGCTTCATGCGCCGCATCACGAACGCGTCCACGGACGCCACGCCCGTGAACCAGCGCTCCGCCTCCACCAGCTCCTCCATCTGGGAGAGGAACCAGCGGTCGATTGCCGTGAGTTCGTGCAACTCGTCCACGGACATCCCGACCAGGAAGCCACGCTTGACCTGATAGATGCGCTCGGGAGTCGGCTGGCGCAGCGCGCCACGCAGTGTCTCGAGCGTGTCGTCCGCGAGCCGGTCGTCGATCAGACGCTGTCCGATCGTCCACCCCGGGCGTCCGGTTTCCAGGGCGCGCATCGCCTTCTGGAACGCTTCCTTGAACGTCCGCCCGATCGACATCGCTTCGCCTACGCTCTTCATCTGCGTCGTCAGCAGCGGGCTGGCGGACGGAAACTTCTCGAACGCGAAGCGTGGCACCTTCACGACGACATAATCCAGCACCGGCTCGAACGATGCCGGCGTCGTCCGTGTGATGTCGTTCGGGATCTCGTCGAGGCGATATCCGACGGCAAGCTTGGCGCCGATGCGCGCGATCGGGAACCCGGTGGCCTTGCTGGCCAGCGCGGAGGAACGGGACACGCGCGGGTTCATCTCGATCACGACCATCTCGCCGTCGCGCGGATTGATCGCGAACTGGATGTTGCAGCCTCCCGCATCGACGCCCACCTCGCGGATGATCGCGACCGCGGCGTCGCGCATCGTCTGATACTCGCGATCGGTCAGGGTCATCGCTGGCGCGACGGTGATCGAGTCGCCCGTGTGCACGCCCATCGGGTCCAGATTCTCGATCGAACAGACGATGACGACGTTGTCGTATCGATCGCGCATCACCTCGAGCTCGAATTCCTTCCAGCCGATGAGCGACCGCTCGATCAGGATCTGGCTCGTCGGACTCTCCCGCAATCCGTGACGCACGATCGCCTCGAACTCGTCGCGATTGTACGCGATCCCACCGCCCGTACCGCCCATCGTGAACGACGGTCGCACGATGGCCGGGAAGCCGGACACCTCCAGCAGCGCGAGCGCCTCGTCGAAGTCGTGCGCGATACCACCCGTCGCGACGCCGAGTCCGAGCCGCTCCATCGCCTCACCGAACAGCTTGCGGTCTTCGGCGATGGAGATCGCCCGCGCATTGGCGCCGATCAGCTCGACGCCGAACTTCTCCAGTACGCCATTCTGCGCCAGCGCCATCGCCACGTTCAGCGCGGTCTGCCCGCCCATCGTCGGAAGCAGGGCGTCCGGACGCTCGCGCTCGATGATCAGCTCGACGACCTCGGGAGTGACAGGCTCGATGTAGGTGCGATTGGCGATCTCCGGATCCGTCATGATCGTCGCCGGATTCGAGTTCACGAGGATCACCTCGTACCCTTCCTCGCGGAGCGCCTTCGTCGCCTGAGTGCCCGAGTAGTCGAACTCGGCCGCCTGGCCGATGATGATCGGCCCCGACCCGATGACGAGGATTCGGTGCAGGTCAGCGCGTCGCGGCATGGATCAGGTCATCGATGATGTCGTCCCGCGTCCGCCGGGGGCTCCAGCCGGTCGCTCGGCACAACTTGTTGTTGCTCCCCACCTGCATCGGCACGTCGACGGAACGGGAGTGTGCGTCGGCCGACACGATGTTCGCCGATCGACCGAGGCGGTGCAGCACGCGCTGCGCCAGTGCGCGAACACTCACGCCTTCCGCGCTGCACACGTTGTAGGCTTCGCCGGCGGCTCCCGTCGCGCACAGCGAAAGATACCCCTCCACCACATCGCGCACATGCAGGAAATCTCTCACCGTGTCGCCATTGCCGATCTGCAACACTCCTCCCGACGCAGGGAGGGCGAGTGCCCGGGTCACCAGTGACGGCAGCAGGAACTGCGCGCCGTGGCCCACGCCTGAATGGCTGAAGCTTCGCGTACAGACGACCCGCACGCCGTCGCTCCGGTATGCCTGCAACGCCGCGACCTCCTGGGCGACCTTGGACGCCGCATACAGCGTCAGTGGGCGCTGCTCGGCGCTCTCGTGTATCGGCATCGAGTTGATTTCATGGCGGCCGTACTGCTCGGCCGAGCCCACCACGAGCACGAGCGGGTCGCCCGTGCCGGCTGCACGATGGCGCCGGACTTCGGCGAGCAGCCGCACCGTGCCCACCGTGTTCACCTCGTAGGCGTAGCCGGGGTTTCGCGCCGCGTCGGGCACATGACTCAGCGCGGCGAGATGGAGCACCACGTCGGCCCGCGCCGCGTCGACGAGCGTAGCCAGCTCCGACTGTCGCGTCACGTCGGCGGGCAGCCATGTCACCGCGTCCAGTTCCGACGCGGAGAGCACCTCGCCCGCCGACCGCGAGCCGTGCGTCGCGCCGGTGACGTGCCAACCGCGCTCCAGCATCGCCTTGATCGCCCACTGCGCAACGAAGCCACTGCCGCCCGTGACCAGCGCGCGTGTCGTCACCTCGCTGAGGCGTGCCGCGCAAGGTCGGCGTCCACCATCATGCGCACGAGTTCCGGGAATCGCACCGTCGGCTCCCACCCGAGCTTCTCACGTGCCTTCACCGGATCGCCGATCAGCAGATCGACCTCGGCCGGCCGGTCGAACTTGTTGTCGTGCTGCACGTAGTCGCGATAATCGAGATCCACGACCGCGAAGGCTTCCTCGCACAGTTGCCGCACCGACCAGGTCTCGTTCGTCGCGACGAGGTAGTCATCGGGCTCGTCCTGCTGGAGCATGCGCCACATCGCGTCGACATAGTCGCCGGCAAAGCCCCAGTCGCGGCGTGCATCCAGGTTGCCGAGTCGCAGCTCCTTGGAGACGCCCAATTTGCAACGCGCCGCGCCGTCGGTGACCTTCCGCGTCACGAACTCGAGGCCGCGCCGCGGACTTTCGTGGTTGAACAGGATGCCCGAGACCGCGTAGAGGTTGAAGCTCTCGCGGTAGTTCAGCGTGATCCAGTGGCCGTATGCCTTGGCCACTCCGTAGGGCGAGCGCGGATAGAACGGCGTCGTCTCGCGCTGCGGCACCTCCACCACCTTTCCGAACATCTCGCTCGAGCTGGCCTGATAGAATCGCGACTTCGGCGCCGCCTTCTTCATGGCTTCGAGCATTCGCGTCACCCCCAGCGCCGTGAACTCCCCCGTCAGCACCGGCTGGGTCCACGACGTCTGCACGAAGCTCTGCGCCGCCAGGTTGTAGATCTCGTCGGGCTGCGATTCGTGGACGACGTCAGTGAGCGACGTCTGGTCCAGCAGGTCAGCCGACATGAGCTCGACGCGGTCCACCAGATGGGCGATGCGTTCGTAGGGCGTGGTCGAGCTGCGACGGACCACACCGACGACGCGATACCCCTTCTCGAGCAGCAGCTCGGCGAGGTAGGAGCCGTCCTGTCCCGTGATGCCGGTGATGAGTGCGGTACGCATGGAGGGAAAGTAGGGACGGAGACGAAAAAGGGAGCCCCGGAGAGCTCCCTTCAGGGTATCTGGCGACTCGAACGGTCCGGTCAGGCCACCTGCACGCCGCGCGGGGCACGCGGGACCTTTCCGGCGTTGAGGCAGCGCGTGCAGACCTTCACCTTCGTGATCTTGTCGTCGACGAGCGTGCGGACCACCTGCAGGTTCGGCTTCCACGTCCGACGCGTCTTGTTGTTCGCGTGGGACACGTTGTTGCCGAACGCGACGCCCTTGTCGCAGTGGTAGCAGCGATTGCGCTGAATGGCCATGGTCTCAGTCCTGGCAGAACTCGATGATCGCCATCTCGGCGCCGTCACCCTTGCGGTGGCCGGTTTTCAGGATGCGCGTGTAGCCACCGGGACGCGTCGCGAACTTCGGCCCGATCTTCTGAAACAGCTTGTCCGCCGCGGCACGCTTGTGGATGTGTCGAATGGCCAGCCGGCGCGCATGGAGTGTTCCGGCGCGGGCCTTCGTGACCAGCTTCTCGATGAACGGCCGAAGCTCCTTTGCCTTTGCCTCGGTCGTCTCGATCCGCTCGCTCTCGATCAGCGAGGTCGCGAGATTTCGCATCAGCGCGAGCTTCTGCTCGCTCGTTCGGCGCAGTTGCCGTCCAGCCTTCCGGTGGCGCATCGCTCCTACTCCTCTTCGTCGTCGGGTGCGGCGGCGGCGGCCTGGCTCGGTGGCGTGCCCCAATCGAGCACACGAACGCCTTCGCCATTCTCCTCGAACCGCATGCCGAAGTTCAGTCCTTCACGCTCGAGCAGATCAGCGATCTCCTGAAGCGACTTCTTGCCGAAATTCTTCACCTGCAGGATCTGGCTCTCCGTCTGCCGGACCAGATCGCCCAGGCTCCGGATGTTGGAGTTCTTGAGCGAGTTGACCGAGCGCACCGACAGCTCGAGATCGTCGATCGGCGTCTTGAGCAGGCCCTGCATCCGGACGCCGTCCGTCGCGTTGCCGTCCATCGAGCCGCCGGCGACGGGGGCCGAGCTGTGTGAGCCGAACTCGACGAAATACTGGAAGTGGGTTTGCGCGAGCGCGGCGGCATAGCTCACCGCCTCCTCGGGCGTGATCGTGCCGTTCGTCTCGACCGTCAGCGTCAGGCGATCGTAGTCGGTCCGCTGTCCGACGCGCGTCTCGGCGACGGAGAAGTTCGCGCGGCGCACGGGATTGTAGATGGAGTCGATGCGCACCAGGTCCACCGGCAGGCCGCGGTCGAGCGGATGCTGGTCGGACTCGATGTAGCCGCGTCCCTTGTTGACGTAGAGCTCGATGTTGAGGTCGCGATCGTCCTGCAGGGTGAGGATGTGGTGCGACGGATTGACGATCCGCACGCCGCTCACGGACGACACGTCACCGGCCGTCACCGCGCCGATCCCGTTCTTCTGGATGTGCAGCACGGCGCTCTCGACGTCCTCCGCCAGCGTCAGCGTCAGCGTCTTGAGGTTGCCGATGATCTGGTGCACGTCCTCGACGACGCCGGCGATCGTCTGATGCTCGTGGACCACGCCGTCGATGCGCACGCCCCACACGGCCGCGCCGCGGAGCGACGAGAGCAGCATGCGGCGCATGGCGTTGCCAAGCGTATGGCCGAAGCCGCGCTCGAGCGGCTGCAGGCGGAATTCGGCGACGTTCGGGTTGTCCTCGCGCTTGGTCGCTTCGACCAGCTGCGGACGGACGAGCCCGCGGAGATCAATCGTTGATGCCATGAGTCAGTCGGGTGATTCGGGTCATTCCGGCGATCGACGGCCGGAAACGCTCTGCCTCGCCCCCAACGCGTGGCAGACTCGTAGAGGGGTTGGGGCCCCGACGCGGTACTACGGTAGGTGGGTAGGTGAGTAGGTGGGTACAGAGCTACAGACCTACAGACCTACAGACCTACAGACCTACAGAC
>JAJAYP010000304.1 GCA_026786185.1 Gemmatimonadaceae bacterium
GACCTCGCTGCCGACGCGCGCGTACTTCCGCGTCGCGGCGGGCGCGTGGCGGGCCGAGGGCACGTTGGCGCGAGTGGAGGAGGCCGCGGTGCGCGCGGCGTTGCGCGACGCGCCCATGGTGGTGCTCCACGGTGACACGGGTGTCTTCGGCCCGCCACGGGCCGCGACGCGCGGTGCGCTGCTGCTGTTCGCGCCGCCGGTCGACGACGGGAGCGAGTGGTTCGCCGCCGCTGCGCCCGCGTCGCCACTTTCGGTGATCATGGGCGCCATTCCGTTCGACAGCCTGCCGCCGCTCAGCGTCGCGGCCGTGCTTCCGCGCGGCGACTGGCAGGGGCTCACGGTGCGCCGCGGAGGAGCGCCCGATGATCGGCGCCCCGCGCTCGTCGGATGGGACGCACCGCGACACATCGCGGTACTGGGAGCGGCCGGGTTCTGGCGGTGGCGGTTCCGTGGCGGCACGCGGGCGGACGCGTATGGCGCGTTCTTCGGTGCCGTGTACGACTGGCTGGCCGCCGGCAGGAGCGATCGTCGTGCCGCGGTTCCCGACGTCGGTCCGCAGCGTGCGGGAGCACCGATCCGGTGGCGCCGCGGTGCGAGCGGTGACAGCGTGGTCCTCGTCACGATCACGCGTCGCTCCGCCACGGGACGCGTGTATTCGGTGCCGCTCCGTTTTCCGGACGGAGCCACCGTGACGGAGAGTCCATCGATGCCGGCCGGCGTATATGACGCCCGAATGGACGGAGGCAACGCGGTACTCGTGGTCAATGCGTCGCGAGAGCTCGTGCCTCGCCGTCCGACAATCACCGCGGGACGGACAGGGGTCGCGTCGGCACTCGGCGACGCAGTGGCACTCCGTTCCCTCGGTTGGCTGTATCTCCTGACGGTGGCGATGTTCTGTGGGGAATGGCTCCTGCGCCGGCGGTCGGGCGTGAAATAGGGTCACGCGCGACGGGCGGCGCGCGCGCCGTCGGCGAGTGAGGACGATGGAGAACGCCGTGTAGCTTTCCGTATGCGCATACTGAAAAAGGCGGGCGATCTTCCCAAGCGGTCCCTGTGGGACCGCATCAAGGATGTCGCCCTCATGGACGTCGTCGTCATCGCCCGTGGGGGCGTCGATGCGGGCTCGCTCGAACGGCTGGAGCAACTGCTGCTCGAGGCGGACATCGGCGTGCCGACGACATTGCGGCTCGTCGCCGAAGTCCAGCGCCTGGCCACGCTCGGGAAGGTGACGAGTCAGGACGATTTTCTCCGCGCCCTGCAGGAGGAGATCACCAGCGCGCTGCGCGCTGGCAATAGCGACCCTGCCTTGCAGATCGCCGCCGCGTCTCCCACGGTCGTCCTCGTCGTGGGCGTCAATGGCGCGGGCAAGACAACCTTCATCGGCAAGCTCGCCGCGCGGCTCCGAGGCGAGGGCAAGCGCGTCATGGTGGCGGCGGGGGACACGTTTCGCGCCGGCGCGGTGGATCAGCTGCGCGTCTGGGCCGAGCGAACGGGGGCGGAGTTCATCGGTGCGAACGCCGGCGCCGATCCGGCGGCCGTGGCCTTCGATGCGATCGATGCGGCGGTGGCGCGCGGTGTGGACGTGCTGCTCGTGGATACCGCGGGGCGCCTGCACACGAGCGAGGGATTGATGACGGAGCTGAAGAAAGTCTCGCGCGTCATCACCAAGCGGCTGCCCGCGGCGCCACACGAGACCCTGCTGGTGCTCGACGGCACCATCGGGCAGAACGCGGTGCAGCAGGCGAAGATCTTCGCTGCTGCAGTGGCGGTCACCGGCCTCGTCGTGACGAAGCTGGACGGTACGGCGCGCGGCGGCGTCGTCGTGGCCGTGCACGAGGCGACGAACATTCCCGTCAAGTTCGTCGGGGTGGGAGAGCAGAGTGGCGACCTGCTTCCGTTCGACGCGCACGACTTTGCCGGGGAGCTGCTGGGCAGCGCGTGACGCGCGACGCGCCTCGCCGTCAGCGACTGCGGCTGGACACACCCGTCACCTACCTGAAGGGCGTCGGTCCGGTGCGCGCCGACGCGCTACGACGGCTCGGGATCGTCGTCGCGGGCGACCTGCTGTATCATATTCCGCATCGATACGAGGACGCGAGCACGGTGGCGAGCATCGCGTCCCTCGAGACGGGCATGCAGGGCACCGTGATCGGCCGTGTCGTGTCCAAGGGCGTGCTCCCCACCCGCAAGGGACTGCGAATCTTCCAGGCCGTGCTGCGCGACGAGAGCGGATTGATCGAAGTGTCGTGGCCGGGCCAGCCCTACCTCGATCGCACCATCGCGAAGGACGACGTCCTGCTGGTGAGCGGCAGCGTGCGCTTCTTTCACGGTCGGCAGTTGCAGCCGCGCGAGTTCGTCAACCTGGGCAACGACGATTCGGGCACCGCGCAGGGACGAGTGCTGTCGGTGTATCCGGCCACCGAGGGCCTGTCGTTCAAGGTGATTCGCGGCATCATCGAGGCGCATCTCGACGAGCTGTTGCCCCTCGTCACCGAGTATCTGCCCCGTGAGGTGCTCGCGGGCGCCGCGGTGCAGGGCATCGGCGATGCGCTGCGCATGGTGCACCGTCCGTCATCACTGGCCGAGGCGATGTCGGGTCGCGACCGCCTCGCCTTCGAGGAACTGCTGTTCGTTCAGCTGCTGCAGCTGCGAGCCCGCGCACTGTCGCGCGAAGTCAGGCGCGGTATCCGCTTCGAGAATCGACGGTCGCTCACGACGGCATTGCGCGAGTCGCTCCCCTTTCAGCTCACTGGCGCGCAGGGTCGCGTGCTGCGCGAGATCTTCGCCGACATGTGCAGCGAGCGTCGCATGCAGCGACTGCTCCAGGGCGATGTCGGCAGCGGCAAGACGATCGTCGCGATATTCAGCGCGCTCCTGGCGATGGAGAACGGCTATCAGGCGGCGATCATGGCGCCGACCGCGCTGCTGGCCGAGCAGCACCTGCGCTCGATGACGACCCTCCTGACGCCGCTCGGCATCGAGCCGCTGCTGGTCACGGGCAGCCTGCGATCGCGGGACCGCAAGGCGCTCGCCCTTCGCCTGGCGGATCCCGCGCCCGCGCTGGTGATCGGCACACACGCGCTGGTGCAGGAGGCGACCGCATTCGCGCGCCTCGGGCTCGCCGTCGTGGATGAGCAACACCGCTTTGGCGTGGAGCAGCGCAAGGCGCTGGGTGCCAAGGGTGAAGCGCCCGACGTGCTGCTGATGACGGCGACGCCCATTCCGCGATCGCTCGCGCTCACCTTGTATGGCGACCTCGATCTGTCGCTCCTCGACGAGCGGCCGCCGGGCCGGCAGCCGGTCGACCGCGCTCCGGCCGGAGGCGGCGCGCGAAAGGGTGATGCAGTTCGTCGAACGCGAGATCGCGGCCGGTCGGCAGGCATACGTCGTGTACCCGGTGATCGAGGAGTCCGAGAAGCTGGACCTGAAGGCGGCGACGACGATGTTCGATGTCCTGTCGGGCGGTCCCTTCTCCGGGCGCGTCACCGCACTGCTGCACGGACGATTGCCGGCCGACGCGAAGGACGAGATCATGCGCCGGTTCCGCGATGGTACGATCGAGTTGCTCGTGGCGACGACGGTGATCGAGGTCGGCATCGACGTGCCGAATGCGACGGTGATGCTGATCGAGCACCCGGAGCGATTCGGGCTGTCACAGCTGCATCAACTGCGCGGACGCGTGGGTCGCGGCGCCGACGCGTCGTACTGCATCCTGCTCGGCGACGTGGGGCCCGAGACGAAGCAGCGGCTCGACGTGTTCGTGGGAAGTGACGACGGGTTCGAGATCGCGCGTGCGGACCTGCAACTGCGCGGAATGGGCGATCTCTTCGGCGAGCGACAGAGCGGGGTGCCGACCTTTCGCGTCGCGGACCCGCTGCGCGACGAACGACTGAACGAGCAGGCGCGCGCGGCCGCGGACCGACTGCTTGCCGGCGATCCAGAACTCGACGCGCCAGCGCACGCACCGCTGCGTCGCGTGATGGGCGAGCGTTACGCGCGGTCGCTGGATCTGTTCAGGATCGGATGACGTGGAGTCGCCGTGTGTGGCTCAGGGATTCGGCTGCGCCAACCGCCGCTTGATCCGTTCCAGCTCGGCGTTCGCCTTGGACAGCTCTTCCTTCAGTCGATGGATCTCTTCGTCGCGTCCCTTCTCATCCGCCTTCGATTCGGGCTTGCCGTCGGCTCGCACCGCCGACACGCCGGCGGCGTTTTCCGACACGGATGCCGACGTGATCACGGGGCGGTCGAGCTGCACCGCCACACGCCGTAGCGCGGTGGCGGCGCTCGGATGCGCGACGGTCACCGGCCCGTTCAGATAGCCGTCGAGCAGCACGAGGGCGTCCTGCGGTCCCGCGGTCAGATTGGCCGGATCGAGCCGGAAGAGCGCACGCCACAACGCCGTTTCCGCCGCGTCGGGCGTGTTGGCGCGACGCTCGGCGAAGTCGGCGAGGATCCGGTCCGCCACGCCGAATCGCCCCGCGGCCACCTCGGCTTCCGCGAGGAGCAGCGTCTCGGCGAACTCGGCGCCGATGGGCGCCGATCGTGCGGAGTTGGCGGCACGCAACGACGAACACCCCATGGCGAACAGCCCGGCAGCCAGCGCGGAGCGCAACACGATTGTGCGAACGAGACTCATGCCGACGGATCCGTGACGTGGGGTTGCTGGGCGCTGCTCCGTCGGCGCTCCCGTACGATCACCGGAAGCGAGAGCGTGAATATCGTCCCCGTGCCGACGCTGCTCTCGCAATGAATGCGTCCACCGTGCGCCTCGACGATCTCCTTTGCAATCGCCAGGCCGAGCCCCGTGCCCTTGGCGGAGGCGGCGCGCTGGTTGTCAGCCTGGTAGAACTTCTCGAAGACATGCGGAAGCTGTGGCTCGGGAATGCCGGCTCCGGTGTCCCGCACGGTGATGAGGATCGAGTTCTCCGACGGCGATGCCGTGAGCTCCACGATGCCTCCGAGCTGCGTGAACTTGAACGCGTTGGACAGCAGATTTCCCGTCACCTCGTTGATGCGCTCGGGATCCCAGACAACGGTCTCCGGTAGCGCGTCTCGCCGGACGATGCGGAAGTCGATCTGGCGCTGTACGGCGAGCACGTGGAACGTTCGCTCGAGCTCGTCGAGCATCACGCTGAACTGGATGCGGCGCGGCTCGATTCGCCCACCGCCCGCTTCGAACCGGCTCACGTCGAGGAGTTGCGAGGCCAGTCGCGCCAGTGTGTGCGCCTGCAGACTGATCGTCTCGGTCACCTGCTGCTGCTTTTCCGTCAGCTGGCCGTAGATCCCCTCCTGCATGAGTTGGATGTAGCCAAGAATCACGTTGATCGGCGTCTTGAGCTCATGAGACGCGATCGAGACGAATTCAGCCTTCAGCTTGTCCAGCTCCGCGAGCTGGCGGCTCATCTCGCGAAAGCTGATCGCCAACCGGCCGAATTCGTCGCGACGGTCGGTCCGGTACGCGAGTGCGTGTCCCAGCTCTCCATCGGCAACGGCGCGCATGCCTTCCTCGAGCGCCGTCACCGGGCCGCTGATCGAGCGGGTCAGCCAGAACGCGATGGCGCCGGCGAGGACGAGTGCGACGATGAGCGCGACCAATGACACGCGTTCCGCCTTGGACAGCGCCGATTCCGCCTCGAGCACGCGCGCGGTCGTCCGCGCGCGCAGCACCTGCTCCACGGGGGAGAGAGCGAGATCGGCATCGCGCAGCGCGGGGCCGATCGTCTCGCGCGAAATCGAGTCCGCCTGCGCGCCGCGGCCGGCACGCATCGCGATGTACTCCTCCTCGCTCGCGGGACGCACGGTCGCCAGGTCGCGCCTGATGCGCCCTGACGCACTGTGCAGCTGAAAGCTGTCGAGCGAATCCGCGAGGATCTCCGCGTGCCGGAGAGCGGAACGAAACTCCTCGTGTACCGCATCGCTCTGGACGATACCGAGTGCCACCTCGCGCGCACGGACGTCGGACAACGCATCGCGCAGCCGGCCGAGCAGCAGTGACGCCTGGAACTCGCCCTCGCGAAGGCTTCGCACCTGACCGTGCAGATCCTGCATCGAGGAGCGGGCCACGACGAGTGGTACGACGAGCACGGCGGCGATGATGACGAGGCCGAGGGCGAGCCTCGAACGCAGGGTCATGAGGAGTGACTGCTGGTGCGGGTAGACGTGCGTGCAGCGGAGAGACAGCCGGACCGCCCTTTGCCGCACCGGTGAGGGGGTGTACCATTGGAGGCTCAGCCCTCAGGCGCCGCCGATGCGTCCCTGCGTCGAGCGGCGCGCCTGTTCGGGGATTCTAGACGAGGCGCGATCTTCGCGCCACTCGCCCGTAACCCGAGACATGACCACGGCTCCGTCGCTCCGCATCTCCGAGTTGCCCGCGCATGCGGGCCAGCACGTCGTCGTGCGTGCCTGGGTCACACACGTCCGCTCGTCGGGCAAGGTCGCATTTGCGGCGCTGCGCGACGGGACCGGAGTCGCGCAGGCCGTGTTCGTGAAGAGCCAGGTCGGCGACGACCTGTGGGCACGCTTCGCAGAGCTCACCACCGAGACCTCCGTCGAAATCGCTGGCGAGGCGCGCGTGAATCCCCGTGCGCCGTCCGTGCTCGACATCGGCGTCACGCGACTCGAGATCATAGGCCCGAGCCCGAGCGATTATCCGATCCAGCCAAAGGAGCATGGTATCGACTTCCTGCTCGACCATCGGCACTTCTGGCTCCGGTCGCCACGCCAGCGCGCGATCATGGTGATCCGGAACGAGGTCGAGCAGGCGATCCACGACTTCTTCTACGAGCGCGGCTTCCTGCGCGTTGATACGCCCATCCTCACGGCCGCCATCGGTGAGCGATCCGGCTTGTTCGCGACGGAGTACTTCGAGGAAGGCACGGCGTATCTCGCCCAGACGGGTCAGCTCTACGGAGAGGCGGCGGCGGCGGCGTTCGGAAAGATCTACACCTTCGGCCCCACGTTCCGCGCCGAAAAATCCAAGACCCGCCGCCACCTGACGGAGTTCTGGATGATCGAGCCGGAGGTGGCGTGGAACGACTCCGAGGCCAACATGAAGCTGCAGGAAGACTTCGTCGAATTCCTCGTGCAGCGCGTCGTGCAGCGTCGCCGGCCCGAGCTGGACGAGCTGGAGCGCGACGTCTCGAAGCTCGAGCGCATCACGGCGCCATTTCCCCGATTGAACTACACCGACGCCGTGGCCCTCGTGCAACGCAAGGGAAGCACGGCGAAGTGGGGCGACGATCTCGGCGCCGAGGATGAAGCGCTGATCGTGGAGGACTACGACAAGCCGGTCTTCGTCTTCAACTATCCGAAGGAAGCGAAGGCGTTCTACATGAAGGAGAACCCCGACGATCCGCGCACCGTGCTGTGCAACGACCTGCTGGCGCCGGAAGGGTTCGGCGAGATGATCGGCGGCTCGCAACGCGAGGACGACTACGACAAGCTGCTGGCGCGGATCAAGGAGGAAGGGCTGCCGATCGAGGCGTACGACTGGTATCTCGATCTGCGCCGCTACGGGACCTTCACGCACGCCGGGTTCGGACTCGGCCTCGAGCGCACGATCGCGTGGATCTGCGGCATCCAGCACATTCGCGAGGTGATCGCATTTCCGCGGATGATGCACCGGCTGCGGCCCTAGTACCCCCCCTCGCGACGGCGCGGGGGACGGCGCGCGAACGGTGAACGGTGAACGAACTTCTCCACTACAGGCCGCCATCGCCGGATAGCGAGCGAGCCTGGAGCGTGAAGACTGATGCGGTGAGCCATGGGCGATGAGGAGCATGCCCCTCATCTCTCAGTGCTCACGGCTTCTCGCTGCCAGCTCTCGCGCGCTCCTGCTGCCGTTGACGGTAAACGGATAACGGTGACTCGCGGGGCGTCACACCGTTCCAAGTTCCCCGTTCCCCGTACCGTTCCTCTTCGCCTCGTTCCATAGCTCGTCGAGGGCCTCGAGCCCGGCGGATTGCACCTCGATCCCGCGGGATTTCGCCAGCAGCTCCACGTCCTGAAACCGCCGGGCGAACTTCGTGTTCGCCTTGTCCAGCGCGAGCGAGGGGTGCACGCCGAGCTTCCGGCACAGGTTCACGACGGAGAACAGCAGGTCGCCCAGTTCCATCTCCAGGGCGGGATCGGGCACCCCGTCACCACTGACGTGCGCGCCGACGGCGATCTCCCCACGCACCTCCGCCAGCTCCTTCTCCACCTTGGCCGCCGGACCGGCAGCGTCGGGCCAGTCGAAGCCCACGCCCGCCGCGCGGTCCTGCAGCCGGAACGCCCGGTGCAGGGCGGGGAGGTCGGCCGGCAACCCGTCGACGACGCTCGCGCGCGTTCTCGCTTTCATCCCTTCCCAGCTCTGTCGCTCACCCCCCTCGTACAGGTGCGGATGGCGCGACTTCATCTTTCGGAGGAAACCTTCCGCCACGTCGCCGAAGTCGAACGCACGCCGCTCCTCCGCGACCACACTGTGAAAGAGCACCTGAAGCAGCAGATCACCAAGCTCCTCGCGAAGCTGGGTGTCGTTCCCGGCACGGATCGCGTCGTCCACCTCATAAGCTTCCTCGATGAGGTATGGGCGCAGCGACTCATGCGTTTGTGCCGCATCCCAGTCGCATCGCCGTCGCAGATCCTTCATCAGTTCGAGGGCCTCCGACAGCCCCGCCTTTTCTTGCATCAGCCTCCTCCGCCCCGTATGTTGTTCATTCTTCACATGATAGCGAATCGCGCCGTCCCATGACACGCGCCTGGGTCGAGATCGACTTGGACGCGCTGTGCCGCAACGGGGCTGCCGTGGCGGCACGTGCGGGCGTGCCCCTGCTCCCCATGGTGAAGGCCGATGGGTATGGGCTCGGCGGCCTGCGCGCCGCGCTCGCGCTCGATCGACTCGACCCGTGGGGTTTCGGTGTCGCCACGGTGCACGAAGGCGATGAGCTGCGGCGCGGAGGCATCACCCGGCCCGTCATCGTGTTCACCCCGATCCTGCGCAACGAGATCGACGCATTGCGCCGCGGTGACCTGACGCCGGCGCTCGGTGATCCCGCCGTCATCGAGTCGTGGGCGCGAACGGGTCGGCCCTGGCACCTTCAGATCGACACCGGCATGTCGCGCGCGGGCATGCGATGGGATCTCGTCGCCGAGCACCGTGCGCTCCTGGCGCGTGCGCGGCCCGACGGGGTGTTCACGCACTTCCATTCCGCAGAGCTGGACGACGCGAGTCGCGACGAGCAGGAGCAGCGATTCGCTCAGGCGCTGGCTGCCCTCCCCGACCGCCCAGCACTGGTGCACGCCGAGAACGGCCCGGCAGTCGAGCGTCGCGCGCCGTCCCGCTGGAGCGTGTGCCGTCCGGGCATCTTTCTCTACGGCGTCGCCGGATTCGAGGGCGGCGCAATCGCACCCGATCCGGTCGTCAGCATGCGGGCTCGAATCGTCGAGCTGCGGACGATTCGGGACGGAGAGTCGGTGAGCTATGACGCGACCTGGCGTGCGAGCGGTACTCGGCGCATCGCCACCGTTCCGGTGGGCTACGCCGATGGGTACCAGCGCAGCCTGAGCAACCGCGGAGAGGCGCTTCTGGCGGGTCGTCGAATCGCCGTCACGGGTCGCGTGACGATGGACATGACCATGTTCGACGTGACGGACACGGACGCGGATCTGGGTGACGTGGTGACCCTCCTCGGGCGACAGGGCGACGACGTCGTCACGGTGAGCGAGATGGCCACTCGCGCGGGACTCTCGCCCTACGAGATCCTCACGGGCCTGCGGCTGCGACTGCCCCGCCGATATGCCGAGGGCGCGCGCGAGGTGGTGGCTGCGTGAGGCGACGCGCCGTGATTCTCGTGCTCGACGGTGTCGGCATCGGCGCCGCCCCCGACGCGGCCGCCTATGGCGACGTCGGCAGCGACACGCTCGGGAATCTCGCGCGAGCGCGCGGAGAACTCGTCCTGCCCAACCTCGCCATGGCCGGGCTGGGCAACATCGCCGCGCTGCCCGGCGTCGACCGGACGTCCAAGCCGGTCGCGGCGTGGGGACTGATGCGTCCCGCGTCCGCAGGCAAGGACAGCACGGCGGGCCACTGGGAGATGGCCGGTGTGCGCCTCAGCAAGCCGTTCCCGACCTACCCCAACGGATTTCCCGCCGACGTGCTCGATGCGTTCTCACGAGCGACCGGCCGCGCGGTGTTGGGGAATGTGGCCGCCAGTGGCACGGACATCCTCGCCCGATGCGGCGAGGAGCACGAGCGTTCTGGCGCATGGATCGTGTACACCTCCGCCGACTCCGTCTTCCAGATCGCGGCGCACGAAGGGGTCGTTCCGCTGGTGGAATTGTACGCGGCGTGTCTCGTGGCGCGCCGTCAACTCGTTGCGCCGCATGATGTCTCGCGCGTCATCGCGCGGCCCTTCGCCGGCGCGGCAGGCGCCTACGAGCGGACGACGAATCGTCGCGACTACTCGATCGAGCCGCCAGGAGAAACGCTCATCGACGCCCTCGCCGCCGCGGGCGTGCCACGCGCCGGCGTGGGAAAGGTGGATGACCTCTTCGCGGGCCGGCACCTTCGCGCGCGACACACCAGCAGCAACGCCGAGGGTATCGAGGGAATTCTCGAGTGGCTGCGGGGTAGTCAGGGTGGGTTGCTGTTCGCCAACCTTGTAGATTTTGACACGCTGTACGGGCACCGCAACGACGCGGAGGGATTCGAGCGCGCGCTGCGCGAGTTCGACGACGCCCTGCCGGCCATACGCGACGCACTCCGCGAGGACGATCTGCTGTTCATCACCGCCGACCACGGCAACGACCCCACGACCGGCTCCAGCGACCACGCGCGCGAGAACGTGCCGTTGCTCGTCTTCGGGGACCCCGTCCATCCGGTTCCGCTCGGCGAGCGCGAGACGTTCGCCGACCTGGGCGCGACGGTCGCCGAGTGGCTCAACGTCGGTTTTCGAGGCGGTGGCCAGTCGTTCCTGCCCGCGCTGGAGCGCGGCCATTGACGACGCGCACGGACGATCTGGCACCCGGCTCGCGTCAGCGCACGGTGCTCGCCGAGCGCGCCATGTTGGCCAAGGAACGAGCGTACGCCCCGTACTCCGGCTTCCGGGTGGGCGCGGCGTTGCTGGCCACCGATGGCAGCATTACCGAAGGGTGCAACGTCGAGAATGCGTCCTATCCGGCCGGGATGTGCGCGGAGCGCGGTGCGATCTCGACCGCGGTGGCCCGCGGCGTTCGCGATTTCGTCGCGATCGTCATCGCGACGGACGCGGAACAGCCCACGCCGCCGTGCGGCATCTGTCGGCAGGTGATGATGGAGTTTGCACCTCGGCTCGAGGTGATCAGTGTGACGCGTGGTGGCGCGGACGCACGCTGGACAATGTCGGATCTACTTCCCGCAGCCTTTACGCCAACGTCGCTGGGGCGCCGATGACGCGCCATGGCCACGACGGACGGAGTGTACGTAGTGCCTGAACGGATTCTTCGGGGCGTGTTCGGCGCGACCCTGCTTCTCACGCTCGCCGCCTGCTCGGAGCAGCTCACGAGCTCGCTCGGATGTCCCGAGCTGTGCACGGACCAGAGCGCCGTCCTGCGCGACACCCTGC
>JAJAYP010000305.1 GCA_026786185.1 Gemmatimonadaceae bacterium
GCACCCAAGACCAGGCGTGCAGCGACGCGGAGCATCCGGCGGACGGCGAGCGACAATCCTCTCATGGCTTCACCCTGACGTGGAGTTGGGCTCGCGTTCCGCCGAGGCGAGCCAACGCACCACCTTCAACGTCGTTGTGAGTTGGCCGACGTGCCGAGCGCTGTGTTCTGCCGCATGAAAGAGCAGCCCCAGCACCGTGCTGGGCAATCTCGCCCGTCCAACCTCCCGCGCCTCGTTCAACTGCTCGACGGCGGTGAGCCGAACCTGGTCCAGCGCCCGGTCGATTCGCGCCAGCACAGACGAGACGAGCACGGGATCCGAGACACACGCCACGCCCTCCTGCGCGAGCGCTGCCAACTGTGCTTCGTCGAGCGACTCGCCACGAGCATAGGTGAGCAAGCGATCCAGGCTTCCCGCGAGATGCTGCAGATGGTAGCCTGCGCTCGCCGCATTCCCGGGGCGCTGCCACAGCTCTTCGGCGGTGACATCCGTCGCGACCCGCTCCACATCTTCTTTTGCCTGCAGCAGTGCGTGCGCAATCGGCATGAGTGCAGGCGCGTACGCTGGCAACGGCCCGCGCATCCATACTTCGGGAGCACTACTGGCAGACATCATTCCTCCTCGCAAAAGATCCCTCAGTAGCCCACCGCCATCCCATCCTTAGGTGCGCATGAGGTGCGCGACTCGCCGTCGGCGGGTACTCCCTGCCGGATCAGAAAGTCCACTGCCGACTACGCCTGTCCCGCTCCCGCAACGATCGGAACCGATCCCGTTCGCGCCGCTGCTCGATACTGGCTCGGCGTCACTCCAAGTTGCGCCTTGAACGCGCGATTGAAGCTTGCCTTCGAGTTGAAACCGGCGTCGAAAGCCAGCACCACGAGATCGCGTTCGTCCGAAGCGTCGTGCAACGCCGCGACGACAGCGTCGATGCGCATCCGGTTCACGAACGCGTGGAATGTCTGGCCGCGTCCCTCGTTCAGCACGCGCGACACGGTGCGCGGCGACGTGTTCAGCCGCGCGGCGAGCGACGTGAGGGATAGCGTATCGTCGCGCCACCAGCCGGCGGCCCATGTGCGCGCGGCCCAACGCTCGGCCACTTCCTCGTACGCGGAATCGGCGGGCGCGGACTCCTGCGGGTTTACGGAGACCGGCTCGGCGAACGCCTCTGGCGGGATGACCGTTACGAGGGTTGCGAGACTATCGACGGCTACGACCGGCACCGGATAGACGATGTCCCCAAAGCGCCATCCGAGCGCCCCAAGGAAGTAGGCAAGCACGGCAAAGACGATCATCTGCGGGAAGCGCTGGAAATAGTCCAGCGGAGTGATGATCCAGCTGACGAGCGCAAAGGCGACGCCGATCAGCAGCGTCGCCGCGACGCCGGCGAGCAGGTGATGAAGCCAGTCGAGCCGCCACGTCTCGGTGTTGCTGAACTGCGTGTGTAGCCATCGTTGGTAGCCAGCAAGATGTCGCCACGACGCCAGGAGGTATCCGCCGAGCGACAGGAGGCCGATCAGCAGGCCAGCCGGCTCGATGATCTGGAGGTTGGTCCCGCTGTACCAACTCCACTTCAGGCGGAGAGGCAGGGAGAAGCAGACCAGCGCGTACGTCAGCTGAACGGCCGGCGCCACCGCATGCCGGCGCCAGCGCCGCGGCGCCGCGCCTGTCGTGAGCGCGACGACATACGCCCAGATGAGCGGCCCGAACGCGAACGAGAGATCGAACGGCGCGAACGTGAGCCACGGGTATAGGTCGTAGCCGCCGGCGTAGCCGAGGACGTATGGCATGAGCCGCAGCGCCACCAGCGCCACCAGAGTGCCAAGCAGACGATTGGCCAGCACGTTCGCGCGCCGTCGCCAGAGCAGCGCCGCAAGGACCCATCCGTTGATCGCCCCGACCAGCAGAATGAGGCTGTAGCTACCGAAGCGCATGAAATCAGGGGAAGGGACCGCTATTCACGTCTCATCGAACGCCAAAACGCGCACGTGGCGTTCCCTGCAGCGCGGCGGTGGCAATGGGGAATGTATGGTTGGCGGCAGTCCACTCACCATCTCCCCGCCCTCATAATGTCCCGCGCATTTTGCACGCTCGCCGTCGCCCTCCTGTTGCTACCCGTACGCCCGCTCGCCGCGCAGCGTGCGCCAGCGCTCCCATCCAGGGCGCCATCGTCACTCACGGCCGGTCTCGACCGCATGTTCGCTTCGGTGGACTCCGCGACCACACCCGGCTGTGTGGTGGGCGCGCGTCGCAATGGGCAGACCGTCATCCGGAGCTACGGGCTCGCAAACCTGGAGCACCGCATTCCGAACGACAGTCTCACGGTATTCGAGGCGGGGTCCGTGTCGAAGCAGTTCACGGCTGCGGCGGTGTTGCTGCTCGCGCAGCAGGGTCGCATCTCGCTCGACGACGACGTTCGGCGGTGGATTCCCGAGCTTGCTCCCGGGCTCCCGCAATTCACGATACGCGAGCTGCTCACGCACCAGGCCGGCCTGCGAGACTGGGGCGACGTCATCGCACTCTCGGGATGGCCTCGTGGCACCCGTGAATACACGATGCCACACATGATCTCGCTCATCGCTCGGCAAGATGCCCTCAACTTCCCCGCAGGCACCGAGTACTCCTACAGCAACTCCAACTACCTCTTGGCGGCGGAGATCGTGACGCGCGCGAGCGGCGAGTCGTTCGCGTCTTTCTCGCATCGCGCCCTCTTCGCGCCACTCGGCTTGGTCGACACACGTTGGCGGGAAGACTTCCGCAGCGTCGTGCCACGACGCGCGTCGGCCTGGACTCCTGATGATGTCGGGCACTGGCAACGCGACATGCCCTTCGAGAATGTCGTGGGACCGGGCGGCTTGCTCACGACCGTTCCCGACCTGCTGCGCTGGAACGCCCACCTCGATGCGCCTGACGTTCGCTCAGCTGCGTTTGCGCGCGAGATGGAGCGTGCCGGTGTGCTGCGAACGAACCGGCGCACCGCCTATGCGCTCGGACTGGAGCTCGACTCGCTCGGCGGCGCACGCACGGTGTCGCATGCCGGAGCCACCGCGGGTTACCGAGCGTACACCGGGCGAGTTCCGGGGCGAACCGCAGACGTCGCCGTGCTGTGCAACGCGGGCTCCCTGAATACCGAGTCGATGGGTGCCGAGTTGCTGGCTCTCGTGGCCGACCTGCCCTCGCCACCTGCCGAGGCCAGGCCCGAACTCGGTACCGCGGCGACTGACTTCGCGCGCACGCGCCTCGCCGGCACGTACCGCAGTCGCCGCACTCGACAGCCGGTTCAGGTCCGCGCGTTCATCGAGGGCGTGAGCGTGAACACGTGGTCAGGCTTTCGGGCACGCAGCGATGGATTCTCTAGCACCGATGGACGGCGCACGATTGCATTCGAAGGTCCGCTGACGCTACCAGCGGCGCGCTATCGTGTCATGACTATCGACGGCGACACGGTGGTCTACGATCGTGTCGAGCCGTGGTCGCCGACGCGCGCGCAACGCTTGGGGTTCGTGGGTCGCTACGAGAGCGCTGATGCCGAGGCGTCGTGGCGCCTGTTCGTGCGGAATGATTCGCTGCGCGTGGAGGTGCGGCGCGGCGTGGACTTCCCGTTGGTCGCGCGCTATCGCGATGCGTACTCCGTGAGCGATCAGGGGTGGCTCCTCACCTTTCGTCGCGATGCTCGCGGGCGGGTGATGGCGTTGGACGTGGGGTCGCCCCGAATGAGAACGATGCCGTTCGTGCGGAGGTGAGCCTCGACCGTCGTCGGCGTTACCCACGATGGCGGAAGAAACTGCCACCCATCATCCCGGCTACATCCGGCGCCATCCAGCGAACTGCCAGGTCGATCAACGGCCGCGACGTCTGGGGCCGACTTGCGCCGCTACCATCACTCCGACGCCCCCCCGACCGACCGGGGCCAACACGACGCGCACCGCCGGCCACACTCGGCGCCACTGCTCGAGCGGCGAGGCCGATCCGATGACGGCGCCGAGCGCCGCCACCGGAACGCCGAGGATGAGCGCTCCGCCGAGGATTAATTGCGCCCGCTTGCCGCGGTCGGAACAACTCCCGCCGAACCCGTCGCTATCGGTGACGCATGTCGCCGCGCCCAAGCTCCCACCCACCAGCGCACCGACTGCAAAGCCCGCCCCTGCCCCGCGCAGCATGTTCGACCCGTGCGTCGTCCGCCCGGCTGACACGTCCAATCGAGCTACCGTCCACACCGGTACGATGCGCGCCGTGCCGTAATCTTCGTCCCGGATGCGGATGGTGTCTTGGCTGACGTCTCGACGATGCCGATCACGATCGGCCCGTCCAGCGCGTGCACGCGCACGCGGTCGCCTGCGCGGACCGAGCGCTCGACCTGTGCGTCGGCCGACCTTCCGGTCAACACCGCCAGCGAACACACGAGGGCGACCAGAGATAGCCGAGGACGAGACATACGCTTGCTCCTGAGGCTGAAGCCGAGTGAGGATCGTAGTGTCAGACCGGTCTCGGACGTCGCGCTCGATTCACGTTGATTGCTCTTCAAGTCTCTCAAGCAGCTGTCGCGTGCCTTGGATCGCATGAAACTCATCGACGTGCTTTTGCTTGTCCGCTGCTGTAGTGAACTTTGCGGTGAGGGTCACTCTTGTCCTGCTTCCCACGCTGGCCAAGTCGACTACGGATTGAAAGGAAGCCAAGCCGAACTGCGCGGAACCGACATTGGTGTAGATCAGTTGCTTGCGTTCCTGAACATGGTCGAAGAGATACAGATTGGGATAGTCAGTGCCGTCGGGTCCCTGCATGATGACATCGAAGCGGCCGCCTTCACGGACAGCCAGCTCATTGACGGTGCTTCGAAAGCCCGCTGGGCCCCACCACCTGGCGATCTTCTCGCGGCCAGTCCAGGCAGCCCACACGGTTTCGATGGGTGCGTCGACGTCGCGCGTGGTGATCAACTCAAGATGATCGTCCATGAGTCTTGCTCCGATGCGATTGCGGGGCTTCACGCGCGAGCGCGGGAGACGGCCTCACGATAGTGCCTTCTCAACGCCCATCGGCCAACGGTTGCCACGCCTGGACCAGAGCAGGAACGCCACGCAACCCAGGGCAAGGACGCCCACGCCGAACAGAATCACCCGGAGCTGCGTGGTGGCGAACACGAAAATCCACCCCAACAGCGCCACCAGCGCCGGTAGCGGGTAGAGCCACATGCGATACGGTCGTGGCATGTGTGGCGCTTCCCGGCGCAGCAGCATCAAGGCAAAGATCTGCCCCATGAACTGCACCAGGATACGGGTGACGATGAGCGCGTCAATGACGGTGCCGAGCGAGAAGAAGCCTGCCACGATCGAGATCGCCCCCAACACCAGCAGCGAGACGTACGGGAAGTCCTTCGTCGGGTGCAGTCGTCCGAAGGCGCGAAAGAAGTAGCCGCTCTCCGCTGCGGCGAAGGGGACTCGCGAGTATCCCAGCAGGAGCGCGAACACCGACCCGAATGCGGTCCAGAGCACCAGCAGCGTGAAGATCGTCGCCACGCGTTCGCCGTAGATCTTCTGCATGAAGATCGAGACGATGAAGCTCGACTCGGCGTGCGCAGACGCGGGCACGAACTCCCGCCACGGGATCACTCCGATGATCGAAAGATTGATGCCCAGGTAGATGAGAGCCACGGCGACGGTGCTGATCAGGATCGACCGTGGGATGACGCGCCCCGGGTTCCGCACCTCGTCACCGATGTAGCAGACGTCGTAATAGCCCAGGAAGTCGTAGATGCCGATGCGCGCCGCCGCACCGAGTCCGAGAAAGAAGCCCAGCGAGAAATTGAAGGCGCCGGGCGGGAAGTCGAAGGCGATGCGCGGGTCGAAGTGCATGGCGCCCGTGACGATCACGGCGAGCACGGTGACGAGTGTGCCAAGCCAGAGTGATACGGTCACGGTGACAATCGAACCGATGCGCCGATAGAGCAGTGCGACGTTGACCGCTCCCACCCCCACAATGAGCGCGATCGATTCGGCGCGCGTCAGCCCCTTCCAGATGTAGCCTGCGTAGGCGGCGAACCCGATGTACCCGGAGGCGATCTCCAGCGGCCCGCTGAGGATGAACTGCCAGACGAAGAGGAATGCCATGAGCGGCCCGAACCTCGTGCGCCCGAACGCTTCGCGCAGGTAGTGGAACGATCCTCCCGACCCGGGCATCGCCGCTCCCAGCTCGCTCCATACCATCCCGTCGCAGATCACGATCACGAGCGCCACGAGCCAGCCCAGCATGGCCTGTGGTCCGCCCAGCGCCGACATGAGCAGCGGGATCGTGATGAACGGTCCCGCGCCCATCATGTTGGTCATGTTCAGCGCCGTCGCGGGCAGGAGGCCGAAGCGGCGGAGGAGACGAGGTTGGGTCAGCGGGAGCTCGGTGTTGCCCGTCGGGGTGGTCGGCACGCTCATGAGGCGCGCAACCTCAACCGCGGCGCGCCGCCTCGATTGCAGCGATGTCGAGCTTTTTCATCTGCATCATCGCATCGAACGCGCGCTTGGCGGCAGCGGGATCAGGATCGGTGATCGCGTTCGTCAGGGCGATCGGCGTAATCTGCCAGGACAATCCCCATTTATCCTTGCACCAGCCGCACTCGCTCTCCTGGCCGCCGTTGCCGACGATCGCATTCCAGTAGCGATCCGTCTCGGCTTGGTCAGCAGTTGCGACCTGAAACGAGAACGCTTCGGTGTGCTTGAACGCAGGTCCACCGTTGAGTCCGAGGCACGGGACGCCCATCACCGTAAACTCGACCGTCAACACGTCCCCCTTCTTCCCAGACGGAAAATCTCCCGGTGCGCGGTGCACCGTGCCGACGGACGAATCGGGAAAGGTCCTGGCGTAAAATCGCGCCGCCTCCACTGCGTCGCGATCGTACCAGAGGCAAATCGTGTTCTTCGCTGGCTTTGCCATGTCACTTCTCCATCGGGATGAGCCAGCTGAGCGAGGAGTCAACGACGTGCTCGCAGCCTGGTCATTGGCCGGCGGGCGGTTGCCAAAGTTCTACCTTGTTTCCTTCTGGATCGATGACCCAGCCAAACTTTCCGTACTCGGAATCGTCGATCTTCTCGAGAACGTTGCACCCTTCTTCGCGTAAGGTTTTGACAAGGGCGTGGAGATCCTCCACCCGGTAATTGACCATGAAAGGTGCAGTGCTGGGCGCAAACTGGTTGCTTTGCGCCGAATTGATGGACCAGGCGGTCGTTCCGGCAACGGGCTTGCCTTCACCGTCGGTCCAGTCGAAAGCCGCGCCACCCCATTCTTGAATAGCGATTCCGAGGTGCCGCTTGTACCAGGCCTGTAGTGCCGGAGCGTCGTTGGCGTTGAAGAAGATGCCGCCAATGCCAGTGACTCGCTTCATGGAGCCTCCGAGGTCGGGCGGTGGTCAGGGGAGAGCGTGGTTTCAGCGCAACGTCCAAACTGCACGACTCCTCCTATTGGCGCGAGGCGTGACTCACGCGATACCCTCTGCATCCCCGGGCGACTTGACGTCCTCGCGGCGCACACGCATACCCCGTGGCGTCTCCGCGATCTCGTCGCCAATCCCTACCGCCATCCATGCGCGCCCTCGCCCCGCTCGTCCCGCTGCTGCTCGCCGTCGCCACCACATCCGCGCAGGCACCGCGCGCGGGTGACGCGCCGGTCGCCGGCCTTCGCTTCCGCGCCATCGGACCGGCCACGATGTCCGGCCGCATCACCGATCTCGCGATCTCGGAGGCCGATCCCACCCTCATGTACGTGGCGTCGGCCACCGGCGGGGTGTGGAAGACGACCGACAACGCGATCACCATGACGCCGGTGTTCGAGAACGAGCGCGTGCACTCCGTGGGAGCGCTCGGCCTGTTCCAGCCCGATCCCGATCTGGTCTGGGTGGGAACCGGCGAGGCGACCAACCGCCAGAGCTCGGGCTGGGGCGACGGGATCTACAAGTCCACCGATGGCGGCACGTCGTGGACCAACATGGGCCTCCCTGAAAGCGGCCACATCGCGCGCATCCTCACGCATCCGGTGAATCGCGACATCGTGTTCGGCGCCGTGCCGGGCAAGCTCTGGGCGCCGTCGAAGGAGCGCGGGCTGTATCGCACGCTTGACGGCGGGCGCAGCTGGCAGCTCGTGCTTACCGGCGACGAGGACACCGGCGTGACCGAGGTGGCGATGGACCCCACCGACCCGAACACGCTGTACGCAGCCACCTACCAGCGCCGCCGCCAGGCGTACGGGTTCGTGGGCGGCGGGCCCGGCTCCGCGCTGCACAAGTCCACCGACGGCGGCACCACCTGGACCAGACTCTCCGCCGGTTTGCCGACAGGCATACTCGGCCGCATCGGCATCTCGATCTACCGCCGGAACCCGAGCGTGGTCTACGTCTCGGTCGAGCAGGGGCAGCGCTACACGTCGAGCATCTCGTACGAGCAGCGCGTCGCCGGCATCTATCGCTCCGACGACCGGGGCGCGAGCTGGCGCAGGATGGGCGACTACAACCCACGCCCCGCCTACTCGAGCAAGCTGCTCGTGGATCCGAGCGACGAGCGCCGGCTCTACCAGGTGCAGTACTCCGTCTCCGACGACAGCGGGCATACCTGGCGCGAGCCGCGGCAGACGCTGCACGGCGACGATCGCATCATCTGGGTGAACCCGAAGGACTCGCGCCACGTGGTGAAGGGCGACGATGGGGGCCTCGGCATCTCGCACGATCGCGGCGTGCACTGGCTCTACCAGCGCAACCTGCCAGTCTCGCAGTTCTACCACGTGGGCGTGGACAACTCCATTCCCTTTCGCGTGTGTGGCGGCCTGCAGGACAACAACACCTGGTGCGGACCGAGCGCCACGAGCTGGACGGACGGCATCCTCAACGAGGACTGGTTCCAGGTGGGCGGCGGCGACGGCTTCCACTCCGTGTTCGATACCACGGACAACCGCACACTGTACGTGAGCTCGCAGTACATGGGGCTCACGCGCGTGGACCTGCGCACCATGGAGCGGCGCACGATCCGCCCCATGTGGCCCGACGGCGACGTCTACAAGCGCGGCAACTGGGGCCCGCCCGCCCCGCGCGTCGGCCGCTTCCAGGAAGGAGCCAACTGGAACTCGCCGCTCACCGTGTCGTCGCACGATCCGCGCACGCTCTACGCCGGCATGCGCGGTCTCTACCGCTCGCGCGACCGTGGCGAGAGATGGACACAGCTCGGCGACTTCACCACCGGCGTGGCCAGGCGCTCGCTCGCCATCATGGGCCAGCGGCCCGATTCATCCACCCTCTCGCTCGACGACGGCGCGTCGTTCTATCCCACCACGAGCGCGTTCACCGAGTCGCCGCTCGACCGCCGCACGCTGTACGTGGGCACCGACGACGGGCAGCTGCACGTCTCGCGCGACGAGGGGGCCATGTGGCGGAGCATCGCCGATCGCGTGCCGGGCCTGCCCAAGGGCACCTGGGTGCGGCACCTCGAGGCTTCACGCCACGCCGCCGGTACGGTGTACGCCCTGTTCGACGGCCACCAGAACGGTGACTTCCGCAACTGGCTCTATCGTTCCACTGATCACGGGCAGACGTGGAGCTCCATCGCCGCCAACCTGCCGGCGTCGGTGGTGCCGCACGTGCTCCGCGAGGACCTGATCGCGCCGAGGCTGCTCTATCTCGGCACGGAGTTCGGCCTGTTCGCGTCCGGCGACGGCGCGCGGAGCTGGCGATCGCTCCGCGCCAACCTGCCCACGGTGCCGGTGAACGACCTCGTGATCCAGCCGCGCGACGACGCGCTGGTGCTCGGCACCCACGGACGCGGCATCTGGATCCTCGACGACCTGCGGCCGCTGCGGGCAATGCTGGCGGACACGTCGTCAGCGCCGGTGCGGCTCGCGCCTCTGCCGGCGGTGGTGCATCAGCGGCGGCTCGCCGCGCGCATCAGTCACAGTGGCGACGTACACTTTCGCGGCGCGAATCCGGCGAACGGAATCACCTTCACCCTGTTCGCGCGCGACTCCGGGGCGTCCGCCACGCTGGTGGTGCGGCGGTCGGGCGGCGCCGAGGTGTGGCGACAGGTCGTCGCCGCGCGGCGCGGGCCGACGGCGGTGACCTGGAACCTTCGCGGCGCGGCACTACCGGCCATCCCCTCGCCACTCGAAGCGGCGGCCGGCGCGGGCGAGGACGAGGAGCGGCGCCGCCCCGTGAACGGGGCGTTTGTGCGGCCCGGACGCTACACGCTCACGGTGAACGTGGCGGGCGACACATTCGCGCGCCGCACCTTCGACGTGCGCGCCGACCGGCGGCAGGATGCCTCGCCCGCCGCGCGCGAGTCGTGGCACGCGGCGCTCGATTCGATTGCCGCGCTCTACGTGACGACATCAGCGCTCGAGCAGCGCACTCGCGCTCTGGGCC
>JAJAYP010000306.1 GCA_026786185.1 Gemmatimonadaceae bacterium
CCACCGACTGCGCCAACCCCTTCGCCGCCTGTATCGACGTGATCGCCGCGGTCAACGTCGTCTTCCCATGATCGACGTGCCCAATCGTCCCCACGTTCACATGCGGCTTCGTCCGCTCAAACTTTGCCTTGCCCATGATCCTATCTCGACTGGAGAGAGTAGTTGGTCTGAAAAGCGATCAGCGTTCCGACGGCTTGACCTTGGAGATGATCTCCTCGGCCTTGCTCTTCGGCACTTCCTCGTAATGCGCGAACTCCATCGAGTACACCGCGCGCCCCTGCGACATCGAGCGCAGCTTCGTCGAGTACCCGAACATCTCCGACAGCGGTACCGTCGACGCGATGACCTGCGCCTCGCCCCGCTGCGTCATCCCGCCGATCTTGCCACGGCGTGACGACAGATCGCCGAGCACGTCGCCCATGTACGCCTCGGGCACCACGACCTCGACGTTCATCATCGGCTCGAGGATGATCGGCTGCGCCTTCTTCGCCGCTTCCTTGAACGCCATCGAGCCCGCGATCTTGAACGCCATTTCGCTGGAATCGACGTCGTGGTACGAGCCGTAGACGAGCTCCACCTTCACGTCCACCATCGGGTAGCCGGCAAGGACGCCGTTCTCCAGTGCCTCCTTGATCCCCTGCTCGATGGGGCCGATGTATTCCCGGGGAATCACGCCGCCGACGATCTTGTCCTCGAACACGAAGCCCTGGCCCGGCTCGGACGGCTGCATGTTGATGACGCAATGGCCGTACTGACCCTTGCCGCCCGACTGGCGAATGAACTTCCCCTCCACCTTCTCGACGCGCTTCTTGATCGTCTCGCGGTACGCCACCTGCGGCCGCCCGACATTCGCGTCGACCTTGAACTCGCGCATCATGCGGTCGACGATGATCTCGAGGTGCAGCTCACCCATGCCCGAGATGATCGTCTGCGACGTCTCGGCATCCGTGTGGACGCGGAACGTCGGGTCTTCCTCCGACAGCTTGTGCAGCGCGATCGCCAGCTTGTCCTGATCGGCCTTCGTCTTCGGCTCGATCGCGACGTCGATGACGGGGTTCGGGAACTTCATCGCCTCGAGAATGATCGGATGCTCGTCGTCGCACATGGTGTCGCCCGTGCGCGTCTCCTTCAGCCCGATCGCGGCGGCGATGTCGCCCGCCCGCACTTCCTCGATCTCCTCACGCTTGTTCGCGTGCATCTGGAGCAGACGCCCCACACGCTCGCGCTTGTCCTTCGTCGCGTTGTAGACGTACGACCCTGACTTCAGGACGCCGCTGTACACCCGGAAGAACGTCAGCTTTCCGACGAACGGATCGGTCGCGATCTTGAACGCCAGCGCCGCGAACGGCGTCTCGTCGTTCACCGGACGCTCCTCGAAATGCTCGTCGTGATGCGGCAAGTGACCCTGGATCGCCTTCACCTCGCTCGGCGCCGGCAGGTAATCGATCACCGCGTCCAGCAGCGCCTGCACACCCTTGTTCTTGAACGACGCCCCGCACAGCACGGGCACGAACTCCATCGCGATCGTCGCCTTGCGAATGGCGCGGCGAATGTCGGCGATCGTGAGTTCCGTTCCGTCGAGGTACTTCTGCATCAGCTCTTCGTCGTGCTCGACCGCGGCCTCGATCGCCTCGAAGCGCGCTGCCTCGCACGCCTCCTTGTACTCGTCAGGCACATCCACCACGGCGAACGTCTTGCCGAGGCTCGCCTCGTCGAAGATGTACTGCTTCCGCTCGATGACGTCGATGTGGCCCGTGAACAGCTCACCCGAACCCACGGGGAGCTGAAGCGCGAACGCGCGCTTGCTCAGGCGGTCCTTGATCATCGACATGCAACGATCGAAGTTCGCGCCGACGCGGTCCATCTTGTTCGAGAAGATCATGCGCGGAACCTTGTAGCGGTCCGCCTGGCGCCACACCGTCTCCGTCTGCGGCTCCACGCCAGCGACGGAATCGAGCAGCGTCACCGCACCGTCGAGCACGCGCAACGAACGCTCCACCTCGACCGTGAAGTCGACATGGCCGGGCGTATCGATGATGTTGATGCGGTACTCGGGCCCCTCGCCCTTCTCGTGCGACTGGCCATGACGCAGCCAGAAGCACGTCGTCGCGGCGGACGTGATCGTGATGCCGCGCTCCTGCTCCTGCTCCATCCAGTCCATCGTCGCGGCGCCTTCGTGCACCTCGCCGATCTTGTAGTTCTTGCCCGTGTAATAAAGAATACGCTCGGTCGTCGTCGTCTTCCCGGCATCGATGTGCGCCATGATGCCGATGTTCCGATAATTGTCGAGCGGCGTTGTGCGTGCCATGTCTACCCGTCAGGTGTCAGTCTCGGCGCCAGTCGGCGGCGCCAGGGACGAAGTGCATTCATCAAATACAAACGCGGGTGGACCAGGCGCCCGAAAAAATCGGGCCGGTGTCCATCCGCTGTCGCCAAGGTGTGCTCGCCTCTGCAGCGCGAACCGGGACCCAAGGCGCGCCGAGCAACCGCGCTCGACGTCGAGTTGTCCTGCGTTTGTTGTCGGAAGCGGAACGAACCCGCCGGCCTGAGAGCCACTCCCCGCAAGGAGTCCATAGGTTCGGCTGCAGTGCGCCGATTTGCACGGGCGGAGAGCAAAATCCCGTAGCCCCATGAATTTATCGGGGATTCGGTGCATGTCAACCGGGTGAGCCTACACTTCCGTCTCGTCCCCCTCGCCGCCCTCCATCACCCCCTTGAGGTTACTCAGCGCTTCGCGCACGTCGCGGTCCGGATCATCGCCGAACATCGTCGCGATGATCAGGCCCAGCGTGCCGACCGGCGGTTCGACGTCCATCTCCACCTTCACCACGGTGCCGCGTCCGTTCGGCGCGTCGGTGAAATGCACGGAGCCCGCGTTGGGCACGTCGGCGCCTGTCAGACTCTTCCAGGCGATCAAGCGGCCGGGCACATCGTTGATGATCTCGGCATCCCACTCCACCGTCATCCCCGCCGGCGCCTTGGCAACCCAGTGCGAGCGCGTGGGCGACGCGACGTGCACCGACACCAGATGCTCCATGAAGCGCGGCAGGTTCGCGAAATCACGCCAGAAGTCGTAGAGCCGCGTGCGGTCGGCGTCGATCGTGACGTTGCGCTCGATCTTCACTGCCCTCCGCGCATTCACGGTGGCGCCTCGCCCGGTCACGTCCCCGCGCGGTCTCGACAGCATCGCGTCGGCGCTGCCCGTACTCATGCCCATCGCGCGGTACACCGGACAATGCCCGGTCGAGCCTCGCAACAGGAACACGCCGCCGACCGCGGCGGCGATCATGCCGCCTGCATCGCGCCGGCGCAGGCCGAACGTCACCAGGGCGGCCCCCAGCATCACCGATCCGATGCGCTCGGGTCGTGCAACGTTGTGTGAATCGTGCGTCGCTGCGTCGGTCCACGTCGCCTCCGGACCCGTCTCCGCGAACCTGTCGCCGCGTCCGGCCCCGCGCGCGCGTGATGTCGTCACTACCATGACTGGACCTCGGAAAAGGGAGCGGGACAAGTACTCGGGCGACACGCGCTACGCACGCGTCACGATGACGAGCGGCGCCTCGTCGCGACCGGCCGACATACGCGGGGGAACCGGCGCCGCTGCTGCTGAAGGTACCTCCGCGACCGCCGCGACGTTCGCGAGGTCGTCCGGCTCGGCGGGCTTCGTTGCCGCGTCGTGCTCCCTCCGCCGCTGCATCGTGTCCGCAACCTGCGCCCGGCGTTCGAGACGTCGGCGCTCGAGCTCCCCTTCGCCCGTCGCCGACCGGCGCCGCTCGCCCTCTCGACGCTCGGCGCTGCGATCCCATGCGTCAAGATGCATGAGCATGTCGTCCAGCGATCGCACGTGACGTCGTCCGTCGCGCTCACGCTTGAATATGACATGCGTCCATCCCTTCATGCCAACCGGCTGATGCCACGCACCGCCCATGCGCACACGCCGGCCGGCGATCGCGTTGCCCAGCACGCGCTCGTACCGCGAGCGCGGCAGCAGCGTCACCGGGAACAGATCGTTCCAGCTGCACAGACGGCCGATGTCGTCGTATGCGAGCGGGCGATCGTCGAGTTCGAGCAACGACGGCGCGCGCCCACGCATCACGGCCGCGATGAGTCGCAGCGAGAGCGGGTCGCCGAGTGCGCGGATCGACGGCCAGAACAGGCGCGTCGTGCGTCCGGCCATCCCGCGGAGAGAGATGCGCTCGCCTCCACGCGTCGTCCACCGAAGACCATCCACGTCAGCCGTGAAGGGATTTTCCGGGAAGCAGCTGTACCTCGCCACCCATCCCTTGCGAGAACTGTGCGGCACGGGCACGAAGCTCTTCACCACCGGAATCGCCCGCGCATCGAGCTGTCCGAGATCGTAGCTGGGCCACGTCATCACGTCGCGCACGATACCGACGATGAGCGTCGCCGTCGCCGCCATCAGCGCGGCGTCTGGAGTGAAGTCCGCCGTGATCTCGATGCGGTTCCCGCGCGGTCGTACGCCCACACCCGTCGATCGACGGTTGGCGGCGAGCAGCATCACCGGCGTCGCCAGAATGTGCGTCAGCAGATAGGCGAGCTGCTCGACGCTCCGTCCCTGCCTGGCGTCCTCGCGTGGCACGTCGAACGACACGTTGTAGTGAGAGCTGAAGCCCACGAGACGGACTTCGCGTCCCGTCTCGGCCTCCCACGCATCCAGTTCGGTACGCAGGAAGCCGAGGCTTTCCCAGAGCGACCGGGTGCCTCGCGCTCCGCAGCCGCGTGCGATCTCGATCATCGGCGTGGCGATCTCCATCACCCCGGTATCGAAGTACAGCGCGCCACCGGTGGGCAGGTGGTACGAGCGTCCCGTGCGGTGCATGAGCGGACCCCGCACGATACGTCGTGGCGAGCCGAAGACATCTTCCGGCTTCTGCGGCACGCCGTCGATCACGGTCGTGAACTCCGCCTCGAGTCCGATGGCGGGCAACCCACCGTCAGCAATACCCGACCGGCTCCCCGTCCGGGAGCTTCGCTCGCTTGGACGTGCCCTCTTCTGGTGCTCCGACATTATCGATGCGCTCCAGCACCGCTGCCCGACGTCCGTGACTCGTGCTCCGTGCGCGGGCTCACAGCGGATCACCCGCAAGCTTCAGGTCGTGCGTTTCTCCCGGTGCCTCCCGGGGCACGGAGACGACGTAGCCGAGGTCGAGGTGCAGGTGATCGTCAGTCTTCCACGCTTCCGGACCGAGGGGACGCGTCCACACCGTCGGGAGCACTTCGCGCGCGATCGCGGCGTACTTCGCGATCGTTTCGTGCGAGTCCAGATACGTGTCACCTACCCGATAGATGTTGGCCGCCGTCCCCCAGCAATGCGGCGACGCGCCGCCCGTGCGCGCGTGTCGTGGGGAGCAGTATCCCCCATTCGCACCGACGTAGACGTAGCTGTCCACGGCTTCACGCAACTGTTCGAGCGCGAGGGCCAGCAGCGCCGTCGCGCACGGGATGTACCGCGGAAACACGCGGAGCGGCGGCGCTTCTCGCACGTCGGTGTGGATGAACTCGGACACCGCGAAATGCGGCGCAAGATAGGTATCGCTCGCCTGTTCCCACGACGTCACTTCGTAGAAGTACCGGGGCAGCACACGTGCCTGGCCTTCCTTGTCGCACAGAATGCCGCCCGGCATCAGCACGTCGCGGTAGCGGCGCTCGAGACGTCGCCCGTCCACGAGCCGCAAGGGAAAGGTGGCGAGTGCCATGCCCATCAGTCGCGATCTCCGATCAGTGCCGCGTACGCGAGATACGAGGCCGCGGCGATGGTCGCCGAGCGGCCCGGCGTCGACGGCTCCCACTCCGTCAGGACCGCGACGGCGTAGGGTTTCCGGCCCGGCAGGTAGACGAGTCCGGCGTCGTGCGCAATCGTCGAGATCTCTCCGGTCTTGTGCGCCACCTTCGCCTCTCGTGGCAATCCCGCGGGAATGCCGCTCTTGAAATGCTGCGCGAGCAGGACGTCGAGCATTTGACGCGACAGGAGCGGCGTGAATGCACGTTCCTCGCCGATCAGGCGTAGCAGGCCAACCAGGCCGCTCGCCGTGACACGATTGTTGATTCCGTGCTCGAATGCCAGTTCGTCCTCCACGCCTCGTCGCAGATCGATGCCCTCGAGCCCGAAGCCGTCGAGCGTCCGCTGAAGCACGTCCAGTCCGAGCAGGTCGAGCAGCAGGTTCGTCGCCAGGTTGCTGCTCGAGGTGATCATGTGCTCGGCCAGTTCCGCCAGACGCAGCGTGCGGCCGATCTCGCGATGCACCTCCGCATTCGCGTCCCGATCCACGCGCACACGATACGGCGAACCGTCGTAGGCGCTGAGAAACCTGTTGCGTACGTGGACCCGGGACTGCGGGAGCAGGTCGCCACGATGTATCGCCCCGTAGACCCCGATCAGGATGGCCAGCTTGATCGTGCTCGCCGCATGAAACCAGCGGTCTTCGTGGTAGCCGAATCGAGCGTCCGTCTCCAGGTCATGGATCGAGACGGCCAACGACCGTGCATGCGCCTTCGTCTCCAGGTCGGAGAACCGAGCGTGAAGCTCTGTGGGGGCGTCGAGCGGCGGAACAGGAACTTTTGCTGGGGCGCGGGAGGACATGGCGGACCGTGCAGTCGCAAGGCAGGTGCCGCGGGTAACTCCCCCGACAGGCTACTAACGAGTCGTGTTCGGACGAAGGCACCGCGGCTTACCGGGCGGCGATCTCGAACCTGAAAGGACGCTGTGCTCCAGATCACCCGTTCTCTGGCGTACTGGAGCGTATAATTAGGGCCTGAGCGAACGCGCCTTTTACTCCCGCCCAAGCGTGGCGCCTTGGTTCAGGCAGCACACCGGACCACCCCCCGACGAAGGGAGATGGCGCATGTCCGAAGCATTCGACGCCCTGGATGACACCAGGGCTGAACGATTGCGCGCGCTGGTCGAGGAACTCATCCCAAAGATACAACAGGTGAGCCCCGAGCTGAGCGATGCAGAACTGAGATCTGCCGCTCGGCTGATGGCGGAATATCGCCTTGCCGATGAGGAACAGGGGAGGAAGGTCCTGTGAGTCCCATCGTCAGCGCCATGCCCACCCCGCCGTACTCCCGGTCGCCTGTCGCCTCGTGCAATGCGGCGGTCGGCATGCTCGACCTCCTCGTCCAGCATCGCCACCACCTGATCGATGTCTGGCGAATCGGCCTCGGGCCCGACGCCGCTGTTCTGCTGCGGAGCGACGCATGCACCGAGCCCATGGCGCACGTCGTGGATGCGTTGCTGTCGGACCTCCTGCGACAGTCTCGCGAGCCGATGATCGCTCCCGAATAGGTGTTCGCCGCGGCAGTCCACGGAACGTCCCGCCGCACGCAGGGCATCGGCCTCGATCTCGTGCTCCGCGAGTTCGACGTGTTGCGGCAGGCGACGAGCACGATGCTTCGGCGACTGTCGCCGTCCCAGACGCATCCCGAGCTCGTCGGGCGACTCGACTTCGTGATCACCACTGCGTCACTCGCGTCACTCCGTGGCTACCACCGGGACGAGTTCGACGCGCTGGGGCAGTGGCCGTCCACGCTCGACGACTTGCTACGAGCCGAGGATCCGTGGTCCGACGTGAAGGACGGGGGAACGCTGAAGCATTGAGGGGGGGCCGTGGTCGCTCGACGACCCAACCCGAATAGTCTCGCTTTCGCGCCCCCCCCCGCCACGCCCGGGCGGCGCCGGTGGGTTGGCCCGTGGCCGGGGTCTTTTAAAAAAAAGAACCAG
>JAJAYP010000307.1 GCA_026786185.1 Gemmatimonadaceae bacterium
CGCTGGTTGCCGCCGCGTCCGAGCGGCCGCCGGCGGTCGTCGTCGTCGGCGGTGGCGCCGGCGGAGTGGAGGTTGCACTGGCGATACGCCATCGCTTCAACGCGGCTGGCGTCGGGGGACGCGTGTCTCTCGTGGAGCGCGGCCTCGAGGTGCTGCCCGAATACGACTCGACGATGCGACAGCTCGCGACGCGCGTGCTGAGCGATCGAGGCGTGGCGGTGGCGCTCGGAGGTCGCGTCACGGTGGTGAGCGAGTCGGCGGTCACGCTGCACAACGGCGCGTCGCTCCCGGCCGACCTCGTCGTCTGGCTGGCCGGAGCGGCCGCGCCCCGACG
The DNA here is from genome assembly GCA_026786185.1 of Gemmatimonadaceae bacterium. Taxonomy (GTDB): domain Bacteria; phylum Gemmatimonadota; class Gemmatimonadetes; order Gemmatimonadales; family Gemmatimonadaceae; genus AG11. Next base: position 335 of record JAJAYP010000307.1, read on the forward strand.
CGTCACCGAGAGCGGGCTCGCAGATGGAGCAGACGGCTTTCTCCTCGTCGACCGGTCGCTGCGCGCGGTGGACGGCGCCCCCATCTGGGGCGCGGGGGACTGCATCACGCTTCGTGATTATCCGGACATCGCGAAGGCAGGGGTCTACGCCGTCCGGGAGGCGCCAGCGCTGGAGCGCAGCCTGCGCGCTGCGCTGGGCCATGGGCGGCCGGGCCGATATCGCCCGCAACGCAGCTATCTCTCCCTGCTCAATACCGGGCAGGGGTGGGCGCTCATGCGGTGGAAGGGCATCCATCGCCATTCCCGCTGGGCATGGCGGCTCAAGGACATGATCGATCGCCGGTTCATACGCCTTTTCAAGGCGAGTGACGAAAAGGTCGTCGGCCCGAGTTGATGGGGTACATGGAAGACGCGAGCGATCATGCCATCATCGAACGGGTCCTGTCGGGCGACGTCGAGCAGTATGCGCGTCTCGTCGATCGCCATTACGATCGGTGCGCCCGCATCGCCGTCCGGATGCTGGGAAACCGCGAAGACGCCGAGGAGGCGATCCAGGATGCGTTCGTGCGCGCATTTCGCGCGCTCGACTCCTACGAGAATCGCGAGCGCTTCCAGGCGTGGCTCACGCGGATCCTCGTGAACCGGTGTCGCACGATTCTCGAACGGACACGTCGCCGCGAAACCGTCTTCACGGATCACGATCATCACGCCCTCGACCTGATCGCGGCGCCCGTCGACACGAGCGACGCGTGGCCAGACCTGGAACGCGCGCTGGACTCTCTCTCTGCGGAGCAGCGCGAAGCCGTCGTCCTCCGGTACGCCGACGACCTGACGTACGAGGAAATGGCCAGAATCACCGGCACTGGCACGTCGGCACTCAAGATGCGCGTGCAGCGAGCCTTCGCGCGTTTGCGAATCCTGCTCGGAGAGGTCCAGCATGTCTGACGTCGAGATCGAGCGGTGGCTATCCGATGCGCTGCGGAGCAACGTGGCGAGGAATCCGCACGCGGCAGCCCGCATCATGCGGCGAGTGCGAGCCGCGGCAACCGAGCTATCCCTGCCGCGAACGTCCCTGCCGCGTCATGGGAGACGGCACTCCATTCTCGGTCTCGCACTCGCTGCCGGCATCGGCTCGATCACCACGGTCTCCACGCTGAGTCCGGGGGCGGAGGGAGTGCGCGGGCGGTCGACGTCGGCCGTCATCGGCGACAGCGTCGCGTCCACACTGCGCGACACGCTGCGGCTGGTGCGATTGCTGTTCGACGATTCGACGGCGCGGCACGTTGCCGTGGTCGGCGGTTTCAACCGTTGGGGCGCGAGCGGCACGACGCTGGTGCGCGACGCGGGAACGCACCGTTGGTCGGCCACACTCGCGCTTCGTGACGGCGTGCACCGCTACGCATTCGTCGTCGACGGCGTCCGCACGATCCCGCCATCCATGGAGAAGCATCGCGCCGACGACGGCATGGTGTACGCGCTCCTCCACGTCGGCTCCTGACTGGGCGAATGACCGTCCCGCCGCACGCTCCCGATCTTCGTCCGTCGTATGGCCCGGCGGCGGTCGCGGGTCTCGCCACGCTCGCGCTGTACATCCTCACGCTCGCGCCCACGACGGCGATGTGGGACGCCAGCGAATACATCACCGCCGCATACACGCTGGGCATTCCGCATCCGCCGGGAAACCCGCTGTTCGTGCTGCTGGGCCGCGTTGCGACCCTCGTCCCCCTTGGCAGCGTCGCCGTCCGCGTCAACATGCTCGCCGCCGTCAGCAGCGCTCTCGCCGCGGCCATCTGGTTCCTCGTCGCCGAGCGCGTGCTCGCCCAGTGGTTCGTCCTGCGATGGCCGCGCATCGCCGGTGCCGCCATGGCGACGCTTCTCAGCGCGACGGCATTCACGGTGTGGAACCAGAGCGTCGTGAATGAAAAGGTGTACACGGTGTCGCTCGCCTTCTTCGCGATCGTGTCGTGGCTGACGGTGCTCTGGTGCGACGATCCCGATGGTCGGCAGGCGGACAGGCTGATCATCGTCATCGCGTATCTCATCGGCCTGGGATACACGAATCATCCCGCCGGATTGCTGGTCGGCCCTGCCGTGGGCGTCGCGATGCTCGCCCGTCGTCCACGCACGCTGCTTCGATGGCGCCTCCTCGGCGTGGCTGCCATCGCGCTGATGCTGGGACTCACGCCGTTTGCGCTGGAACCCATTCGCGCGGCGCACCACCCCGCGCTGAATGAAGGAGAACCGACGGGATGCACGACGACGATCGGCTTTTCGTGCACCTTCTCGAAGACCACCGCCGATCGGCTGATGGCGAACATCAACCGCGATCAATACGGCAAGCCTGATCTCGGCATGCGGCAGGCGCCGTTCTCGGCACAGGTCGGAATGTGGTGGCTGTACTTCAAGTGGCAGTGGTTGCGCGACGTCCATGGCGCGCAGCCGGGCCTCCAGGCGGCGCTCGCCCTTCTTTTCCTGGGACTCGGGGTGGCTGGTGGCGTCGCGCACTGGCGGTACGATCGTGCCTCGTTCTGGTTCTTCGGTCCGCTGGTGTTCACCGTCACGCTCGTGCTCGTGTATTACATGAACTTCAAGTACGGCGCATCACAGGATCCCGGGCTCGCGGGCGTCGAACGCGAAGTGCGCGATCGCGACTACTTCTACCTGTGGAGCTATTCGGCGTGGAGTGTCTGGGCCGCACTCGGGATCGCGGGTCTGTGGCGCGCGGTTGCCGAGCGCGTATCCGCGGGCGGCGCACGTCGGTGGGTCACCAGCGCGCCGGTCCTGCTGCTCGGCGTGCTCCCGCTCGTCGGAAACTGGCGACAGGCATCGCGCGCTGGTGAGACGGCAACGCGGGAATGGGCGCACGATCTGCTCAATTCCGTGGAGCCGTACGGAATTCTCATCACGCTGGGTGACAACGACACCTTTCCGCTGTGGTACGCGCAGGAGGTCGAGGGCGTGCGCCGCGACGTGACCGTCGCCGTCACCTCGCTCCTGAACACCGACTGGTATCCCCGGGGACTCGTGCGGCGCCCGATCGAGCCGTACGACGCCGCGCGCGGACCAGTCGCATACCGCAACACGGCGTGGCTGATGCCCCGCCGACCCATTCTGACGCTGTCCACCGAGCAGCTCGACGCCATACCGCAGTTCGTCGAGGTGCGCGAGCCACAACTATTCCAGCATGGCGCCATCCGGGCGATCGTCGATCCGCGGCGACTCGAGTTCGGCGTTCCGGTGCGCTCCGATCTCATCGTGCTTCAGCTGCTGAAGGAAAACATCGGCGTTCGCCCGTTCTACCTCTCGCGCACCACGGGCGGATACCTGCAGGCGCTGGGGCTGGAATCGTACAGTCTCGTGCAGGGCCTCGCGACGAAGATCGCCGCGAGTCCGGTCGCAACGACGGCCGATACGATTCTCGTTCCCGGCGTGGGTCACATCGATCTTCCGCGATCGGAAGCGCTGTGGAAAGCGTACGGTGCGCCGGCGGCAATCATCGCGAGAGGCGACTGGGTGGATCGGCCTTCGGTGAGCATTCCGACCACGTACGTGAGTACGGCGCTCCTCCTCGGCGAAGCGCTGCAGCGGCGGGGGCGCACCGTCGATGCGGAACGGGTGCGCCGTGAAGGGGTGGAGATCGCGGAGGCCACGCGCACTCTCGATCTGTTCCTTGCACCCTCGACTGAGCGTCCCGCGCCATCGGCGGCGCCGGGCGACTCGCTGAAGGGTGTGGCGATTCCCGTGAAGCCATGAATCGTGTCAGGGGAACGTGCTCTCGCCATGGTGAGCTGGTTGTGCGATGGAGCGCGCCGTAGCTTCGCACGCATGCGAGCTACTCCACACTTTCTCCTGGCGCTGCTGCTCTGCGCGCCGCTGGCCACGGCGCAGACCACGCGGCCCGTCGTACTCGTCATCGGCACGGGCGGCACGATCGGTTCGTCGGGTGACTACTGGACGGGCACTCCCACGCGAGTGCCGATCGACCAACTGATTCGCGTGCCGGGCATCGACAGCGTGGCAATGCTGCGGAGCGAGCAATTCTGGAACATCGCGTCCGGCGCCATCGGCCCGTCGCGGTGGCTCGAGCTGTCGCGACACATCGCCGATCTCCTGCGCGATCGTCCCGAGCTCGCCGGCATCGTCGTCACGCACGGCACGGACACGATGGAGGAGACGGCCTACTTCCTCGATCTCACGCTGCCGGGCGATCGACCGGTCGTCGTGACGGGGGCGATGCGACCCTCGGATATGGCGGGCGCCGACGGACCAGCGAACCTCACCAGTGCGGTGCGCGCCGCGGTCGATCCCCGCGCACGGGGACGCGGTGCGATGGTGGTGATGGACGATCGCCTTTTCGCCGCGCGCGACGTCACGAAGTCGAACAGCACGCGCGTCGAGAGTTTCCAGGCGCCCGAGCGAGCGCCCATCGCGATCATCGATCCAGATGGCCTGTACTACCGACAGGCGTCGCCCGGCCGCACCAGGCCGGTCTTCGAGCTCGGCGCGGTGCGCGAGCTACCGCGCGTGGACATCGTGTACTCCTACGGCGGCGCCGACAGCGTGATGATCGATGCCGTCGTCGCGGCGGGCGCACGCGGCATCGTCATGGCGGGCGTCGGGCGCGGCGGACTGGCGTCGGGGCAGAGCGAGGCGCTGCGGCGCGCCCGCGCGAAAGGTGTGGTCGTCGCGATCAGCACGCGCACGGGATCTGGTCGGGTTCCCGTGACGCGAGATGATGGGATGGTGGGGTCCGGTGACCTCAATCCCCAGAAGGCGCGCGTGCTGCTGACCCTCGCGCTGTCACGATCGGCCGACGTCGGCGAGATCGCGCAACTGTTCCGGGCGCAGCAGTAGTCGGCCTCGCTCGCCGGGCGCTCGGCACTTCGATTGACGGCGCGAGAGGTGCAAGGCGTGGTGTGATTGCCGACTCACCGTCCCGCATCCGACGCAGCCGTGCCTCTCGCCCAGACCGCTACACTCCGCAGCCTTCCGCCCTATGTGTTCGCCGAGCTCGATCGGCTCAAGGGTGCGGCGAGGGCGCGAGGTGCAACGCTCGTCGATCTCGGCATCGGCAGCCCGGACCTGCCCATCGCGCAGGGGATCATCGACGCGCTTGGCGCGTCGTTACGCGATGCGGGAATTCAGGGCTATCCGCCATTTCGCGGAGCGCCGCGGTTGTTCGACGCGATCGCCGGTTACATGCTCGAACGATTCGGCGTGACGATCGACGCGCCGCGCGAGGCACTGGCACTGAGTGGCGCGAAGGAAGGGATCGCCGGTATCATCGCCGCGTTGTGCGGACCCGGTGACATCGTCCTCGTCCCGGAGATTTTCTATCCGGTGTATGCCCGCGCGACGTGGCTGGTCGGCGCGGAGGTGCGATGGATTCCGATGCGAGCCGCTGACGACTTCGTTCTCGATCTCGCCGCCATCCCGGCGGAGGATGCACGCCGAGCGCGCATCATGATCGTGAACTATCCCAACAATCCCACCGGCGCACGTGTCGAGCGCGATTTCTACGACCGGGCGGTGAGGTTCGCGCGCGCGCACGACGTGCTCCTGTTGAGCGACGCCGCGTACAGCGAACTGACGTTCGACGGGACGCGCGCGCCGCGCGCGCTGGAGAGCGATCCTGATCGCGACGTGACGCTCGAGTTTCACTCGTGCTCCAAGATGTTCAGCATGGCAGGACTGCGTATCGGCTTCTGCGTCGGCAATGCCGGCGCCGTCGACGCGCTGGCGGCCTACCGCACCAATGTCGGCTACGGCACCGCGACGGCCGTGCAGCACGCCGCGGCGTACGCGCTGACGCATCAGGCCGAACTCATTCCAGCCAAGGGCGCCGCGTATCGCTCGCGTCGCGACACGATGGCCTCCGCATTCCGGAACGCCGGGTGGGACATCGTCGTCCCCGACGCCACGATGTACCTCTGGCTGCCCGTACCGGAGGGCGTCGATGACTGGGCGTGGGTGCAGGCCTTGATCGATCACGACGGCGTCGTCGTCACGCCCGGGGTGGCGTTCGGCGACGGTGGCCGCGGATACTTTCGCATCTCGCTCGTGCGTGATGAGCCGACGCTCGCGGCTGCGGCCGGGGCGATTGCGGCGCGACGGTCGGAGATGATGCGCACAGCCTGACTGTCGTGATGCCGGCGATCCCGGTGAAGGGTACACATCGAGCGCTTCTGGCTGCGTGCCGCATTATCCAGCCGGCCGGCCGTCCGATTGCGGGGACTTTTCAACCGCGGGGTGGCGCAGGGGAAACACTCGTGGGCGTTGAATGAGCTCTCCTCTGGGTCCTCCGCGGTTCAGGAGTTCGCTTGTCTACGTGCCGCGGCACGCAGCCGGCCGGGCGTCCGATTGCGGGGCGGCTGACTAACCGCGGAGGACCGCAACGGAGGGCGGCTGATTAACCGCGGAGGAACGCGGAGGCACGCAGAGGAGTTATCGCGACCGCGTTCGGTGTCCTGTCCCTCACGTTCCTCCGCGGTTCAAGGCACTTCTCCGTTCTTGTACCCTGACGACTTCGGGAGCTCGGCTGACCGCGCGAAGACTGGCTAGCGACGCAAAAACAGCCTGGCCGATGGCGGCCAAGCTGTCTCTGAAACGCAATACCGCTACCGTACTGATCTATGGTCGGGGCGACTGGATTTGAACCAGCGACCTCCTGCTCCCGAAGCAGGCGCGCTACCGGGCTACGCTACGCCCCGCCGAACCACCTGCCACCCACCCCTGCATCGCCGATGCGCCCGGAGGAACTCGAATCCCCAACCTTCTGATCCGTAGTCAGATGCTCTATCCAATTGAGCTACGAGCGCGCTCGAGTCCGACGATGCACCGGCCGGTCGAACTGGCCGAATGCAGACGCGGATAATAGACGACGCGCGTGGCCCAGTCAACCCGACCCGTGCCGTTCGCCCTCCGAGAACGTGCACAAAACAAAGCCCCCGGCGCAGGGCCGAGGGCAACGAAAATGAGCGGTACAAGACTCGAACTTGTGACCTCCACGATGTCAACGTGGCGCTCTAACCAACTGAGCTAACCGCCCAACTCGGCCGGCGGGAACGTTACCGCTCCCAGTCGCCTTGAACCACATGAACACCAGAGCGGGAAACGGGACTCGAACCCGCGACCCCAACCTTGGCAAGGTTGTGCTCTACCAACTGAGCTATTCCCGCGCGTACCGCCGCCGGATCGACGGCCTACATCATGCGCCCGCACCCGCCGGACGGACTCTATCGAAGCCCAAACAGTTGCTTACCGCCGGCCCAGTGGAGGTGAGGGGAATCGAACCCCTGACCTCTTGAATGCCATTCAAGCGCTCTCCCAACTGAGCTACACCCCCGGGTCCCGCGAAAAACGACCGTCTCGCAACAGAAATCCCAACGAGCGTTCCCGACAGGAACCAGCAAACATAGCCGAGGGTATATGTGGTGTCAACAAAACAGGGCTGGCGCAAACCCATTCGGCCGGTAATTTGCACGACCTCGGGACTGCGGTCGCGAGCGCTTCACCGGCTTCGCCTCTGCACATCGAAATACGCGGCGTCCGCGGCCGACATTCCTTCATCACGAGCCACGCGACGCCACGCCCGATCCGTCAGTGCGACGGCGTTCGGAATTGCTCCGGCTGTCGCAGTTCATATATGCCTACACTCACGCGTAGGACCTGTTCGAGGCACCCATGACCGAAGTCAAGAAGCCCGTCCGTCGTCGTCGCGCCGCGCCAGCGGGCATCGCGCCCAATGAGCCCGAGCGCGACATTCTCGATCAATATCTCTACGAAGTCTCCACCTATCCGTTGCTCAAGGGGACGGAGGAGATCGACCTCGCGAAGAAGATTCGCGCGGGCGATCAGGATGCGCTTCAGGAGCTGGTGAAGCGCAACCTGCGCTTCGTCATCTCTGTAGCGAAGAAATACCAGAACCGCGGCCTTCCCCTCATCGATCTCATCGGCGAAGGCAACGTCGGCCTGCTCACGGCGGCGCGAAAGTTCGACCCCGATCAGGGCGTCAAGTTCATCTCCTACGCCGTGTGGTGGATCCGGCAGGCGATCCTCTCCGCGCTGGCGCGGCAGGGACGGACCGTGCGCGTACCGCTCAATCGGACCGCCGATCTCTCGCGCATCATCAAGGCGAGCGAGATCCTGCGGCAGAAGCTGAATCGCGAGCCGAGTCCGGAAGAGCTGAGCATCCTCACGGGGCTGTCCGTGGATGTCGTCCAGTCGCTCGCCGCACTCAACACGAGCGACGTCCGACTCGATGCCCCCATGGATCCGGAAGGCGACCGTTCACTCATCGAGCGCTTCGTCGCCGACGAGATGCCCGACACGGAAGAAGAAGCGATGAATCGCTTCCTGACCGACGAGATCGAGCAGGCGCTCTCCACGCTTCCCCCACGCGACGCGAAGGTCCTGCGTCTCTACTTCGGCCTGGAGGGAGGGCGCGAGCATACGCTCGAGGAGATCGGCTCGATGCTCGGCGTCACCCGCGAGCGCGTTCGTCAGCTGCGCGATCGGGCGCTCAAGCGACTCCGCGAAGGTGACGTCGGCCGTGCACTCGGGAGCTTTGCGGCATAACTGACCGTGAACCGTGAACCGTGAACCGTGAACCGTGAACCGTAAGTGCAGTCACGGCGGGGCGAGCC
>JAJAYP010000308.1 GCA_026786185.1 Gemmatimonadaceae bacterium
CTCCACGTCCGGAAGGTCCCAGCGGCTGTTCTCCGTCATCAGGCCGAAGATGCGCTGCCAGCTCTCGCTGTCGGCGGCGTGCACCATGCCGCGAAAGATGCGGCGATTGGTCTGCGTGCTGAAGATCGTCGGGCTCAGGATGCCGTCGAGCAGGCCGTCGGCGCGCGAGTGGTCGAGCAGGATCAGGTCGCGCGCCCGGCGCGCGCAGACCGGGCCGAGGTGCGTCTCGAACCGGCTCTCCCAGTAGCTGTGGCCCAGCGACGACGTGCTCGCGGTGACGGCAAGCTGCTTCGGGACGAAATAGTTGTGGGCGATCGAATCGGCAGCGAGATGCGCGAGGTACCCCAGCGAGAACGCCCGCATCGGCTCGTCTGGTGCCGCCTCGTGAATCTCGAGCCCCACCGTCCACGAGTGACAGTGTCGGCCCGTGGGCACGTACTTCTTCGCCATGCTCGTATCCGCGGCGATCGAGCCATAGAGGAAGTCGTGCGGAAATGCGCGAAGCAGGTCCGCCACCGTCTCCGGTAGCTGGCCCAGCGACCGGAGAACGGCATCGCCGAGAAAGACGTGCGTACCGGGCGTCCAGGCGTACGCCGTCGACGGCAACAGCACGAGCAGCACCAGCGCGGCGGCGACGAGCGCACCGACCCGCGCGAGTGTCGCTCCGTTTCGGCTAGACGCCCAACCGCTTGCGCTGCCGACGCAATGCGCGACGGAGATCGGTGAGTTCTGAGCGGACGAATCCGTCGATCCGGTCTCGCGCTTGGCTGACCGTCTCCCGGACGCCGTCCTCGATCTCGTCCGTCGGAATGCGCTCGAGCAATTCGCCGCCACGCGACCGTGCCCAACCTGCACCCGCGGCACCGGCCGCGAGGGCCTCCCGTCCTGCCCACTTCGCCCCGCGGAGCACGGGCGCCATGGGACGCTGGCCCGATGGGCCGCGTCGGAGCATGAGGGTTGCCGTCGCGCCGATGGCGGCGCCGATGAGCGCGGCGGTGAGCAGGTCGTACTGGGCGTCACGCCCAGTCCCGCCTTCGAGGGCGGACTCGCGGACGCGTGGTCCCCGCTTTGGACGCATCGGAATCGACGTAGCCATCTTCGAGCTCCTCTGACGACGAACGCGGCGCGCCATACGCGCCCGCTTCGTCATCTTCATGGTGAAGGGCTGCAGCGCCCGTGCGCACTCCGCGCACCGTCGACGCTGTCGCGACGAACACTGATTCTGCTTCCTGCTGTACCACCTCGAGCAACGCGTTGAACTCATTCAACCGCTGCTCCGTGAGCGCCACGGCCTGCTGCAGCCGCTGATTGGCGGCGGCGATCGTCGCGTTCACCTGCTGCACATCCGTGCGAACCGACGTCGTGATGTAATTCACGTTGTCGGCAATGGAGCTCGCGTGTCGCATCAGCGGATTGACGTCTCCGTAGACCCGATCGAGCAGATCGCTGATCTTGGCGTAGCTCTTCCGGAAATTCCACGCCGCCGGCACCAGCGCGACGGTCAACACCAGCAACGCCACCGACATCAGGCCGCTGGCGATGGCGGTCGCGGTCTCGAACCAGCCAGGGTCGTTCCCGACCTGGCGCATCAGGACGGTATCCGGCGAAGCCACCTGCGCCGCCTGCATCAACCACCACGCGCCGGCGCGCGCGAACGAGTCGGTCATCGGCAACCTGAACTGGATGAGAAGCCCGCTCGCGTCGATGTCGAGCGGCGGCCTGCCGCCGCCGCGGGAGCCCCGTGCAAGGGAGAGGCCAACCGTACGGGTCTGCGGCATCGTACGCGGACAAGAGAGTCGGTGTCAAGGCGAGATACAGCGCGCCGCGCTCTGCGGAACCGAACACTCGAACGGCGCGAAGGGTGCAGTGCGGGTCGCGACGCGACGCTTGACGCGCACGCGCTCCCCCGGGATGTTTCCCCGCTCGTCTCTGGCCTCGGCATTTCTCGCTGCGGCCTCGTCTCATCGCACGCTGCCGCATGAACGCATTGCAGTTCGTCGTCCAGGGAGGACACAAGCTCTCCGGACGCATCCGCCCCTCGGGCAACAAGAACGCCGCCCTGCCCATCGTGGCCGCCGCGCTGCTCTGCGACGAGCCTGTCTACCTCACCAACGTCCCCCGCATCAAGGACGTCGAACACCTGGTCGAGCTGATCAACTCGGTCGGGGGGAACGCGCAGTGGACGAGCCGGAACGCGCTGACCATTCACGCCAAGTCACTGCATGCGAAGGAACTCGACCCGGTGCTGTGCCGAAAGATCCGGGCCTCGATCCTGCTCGCGGCGCCGTTACTCGCGCGCTGCGGCGAGCTCGAGCTGCCGCCGCCTGGTGGCGACGTCATCGGTCGACGCCGCGTCGATACGCACTTCCTGGCGCTCCAGCAGCTCGGCGCGTCGTTTCAGCTCGACGACGCATTCATCCTCAAGGCCAAGCGGCTGAAGGGCGCGGACGTCTTTCTCGACGAGCCGAGCGTCACCGCCACCGAGAACGCCCTCACGGCGGCCGTGGCTGCCGAGGGCACCACGGTGCTGCGCAATGCGGCCAGTGAGCCGCACGTGCAGGACCTCGCCCACTTTCTCGTGGCGATGGGTGGGAGCATCGAGGGCATCGGCACCAATACCATCACCATCCACGGCGGCCGGCCGCTTCACGGCTGCACTCATGAGATCGGACCCGACCACATCGAGGTCGGGTCGTTCATCGGACTCGCCGCCGCCACGCGCTCCGAGATCACCATCGAGAAGGCCGGTGTGGAGCATTTGCGCTCCACCCTTCTGGGCTTCGAGCGCCTTGGCGTCGTGTGCAAGATCAAGGGCGACGACCTGCTGGTGCCAGGCAACCAGGAGATGAAGATCCGCAGCGACCTCGGTGGCGCAGTGCCCAAGCTCGAGGATCAGCCGTGGCCGGCGTTCCCGGCGGACACCATGTCCATCGCCCTCGTCACCGCGACGCAGTGCGAGGGCGTGATCGTCATCCACGAGAAGATGTTCGAGTCGCGTCTCTTCTTCGTCGACAAGCTGATCGGAATGGGCGCGCGGATCGTCCTCTGCGATCCGCACCGGGCGGTGGTCGTGGGACCCACGAAGTTGCACAGCGGGCGGGTGGAGTCGCCCGACATCCGCGCCGGCATGGCCATGCTCGTCGCGGCGCTCTGCGCCGATGGAGAAAGCATCATCGACAACGTCGGGCAGATCGAGCGAGGCTACGAACGCATCGACGAACGGCTCCGCGCACTCGGCGCCATGGTGGAACGAGTCGAGGATCGCCGAACGCAGTGACCGTACCGATGTCGCCCGCCGCCGCTGCCGTGCCCGCCATACCTGACGTGAGGCTCGGCGGCGAAGTGGTCGAGGATTTCGCTGTCTTCGGCGTGACCGCGTTCACGACAGGACGTGCGGCGGGCAGCTTCGGCATGCAGTCGACCGAACCCGTCTGCGACGTGACCGCGCGATGGACTGCGCTCCGCACACTCATCGGCGGACCGTCGGCGCGCCTGGCCTCCGCGTTCCAGGTGCACGGCGCCACGGTCCTCGCGCATCGCGGCGAGTGGGAGGGATTTCTTCGCGGACCGGAGGGCGACGGCCATTTCAGCGAGGCGCGCAACACCGCCATGGCCGTCACGGTCGCCGATTGCGTGCCCGTGTTCCTGGCGCACCCGAGCGGGGCTGCGGCTGCGGTGCACTCGGGGTGGCGAGGGACTGCGGCCGGCATCACCGCGGTCGCCATTCGCCGCTTCGTCGCCCTCGGCCTCCCGGCAGCCGAACTGCGACTGCACTGCGGTCCGGCGATCTGCGGACGCTGCTACGAGGTGAGGGCGGACGTCCATCGCCAGCTCACCGGTCGCGATCCCGGTCGACCGTCGACGGTCGACCTGCGCGCCATCATTGCAGACCACGCCCGCGCGGCCGGCGTCCGGCACATTTCCATCAGTCCGCTCTGCACGCGGTGCGACAACGGCCGGTTCTATTCACACCGCGCCGGCGACGCCGGACGCCAGATCGGTGTCGTGTTCGCCGAGGGCTAGCGCCGAGGGCGAATCTTACCCCCTGCAAGTCGGTCGGAGTACTTGGTACTCGGTACTTGGTACCGAGTACCAAGTACTCCGCGGTGGCAGGTAAGTACTTCGTACTTGGTACCTGGTACCGAGTACCAGGTACTGAAGGGCTGGAATAGTACTTCGTACCTGGTACCTGGTACCGAGTACCAGGTACTGAAGGGCTGGAATAGTACTTCGTACCTGGTACCTGGTACCGAGTACCAGGTACTGAAGGGCTGGAATAGTAC
>JAJAYP010000309.1 GCA_026786185.1 Gemmatimonadaceae bacterium
CACCCGACAGCACGAGCGCCGGCCGCGCCGACGCCATCTCCTGCTGCAGTCGCACCAGCACGGATTCCTTCACGCCGCTGGCGGTCGCGGCGTCCGCAAGCGAACCGGAGCCGGCCAACACGCGGGCGATCGCGAGCTCGGTGCCAGGCTTGCACGCGATCCACTGGTCGGCGTTCAGTCCCGTGAGCGATCGACGCGGGCCGATGTAGACGAATCGTGGCGCATCCTGGATCTTCGCGCGTGCGTCGGCGAAGTCGAGTTGCTGCGGCACCGACATGCCCCACGTTTCGAGGAAGTCGGCGCCGAATGAAACGATGAGCTTCGCGTCCGCGAAGGAGAGCTTCGGCCACGCGACCCCGTAACTGCGGCGGTTCGCCTCGATCGCTGCGCTGTCCGCCTCGAAGTCCACACTGAGGTGCGGCGACATGCCGAACCCCGAGAGCCATGCATCGAGGAATCCCGGAAAGCTGCCGGACTCGTGCTGATTGATGAAGAGTCCCGCGGCGGCGGTGCCGCGACTGCGGGCCTCGCCGAGCTTCTGGCTCACGAGGGTGAGCGCCGCGCTCCACTCGATCGGCCTCCATGCGCCGTTCTCCTTCACCATCGGTCCGCGCAGGCGATCGGGATTGTAGAGTCCCTGCAGCGCCGACTGGCCCCGGGCGCACAGCGCACCGCGGTTGAGCGGATGGTCGGGATTTCCCTCGAGCTTGGTGGTGCGTCCGTCGCGCGTCTCGGCGATGATGCCGCAACTCGCCGCGCATTCACGGCAGGTGGTGGCATAGTAGGTGGAGACGCCAGCCACCGTCTCGTCGGGATGGACGAGGTAGGGGATCAGCTTACCGACCTTCTCGGACGTGCAGCCCACCGTTCCCACGGTGGCGCCGGCGGCGCCGAGCACCTTGAGGAAGTCGCGGCGCTTGACGCCCGTCGACCCCGTGTCGTTGCTCATGTGCAGAAGTTCCTCGGTCGGGCTAGTAATGGCAGGAGGCGCAATCGTAGCGCGCGCGTCGGCGCTCCGAGGACGGCGTCGCATTCGCAGCGGACGCCGCGCTGCTGTCGGCAGGTCGTGTGATGGCGCCCGGGATCATGCCGGCGCCGGTCGTAGGAATACCGGCGCGAGTACCCGGCGTGCCGTACGGCGCGCCACCCGCGTAGTTGGCCGGAGGCACGGCGTCGAGGCCGGCCGCCTTCTGCCCTTCTTTCGGGTCGTAGCCGTTCACGTGGCAGTTGATGCACCAACCCATGTTCAGCGACGCGTACTGATACACGCGATCCATTTTCTGCACGTCGCCATGGCAGGTCTGACAGGTCACGCCCGCATTGACGTGCCGCACGTGCGGGAAGTGCACATAATCCGGTACCTTGTGGATGCGCTCCCACGGGACGGGCTTCTTGTCGGTGTAATACTTGGTGAGCTTCGCGATTTCCGTCTTGCCTGCGGGCGTCGCGCCGAGGACGGCCGTGTGGCACCCCATGCACGTGCTCACGGCGGGCATGCCGACATCGGATGATTTGGACGCGGTGTTGTGGCAATAGAGGCAGTTCATCGCGAGGCCCCCGTCCTTCACTGCGCCGGCGTGCTTGGGATGCGGGAAGGCCACCGGCTGGGCGGGGCCACGGCCCTGCGACGAGGATGCACCACTGTAGGCAGACAGCATGACCGCGCCGACGCCCAGGGCGAGGAGCCCGGGGATCGCGGTCCACTTCCTACGCTTCGTCATCACGATGGGGTGGAGGAAGTACCTGGCGTGTGGTCAGGGTGAATGCATTCACCCGTGCGCCGCCGACCAGCAAGTTTGTGCGCACGACGATCCTGCCGCAAGGCGACGCATGCACACTCGCGCACACTTCGCGTCGTCGTGATGTCATGCGCTGCGCGCAAGTTCTCAAGGCGAGGGTATGGCGGTCAAGTCGGCGTTTTCCTGATGGCCGCGAGCGACCCGGCGTCCGTGATGCGCGCGTTGCGCTGATCGTCGGGCAGCAGATCGAGATTGGCCCGCGGATTCTGCGTCAACCGCAGGGGCCAATGAGTGCCGTACACGAATCGGTCCGGCCCCAGGGTACGGAAGAGGTGCGCCAGATGTTCTTCCGGCGGGCCCCATACCCAGGCAAAGTCCCAGTGCACGCGCCGCTGCTCGTCGGGAGTGAGTCCCCAGTGCGTCTCCTCGATCAGCTCGCGACCGGCACCGGTCACGACGAGTCGCCCTTCACTCGCGCGCGCGAGCGCACGAACGTGGGCGGCGGTGAGGTCCGGAGCGACATCGAGTGCATGTCGTTGCCGAAGATCCTCGAAGCGCACGGTGAGCAGCAGGGGGGTGGCGAGTTCGCCGCATGCGCGCGCGAGCTCGATCATCCTCGGATCGTTCGACGCCATTCCCCACTGCATGGGATACGCACGGATGCACGCGGCGCCCCGCTCCACGAGGTCGCGAAGCATGCGCTCCCAACCCGGCCAGTCCGGGCGGACGACGGGCGCCGGCGCGAGCAGCGCGCGGTGCGACGCGAGGGCCTCGAAGAGCGCGGCATTGCCCGGCGCGGGGTCTCGATGCCAGACCGTGGGGAGATGGCCTACCCATGCGCCCGTGAGGCCTTCGCGGGCCAGCACGCGCACGAGTCCCTCGGGATCGGGGTGCGGGAGGTAGCGAAACGGATAGTGGCCGATGTACGCGGCGCAGTCGATCATGTTGCGCGCACCGAGTCGGCAGGCAAACAGCGCGGAAAGGCGGCAGCGCCGAACAACCGCGCGGCGTTGCGCCACCTGATGTCCGCGACGTCGTCAGCGGGCAGACCAAGCACATCGAGTGCCCTGAGCCTGGCGAGTCCCGTCTCCATCGTCAGGTCGCATGCCCAGAGCAGGCGTCGCGCCCCGAGGAAGTCCAGCGCGGCGTCGAGCATTCCCCGGTCCACGCCACTGCCCGATAGATCCGGATGAAGATTCGGGACATCGCGCACTGCCGGAAGCGTGTGCGCCCAGTCCCCGCCTCCACCGAGATGGGCGAGGATGAACGAGACGCGCGGGTGACGCTCCGCGAGGCGTGCGAGGTCGCGCCCATCGGAGATCTCCTGGTTCGGCCATTCGCGGGTGCGATGCTGCCAGACGTGATGCAGCACCGGTAGTCCGCGCGCCGCGGCGAGCTCGCAGATGGGATCGAGCAGGGGATCATCGGCGCGACGGCTGGCCAGCAACTTGATGCCGATTGCACCCAGCGATGCGCCGCGCTCGATCTCGCCCAGTGCGTGCGCGGTATGATTGGGATTCACCGTGACGTACCACCGCAGGCGCATGGGATCGCCGGCGGCGAGTGCCGCCATCGCCTCGTTGCCGCAGGCCGCGTCCTCGGGCGAGGGGAAATAGGGCGGCGACGTGTGGCCGTAACTGCCGAGGATGCTCGCGACGTGATACGTGATGCCGATGCGGTCGCCGGCCCACATGCGGGCCGCATTGATGCGCTCCCAGTCCGTGCGTCCCGCTGACGCGTGACAGAAGTGCGCGTGCACGTCAACGAGCGGGCCGTCGCCAGCCAGCGGAGCGTCCGACATCAGGCTTCGTCTTCCAGCAGCGCCACGAGCGCGGCACTTGCCGCCGCCTCGATGACGCGCAGCGACTCCTCGTCGTGCGCCACCGCGGCATAGTTGTACGCGCCGCGCTTGAACAGGACGCCCTCGTGCATGGCATGGACGAGGAATCTCGACTCGCGCGCGGGGTCGTCCCACCGCATGAGCCACATCGGGTCGACGCCGAGCGTGTGAACACCCTGCACCCCACTCGCCTCGATCGCGCGGTCGACAGCGGCCCGCATCTCGCGGCCGGTCTCGGCGAGCGTCGCGGCGATATCGGCCTCGTCGTGCCAGTCGAGCACCGCGAGCGAGGCGGCGAGGGCGACCGACTCGCTGGCGAGCGTGGACGAGATCCACGTCGTGCGGGCGGCGTCCATCAGGGCCTGGCGTCCCACCACCGCGGAGAGTGGATAGCCGTTCGCCATCGCTTTCCCAAAGGAAGCGAGATCGGGCGTGATGCCACACACCTCCTGATAGCCGCCGGGGGCGACGCGGAAGCCGGTCTTCACCTCGTCGAACACGAGCGCGGCGCCGGTGGCGTCGCACAACGCACGCGCGCGCGCCAGCCACGCGATGGCGGGTGTGCGCTCGACGATCGGCTCGAGCACGACGGCCGCCAGCGAGCTTCCGGCAGCGGTGACCGCCCGCTCCAATGCGTCGACGTCATCGAACGGCACACGCGTCGTGTCGCGGCGGGTCGCGGCAGGCACACCCGCCGCCTCGCTGCTCCAGTCGTGCCACCCGAAGTAGCCCGAGGCGACGACGTGCTCACGGCCCGTGTACGTTCGCGCCAGGCGCACCGCCGCAGATGTCGCTTCCGCGCCGGTCTTCAGGAACTGGACACGCTCGGCACAGGGAATCAGCGCGCACAGTCGCTCCGCCAACTCGACCTCGCGCCAACTCGACAACGCCGAGACGCCGCCCTGGGACGCGGCCTCGATCACGGCGCGAGTCACCCGGGGCTCGGTGTAGCCCAGCGCGACGGCACCGAGCGCCATGGTGCAATCGAGGTAGCGATGGCCGTCGACGGAGGTGAGGTGACAGCCACGTGCGTCCACGAAGTGCGTGGGGCCGTTCTCGTCGAGTGCCCCGTACAGCGCCTCGGCGCGCTTGCTCCCGGTGGACGCGCCGGTGGGCAGCACCGCGGCGGCGCGCTCGCGCCAGCTTCGTGCGGGCGCCGCTTCCGGTGTTTCGTCGCCGTCATCGTCGGTCGTCGCGTCCGAGACTTCGGCAGACGCCGGTTCGCCGGCCGCCGGCGCTGGCGCAGTGTCTCGACCGCGACCGAAAAATCCCTTGAATGCCATGCAACAAAGAGCGCGCGCGCGGAGCGGCGCGTCAATCCTCCGTGCGATTGCTCGTGTTGCGACCGGTCACGTGTCGAGGCGGGCGTGGCGAGACGTCATCAGGGAGCGTGCGCTCGATCCGCTCCGTGCGCTCCAGAAATCGCACGACCTCGAGTGCCATCGCGCGCAACAGGGACAGCTCCCGATCGTCCGGTGCGGCGCGAAAGGTAATGGCCCGGAGGGAGCGCATGATGTGCTCCGGAAAGCGCGTCTTGAAGAACTGGATCGCGTCGAGCGCGCGATGCAGCTCGGTGAAATAGCGCTCGTAGAGATCCGTCGTCGGCGGTGGCGCTTCCTTCCGTGGCCCGCGGAGCGTGCGCGTCGCGTCTCCCGCGGCGAGGTGCAGCTCGTACAGCGCGATCAGCACGGCCTGCGCGAGGTTCAGCGATGCGTGGGTGGTGGTGGGAATGTTGACCGCGGCGTGCACGCGATCGAGGATCTCGTTGGGGAGGCCGCTGTCCTCGCGACCGAAGACGAGTCCCACACGCCCGTGCGGGGCATGACCGAGCGCGTCCTCCGCCGCCGACCTGGGATCGAGCAGCTGCCACTTCGCCTTGCGACGGCGCGCGGTGAATCCGATGAGCCGAACGCAATCCGCGACCGCCTCGTCGAAGTCGCCGTACGTCTCGATCGCGTTGATGATCTCCCATGTGTCGTGGGCGATGCCTTCCAGACGCACCGGCTCATAGTGCACCGGCCGGACGAGTCGGAGGGTGGACACGCCCATGTTCTTCATGGCGCGGACGGTGCCGGCGATGTTCACCGGATCCTGCGGCTCGTAGAGCACGACCGCGATCCGGGCGAGACTGGAATCAGACATCAGGCAGGATGAATCGGAGCAGGCGCTGCGGATCGTGGCGGTCTCCACGAAGATAGACGAATTCCCCTTCGGCGCCGGAGAGCACGAGTTGGCCGCGGCGGCGGATGCGTCCGGGCGACATGTCGTTGACGATCACGTCGAGCGACATCACGCCTGCAGTGACGGGCAGGTCGACACGGGCGTCGAGCGCGTATCCGGCCGCCGTGGCCCGCCAGGTCGCCTCGACCGACAGGCCCAACCAGCCCGCAATCGGCAGGGTCGTCACACCGCCGCCGTCACGGGGCACGAGTATCCACGCGCCCGCCGCGCCACCACACGCCAGATACAGCTGCACGCCGTCTCCGTTGATCGCGGCCGGTTCATTGTCGAGCGCATTCACGGCGTCCGGTGGCACGAACAGGCGATGCGATGGTTCCACGAGCACGGCGATCGCCACCGTTCGGCGGGTGGTCATCGAGATCGCGACTTCGGCGTGCGGCTCGCCGGCGGCGCGCCAGCTCGGTTCCGATTGCCGATAATGGCGCTCGCCCAGCTGGTATGCAGCCGGGAGCGCGGCGGGAGGCAGCGTCGGCCGGCTCGGTGCCGATTGCGCGGCGGCGTTGGGACGCGCCGGCGCCGCGAACCCCGACAACAGTTCGGTTGCTCGCGAGCCGTCGCGATGACAGTCGATGCGCCAGCCGCCCGTCACGACGACGTGCGTGTCGCGACTTCCGTCCCGACGGTGCACGACGACCTCCTCGCCTCGCATCTCCACGTTGACCACTGCATCGCGCCACGTCCACACCGCCAGAACGCCTCCACGCACGCCTCGGTGCCGTGCGAGGAGCATGGGGACGCTCCCCTCGCGACCAGGTGCGTCAGGTGCATCGGCGCTCCACCATTCGGTTCCTGCCTCGCAGCGGATCCATCCGCGAAGCTGCGTATCGCCGGCGCTCGTGCGCCGCGATCCGAGCGCGCGCACGAAGGGCGCGGCATCCGTTGCGATGCGTGCGCCGTTCATCAGAAAAGAGAATCCGTCCTCGACGTCATCACCTCCCTCGATCGGGGCTGCTGTCCGCGCCAGCGGATGGTCGCTCGCATTCATCAAGTCCACGCCGTGCAGTGGAAGCGCCACGTCATGCTCGTGTGAACCTTCCCACTGCAGCAGATCGACGAGATAGTCGTCCAGCACGACCAGCGAGCGCCGCATCTGCAGTTCGGGGGCGAGCTCGACGTCTGCACAAGCCCAGCTCGCGCGCGGCCGGTCGTCGAACGCGACGAGGGTGCCGTGGGTGCGCGGCTGCGACCGGCCATCCACGATCGGTGCCGTGTGCGCGAGGGTGCTCCGATACCAGTGGAGCGAGCGGTCGACGTATGACCCTGTGCCAGGATCATCGAACCAGCG
>JAJAYP010000310.1 GCA_026786185.1 Gemmatimonadaceae bacterium
ACGATGGAATCCGCTTCCTGCCGGCGCCACCGGTCGTCGCCGGAGGGATCGAGATGCGTGTTGATGATGGCGAGACGACCTCCGGGCGCGGCGACGATCACGCGCAGCGCGCCACGCGGCTCGTGCGACCCGCCCGCTCGCGCTTGCGGGGGTGTCACGGGCAGGTGCACGAGCGTGTCGGCGACGATCGGCCATCGCGAGAGGACGGCCACGCCGTACTTGCCTTCGTCGTAGTCGAGCGCGCTGCCGAACGCGACGTGAAATCCAGTGCGCTCGGCCAGCACACCGGGCTGATCGACACGGCCCGAGCGTCGCGTGCCCCGGTCTACCTCCTGAAGCAGGACGATGTCCGCGCCGGTCGTGCGCACCAGTTCGGCTACGCCGTCGAGGTTGTCCGTACCGGCGGCGTCCTTGCCGGCGTGGATGTTGTAGACGAGCACGCGTATCGCACTGGATGTGCGCGGTATCGGCGTGGCGAGAAGAACGGCGCAGCCCGGCAGTGCTGCGCCGAGCTGGCACAGGTGCAGTGTCCGCGCGATGCTCATCATGGCGCGACGGCGTCGTCTCCCGAAAGCCATCCCGCCCTCGCCAGCACTTCGCGCGCCACCGCGTCCGGCGGTCGCCCCCCGTTGTCGATCGAGAAGTGCTCGAGCGTCGCCCGATCCAGAATTATCTCCAGTTCCTTCGAGCGCGCGAGATGCCAGTCTCGGCTGGCACCGTGCTCGCGCGTCTGGAGTCGCGTCTCGCGCACCGTCGCCGACGCCAGCAGTCGGCAGACGACGATCGCCGCGCCGGGAACTGCCCGACGCAGGGCGTCGACGTCGTCAGGCGTCTCCACGACGCCAGCCACGATGAGACGGTCCGCTCCTTCGGCGCGAAAATTCCGCCACACGGTGCCAAGATTGAGATTGGCCAGGTCCTCGTTGAATCGCCCGCGCACGGGCCAGGACATAGCGAGCGCATCGCGATCCACGAACGCATGCGGGATCGCGGCGTGAGCGAGCAGGCCGGAGATGGCGCCGCCGATGGTGGTCTTGCCGCTGCCCACGGATCCATTCAGCATGAGCAGCGGAACGATCTCGCTCAAGGCATTGAACAGTAGCGCGCCCGATCATGATTCATGTCGACCTACTGTCGCGCGCAGCCATCGCCCGGTCAAGCCGCCTCGCCCTGCTCCATCCACGTTCGCACCGCCGCGACACTCCCCAGTCGCCAGCGTGCGGTCGTCGCCCCGATGCCGACCTTCACGGAATACCCACCGAGCGCATTCACGACGGCGAATGCATGCTCATCGGTCGCGTCGTCGCCGACGTAGACCGCTGTACGGCGACGGAACGGATTCTCCTGCATGAACGCCAGCACGGCGCTTCCCTTGTCGGTACCCGCCGGCTTGAGCTCGACGACTCGCTTGCCGCCCTGGACGGTGAATCCGCTTCCGAGCGCGACGCAGAGGGCAGTCATCGTCCGGTGCGCGAACGACGCGAGCAGGGGCGCGCCACGATAGTGCAGCGCGAGGGTGAGCCCCTTGTCCTCCAGCAGGAGCTCCGGATGACGCATCACCACGGCGGACAAGGCGTCGCGCGCCCGGTCGAGCGCCCGACCGTCCGGCTCGAACCGTCGCACCGTCCCGAGCGCGTTGCGACGTTCGAGACCGTGCTGCCCGGCGATCGGCAGCGCCGGCAGGTGGAACATCGAGTCGACATCATCGATGGATCGACCGCTCACGAGCGCGACCGCACCCTCCGACGCATGGTACAGTTGCAGCAGCCGCGCAATCGTCCCGGCCTCCACGCGTACCTCCGCCGGCGTGGGTGCGAGATCGGCCAGGGTACCGTCCACGTCGAAGAAATACGCCCACGCAGGTGACGGCGCTGGTGGCCCCTCACTCCCGCTCACCATCCGGCGGCCCGATCAACCGAATCGTGCGATCGCGCAGGCCGTACCGTGGGCGTGTCCGTGACGCGAGTATGCTTGGCGGACGCCGGCGTCCGGCTCGTGATTCGGCCGCGTCGCCGCATCGTCGCCGCGTCCAGCAGCATGCGACCGGCCCACCGATACACGTTGAACTCCTGAATGAGGCCCCGCATAAGCCGGATTCGTGCACGCTGGGTCGGCAGCGGCATCGTGAGCGCGACATTCAACGCCGACGCGCACTGGTCGGCATCGTACGGATTCACGATGAGCGCTTCGGGAAGCTCGCGCGCCGCGCCGGTGAACTGACTGAGCAGCAGCACGCCTCGCTCGTCATCGCGCGACGCGACGAACTCCTTGGCCACCAGGTTCATCCCGTCGTGCAGGCTGCTCACGAAGCACAGTTCGGCCGCACGATAGTACTCGTACACCTCGCTCGGCTCGTGATGCCGCACGATGAGGAGGATGGCCGGAGGCCCGGTGGACGCGAAGCGCGCGTTGATGTCCGCCGCCAGCGCGTGCACGCGGTGCGCGTACTCCTGGTATTGGCCGATGCTGGTGCGACTGGGCGCAGCGATCTGGACAAAGGTGAATCTGCCGATCCATTCGGGATGGAGGTCGAGCAGCCGTTCCACCGCCCGGAATCGCTCCTCGAGTCCTTTGGTGTAGTCCAGCCGGTCCACTCCCACGCCCATCGCGTGGTCGAGGGGAAGTCCGAGCCGCTCGCGGATCATGGTGCGGCACTCCGCGACCGGTCGCGCGACCAGCGGTGCGGAAGGCGGCCATTCCACCGAGATGGGATACCGCTTCACCGATGTCCGCTCCCCACGATACGAGACGGCAAAGGTCTCGCGGTCTACGCGGGCTTCGAGCTGCCGATCGACGGTGTCGACGAAGTTGTTGCAATGCGACTGGGTGTGGAAACCGAGGATGCTGCTGCCGAGCAGACCATCGAGGAGCTCATCGCGCCAGGGACAGATGGCGAACGCCTCGGGATTCGGCCACGGGATGTGCCAGAACGTGATGATTGTCGCATCGGGCAGCCGCTCGCGAACCATTCGCGGCACGAGCGCAAGATGGTAGTCCTGCACGAGCACGATCGGATCGGCCGATGTCGCCTCGGCGGTCACGGTATCGGCGAAGCGTCGATTGACGCGCTCGTACTGCTCCCAGTCGCGGCTGCGGAAGGTGGGTCGCACGTGGGCGATGTGGCAGAGTGGCCACAGCCCTTCATTGGCGAAGCCGTAGTAGTACCCTCGCTCCTCGTCCTTCGAGAGCCACACGCGGCGCAACTGATAGCCGGCGCCGCTCTCGGGGGCGGCGACGCGATCCTGGCGATTCACGACATCGCGGTCCGCCGAGCCGCTGCCGTGTGCGATCCACGTGCCCGAGCACGCGCGCATGATCGGCTCCACGGCGGTGACCAGTCCGCTGGCCGGCCGACGCACGACGATCGACGAGCCTTCACGCTCGTGAATGAACGGCTCGCGATTCGAGACCACGATCACGTCGTGACCGCGCAGCTCCCGCTCCAGAATTTCGCGCAGACTGTCGGGCGTCCACCCCACCTGCTCTTCGTCGCGCAGCCGGTGCTCGGCCTCGAGGTCGTGAATGAGCGCCCGAAGGTCGTCGGCGATCGGCTGCATGTCGCCGCCGTTGACGGCTCGCGCCGGTCGACCGAGCCGCTCGACGCGCACCAGCGATCTGATGCCGTTCACCCAGCCGCGAAAACTCAGCTGCGCCACGACGACCGTGATCAGCGAGACAGCGGCGCCCAACGCAACGAACAGGTAAAAGAGATATCGCTTGGTCTCGTCGCTCCGCCGCTCCGCGAAGCTCATGTCGTGCACCAGCACGATGGTCCCGAGGCCGGCGGCGGCGGACTCGAGCGGCCGCACCGACACGAGCAACGGACCCTTGAGCGCCTGGATGATCTCGCCCGACCGGTCCGCGCTTCGGTCGATCGACGCGCAGCCGATCCCGACGGGAAGCGTGGCGCTCGCGATTGGACGCGCCGTGGCGTCCGCGCAGAAGCCGACCGCGAACAACCGCTCGTCCTGCGTGAGTCTGGTGAAGTAGGCGCGCATCCCCGCCACGTCGTTCGCCCGGATGAGGCTCTGCAGCGGGCCGTCCATCGTGCGCGCCACCAGACTGGCTCGCAGGTCGAGATCCCGCACGAACCACCGGAACGTCAGCCTGTCCACGAGCGGCATCGCGGCCAGCGCGAGCGCCGCGAGCACGAGGACCAGCGGAACGACGAAGCGAAGCGAGAGTCTCAACTGCGCATCCCGGCATCGGACGCCGAGTACGCGCCCGGGGACGGCGTTTGCCACGGCATGAAGTCTCTCCGCTCACCCGGCTCGAAATCCTCCTCGCTCGCCGTGAACGGAATGCTCGGACGATTGATGCTGTCGTACTCCGCGGCGATCGTGCAAATCTCGGCACAGAAGGCGCGCAGTGTCCGGTTGAGGGCGACCGTATCAGCGGACAGGTCACTGGTGCCCGCGGTTCCCTGGCAATGCACGAGTGCGTGCTGCGCGTAGATCGACAGCGTACGGTTCAGGTCCGCCGTAGCGGTCATCAGACTGCGCATGCGGGCCAGACGACGCGCTTCCCGGAGGCGCAGGGGAAATCGCATCGTGATAAGCTCGGCAACCGTTTCGAGATCTGCCGGTGCGATCGTGATGTTCGAAAATCCGTCGTCCATGATTCACCACTCCCGGGTTGTGATGGTTCGGGCCCGTGTTCCCGCGAATAGTTTGCGAGCGTGGCCGTGAGCGTTTGCGCACAGTAGCGCGCTACGGTCACGCGATTCTCAGCCCAGTATCAGCGCGTCCTCAAACCATGCCAAGTGCTTAGACTGCATACGTTTGGCAGCACGTACGTCATTGGCGAATCTGGCGAACCGATGACGGGCGCGGCCACTCAGCGACGCACGCTTGCACTGCTCGCGGTGCTCGCGGTCGCTTCAGATCACGGGATGAGCCGCGACAAGTTGCTTGGACTGCTCTGGCCCGAGGCGGATGCAGAGCGTGCTCGGCACTCGCTTACGCAGGCCCTGTATGCCGCCCGCCGCGCGCTCCGGCGAGACGATTTGTTCGTCGCGGGAACCGACGTCAGGCTGGACACGGAGCAGCTGACGAGCGACGTACGCGAGCTGGAGCGTGCACTCGACGACGACGACCTCGAGCGCGCGGTGCAGCTCTACGACGGGCCGTTCCTGGATGGGTTCTTCCTGTCCGGCTCGACGGAGTTCGAACAATGGGCGGCGGCACAGCGCGACCGGCTGCACATCCGCGTCACCGATGCGCTCGAGCGGTTGGCGACTCGCGCTTCCGAGCAGGGCGATCCCCGCGGTGAACTCGAGTGGCGCCGCCGGCTCGCCGCTCTCCTGCCGCTCGATGCCGGAGCCGCGGTGAAGCTGATGACGGCGATGGCGACCGTTGGCGACCGGGCCGGTGCGCTCCAGCACGCCCGCGTACACGCCGCACTGCTTCGCGAGCAGCTCGACATCGATCCGGATCCCGTCGTCGAGGCGCTCGCCGCCCGATTTCGAGAGAGTATCGACTGGACCCCGGCTCCGACCATCGTGCGTGAGCCTGATGTCGCGGCTCGTCAGCAATCGGTAGCTCCACAGGTGATGGCGAGTCGCACGAGTGCGACACCGGACGGCCCACACGCCGGAACCGCGCTCACCGCCGAGGTAGGGGTTTGGGTGCCGGTACGACGCGCGTCGTCATCCTGGTGGCGATGGGCGATCGCGGCCCTTCTCGTTTCGCTACTCGTGGGATCGGGCGTGCTCGTCGGTCGCCGCGCGGACCGCGCGTCCACCGTCCGCGCGTTGGCCGCACCCCAGCGCGTCGTCGTCGCCCCCTTCCGCGTCTCTGGTGCGGACGCGTCGCTCGCCTTCCTGCGGGAGGGCATGGTCGAGCTGCTGTCCACACGACTCGCTGACGACACCGCCGCACGTTCGGTGGATGCGGGTGCCGTGCTCGGTGCATGGCGCGCGGCGGGACTCACCGGCGACGCGAACGTCGGGAATGACACGGTGGTGAAGCTCGCCGCGCAGCTTGGCGCGGAGCGCGTCGTGGTGGGCAGCGTGGTCGGGACACGATCGGGCGCCGTGCTGAGTGCCACGGTCCTGTTGGTGCCGCAAGGCACCGTGAGCGCACAGGCCAGCGTGTCCGGCGCCGCGGACAGTATCACGTCGCTCATCGACCGACTCGCCGCCCGACTGCTCGTCTCCGAAGCGGGGCAGGACGAATCGCTGGCTCAGTACACATCGCATTCACTGCCCGCGCTGCAGGCCTTCCTCGCCGGTCAGTCCGCGTATCGGCAGGGTGAGTTTTCGCGGGCGCTCGTCTCGTACGATCGTGCGCTGCGCCGAGACTCGTCGTTCGCGCTGGCGGGACTGTACAAGGCACTCACGGCCGATCGGCTGAACGTGGAATCGTCATTTCGCGACGGCGTGCGCATCGCGTGGACGTTCCGCGCGAACCTGAACGAACGCGACCACGCGCTGCTCGAGGCGCTCGTCGGACCGCGCGATGGCGCGCTGCCGACGTCCGCCGAGCAGACGGCCGCGTGGCAGCGCATCGTCGATCGCGCGCCGTCCAGCGCCGATGCATGGTACGCACTGAGCGTTCGCCTGCTCAAGGATGGCGCCTCGGCGAGCCTGCCGTCCTCCAGGCAGCAGGCGATCGCCTCGCTTCGACGTGCGCTCACGATCAGCCCGCGACACGAGCCCGCAACCGATCTTCTCGCACGGCTCTATATGCCAACGCCGGCGATCGCCGCCGATACCTCGGGTGCCATGTCGGCCGCCACGCGCTGGCATGCGGCCGCGGCCCGTGGAGATTCGGCGACACGGCGACGACTGCGCAACGAATTCTCGCGGTTCCCTGCGGCCGATCTTCGTGCTGTCGCCACCATGAGTCAGTTCGAGGGCATCGCGTTCGATGATGGCGCTCGCGCCGTCGCCGTCCTGCAGTCCCGCGTCGGAGTCGACGTCGATCGTGCCGATCTGCTGCTCGCGCAACACAGCATGTCGTTGAATCAGGGACGGATCAGTGAGGCCCTCGAGAGCACGACGCGGCTTCGTCGCCTGCAGCCCGGATCCGACGCGTGGCTGCGACTTCGTGTACTCGATGCGATTTACGCGGACGGCGATGCGTCGGCAGGGATGGACGCCGCCCGTGCACTGGCGGAACGGACGAGTGCCACACCGGTGTCCGTGCCGACGAGCTGGGACGGATGGCTGGCCAACGCCTGTGTCGTGGGACAGTGGCGGCTCGCTCGAGACGACACGACTGGCGTGCGCACATTCGTCGACCTGCTCCGCGCTCGACCCACGATCGATCCGTCCACGCGAGTGAGCGCGACGCCTCGTGCGTGTGCCGAGTTGCTCGACGCCGCGCTCGCCGTCACGACTGGGCGGCGCGATGCCCGAATGAGGATTCAACGGCTCGACTCGCTGGTCTTCACTCCCCAGGGTGCTGGAGACGCCAGCGCCTATGCGTCGATCGCCATCGCGCGGCTGCTGGAACGAACCGGTGACCCGGGCGGTGCACTTCGCGCGATCCGGAAGCGACCGTACCTCTCGGGGTGGCCACGATATCTCGCGACGGCGTGGCGGGAGGAGGGACGTCTCGCCGAACGCGCCGGTGACCCACGCGCCGCGCGACTCGCCTACGATCGGTTCCTCATGCATCGTGGCGACTCACCGAGTGCGAC
This sequence comes from Gemmatimonadaceae bacterium, assembly GCA_026786185.1. Lineage (GTDB taxonomy): Bacteria > Gemmatimonadota > Gemmatimonadetes > Gemmatimonadales > Gemmatimonadaceae > AG11. The sequence continues at coordinate 7,645 of JAJAYP010000310.1, forward strand.
GACGGACCAGGTACGGCAACGGCTCCGCGAGCTGGCACGCACGCCATGACGCCTGCCCGCCTGGCTTCGCGACCTTGTCCGTGACAATGGACAGCGGTGTCCGGCCGAGTGGACGGTCGCGCGGTGCGTGATCCGGATCACAGTCTCGTAAACCGTTTGCTTGCAGCGCGTTTCGACTTCGAATACGTGGCGATTGCGTGGCCTTCTCCATGCTTTCCAGTGGGTCATCCACCGCTGAGGAGATTCGGCATGTCACGACTCAAGTCATTTCTGTTGCTCGCGCTCACCGTGCTCGCCATCGATATCCTCGCCGCGGCGCCGGCCGACGCGCAGGTCCGGCGAGACCGTGGTGCGCAATCGTCACGACGCGATGGGGGCGTGCTCGCATCGCGTCGCTCGGACCGGAATCGCGACGATCGCGACGGCCGCTACGACAGGCGCCGCGGTTCGCACCAGGACTCGGATGCGGATTCCGATTCGGATTCGGAGGACAGCGACGACAATCGCGGCCGTCGCGGGCGGGGCAATCGTGACCGGCGCGACCGACGTGACGCGTGCATCGACGTGAATCAGGATGGCCGCTGCGACAACCGTCAGACGCGGCGCAACCCGAACGGGCGGCTGCCCGATGTGAACTACCCGACACGGTATCCGATGTCGCAGGTGCTCGGCGCCGTGCTCGGCGGACGATGATCCTGACCTGACTGGACGACCGCGATACGTCGACCTATCGTGCCGGCATGACCCTTCACGCGCTTGATGAGCACGACGGTTCAGCGAACACGGGTGGCCTCGGTGGATCGAGGCCACCCGTGTCGTTGCTGGTGCACCTCGCCGCACTCGGCTGGATAATCGGCATGCTCGCCTTCGCCCACCGTGCGCCCGATCGGTATGCGGCGGCCATGCAGGAAGATCGCGTCGTCGAGTGGTGGACGGCGTTGTTGTTCGCGTCCGCTGCCGCCATTCGAATCACTCGGGCCGTGCGAGAGCGACGCGTCTTCGACGGGTTGATCGGCCTGTTCTGTCTGTTCGTGGCGGGAGAGGAGTTCAGTTGGGGTCAACGCCTGTTGGGCTTTACGCCCCCTGTCCCGTTCCTCGCGCACAACACGCAGCAGGAGTTCAACCTCCATAACTTCGCGGAGGTGTTTGGCCGTCCGAAATGGGCGCTCGCCGCGTCCCTGATCGGCTTCGGCGTGGTTCTCCCGGCTTCCACGTTCACGCGCTGGGGACGATCGCTTGCCGATCGACTCGGCGCCACCGCTCCACCGCTCGCGATCACACCGTGGCTCATCGCCTGTGTCGCGTTGCTGATCGTCTACCCCGTCGAGTTCACCGGCGAGTGGGTGGAGTGCCTGGCGGGATTCCTCTTCCTCGCATCGGCAACGCTGCCACTCGTGCGGCTCTGGAGCATCGTGGGCGCAACGCTGGTGGCCGCAGTCGCATTGACGATCATGAGCGCCCGCCGCGCTGGCGACGATCCACAGGGCGTCGCGTGCGCGCGTGCCGAGATCGATGGACTGGTGAATGGCGCCATCGCCGACTCGGTGACGCGCGATCAGTTGCTGCAGCGCGGCTCGATCCACAAGCGAGTCTGGACGGCAGCGCAGGACGGATACGTCGAGCTCGTCGACTTGCGCTCGTTCCAGCAGGCCAGATGCGCGGGACCGTCCGGCACGGACGCGCAGGCACGACGTCAGTACGCGGTCGATCCGTGGGGTACGGCCTACTGGATCAAGACGGTCCGGTCTGGTAGCGATGACCGCCGCGTGCTCATCTATTCGTTCGGTCCGAATCGGCGGCGCGACGGCGATGCTGGCGAGACCGGGCCATCGAGAGCGGACGACATCGTCGCCGAGCGAACCGTCTCCGCGCCCTGAGCGCAGTGTGATTGCGATCACCCTTGGTTCGTGCGTCGCGCGTAACTCACATCGCGTTCTCGCGTCTATAGAGGTGACGCTTCGCGTCGCCTCCCGCGCCGTGGGTGACGTCGCGAAGCAACTGTCCAACAACTGCATCCATGCCGTCTCTGACTTCCGGTGCCGACCGTCTCCTCCTGTCGGCTGGCGACAACATGCTCGGCGGCGACATATCGGAGATGGTTGCATCTGCTCCGGTGGCGAACGTGACGCCTGTCGCGAAGGTCACCGTCTTTCCCGACGGCACGGCCACCATCGCGCGCATCGTTCGCCGGGCGGTCGTGCGAGTGAACAAGCGCAACGTCGGCGTGACACCGCTCGTGCTTCGGCATGGCGCCCGTGTCGACATCGGGCGGCACCGGTTCGCCTACGACGCTGCGCCGATGTCCGAGCCGGCACCACGTCGACTTGCCACTACGCCCGTTGCCAGCTCGAATGCCGTCACCGTGTTGCTCGCCGCACCCGTAATCCCGCCCGCGCCGCAGGAGTCCGCGAGGAGTCAGCCCGTGTCCACTCCGCTGCCACCACCCCTCGCCCTGCTCGAGGTCACACGGGGCAAGCTCGCGGGTGAGCGCTGGCGGATCGATCGTGCCGTCAGCACGCTGGGCCGAGGCGTCGAGAATGATGTGCGGGTCGCCGATCACAGCGTATCGACGTCACACGCCACGCTGCTCCTGAAGGGCGACGACTGGTTCCTCGTGGACCTGCGCTCGTCCAACGGCACCCATGTGGATGGCCATCGGATCTCAGGCGAGCGCGCGTTGGTGCGTGGCAGCACGATCCGCCTTGGCGCCGTGGAGCTGACCTTCACGCCCACAGCGAGCCGGAGGCCGCCGGCATCCAGTACGCGCCACGTGGCCGGTTTCGCGGAGCGATTCTCGAAGCTCTGGTAGCGCTTTCGCCCCGAGCCGGAACCGGGACGGGTCCGCCGTCATTCGCCTGGCATGACCGGTTCCCCAGCATTCCTCGTATTCGCCGCGACGAGCGGCATCGGTACCGCGCTCGCACGCCGGCTCGCCAGCGGCGGCGCGACACTCACGATCACGGGCCGCGACGGCGACCGGATCGCCGCACTCGCGCGTGATGTCGGAGCGGCGTACGCGGTCGTCGACGCGACGGACTTCGACGCGGTGGATCGCTGCGTGCGCGAGGCCGCCGAGCGTACGGGACGACTCGATGGCGTGATCAACTGCGCAGGTTCGCTGTTGCTCAAGCCGGCGCACCTCACCAAAGCCGACGAGTTCGCCGCGACGATCGCCGCGAGCCTCACCACGGCCTTCGCGGTGACGCGTGCCGCGGCGCGCACGCTTGGCGAACTCGGTGGAGGCAGCATCGCGCTCGTGTCGTCTGCTGCCGCGCGCTCCGGACTCGCCAACCACGAAGCGATCGCCGCGGCGAAGGCCGGCGTCATCGGCCTCACCCTGTCGGCTGCCGCCACGTACGCAGCGCGCAACGTGCGCGTGAACTGTGTGGCACCGGGGCTCGTGCGCACGCCGCTCACCAAGCGGATCACCGGCTCACCCAGCGCGGAGCAGGCGTCGATCGCGATGCACGCGCTCGCGCGGCTGGGCGAGCCCGACGACGTGGCCTCCGCCCTGGCGTGGCTCGTCGCACCAGAGAACGCATGGGTCACCGGTCAGGTGCTGGGTGTGGATGGCGGACTCGGCACGGTGCGAGCCCGCTGACCCACGAGCGCGTACGCCAGCGATTCGCGCGGGGCACGCTCGTTGCTCGACACGTGCGTTCACTCATCGATCACGGAGCCATCATGCATCCCTTCCCCCGCGCCACTTTCATCGCGCTCGCGCTCTCCGCCTGCTCCGCGTACGGAGGGTCCAGCATGGAGCGCGCCGATGTGCCGATGCGCGACGACATGGGGCGCGACGTCGGGACGCTTGTCCTGACGAATACGGCTGGGGGGCTGATGCTGGGAGGCGTCGTTCGTGGCCTTCCGCCGGGCATGCACGGCATTCACCTGCACACGACTGGCCGGTGTGAGGCGCCCTTCGAGTCCGCAGGACCTCACTGGAATCCGATGAGCCGTAAGCACGGTCTTCAGAATCCCGAAGGTCCACACCTGGGTGACATGCCGAACGTCAACGTCTCGGCCGACGGCTCCGCGATGGTGAGCCTCGTGACGGCGGGCGGAACCCTTCGCGGCCGCGACGCCTTACTGGACAGTGATGGTGCGGCGGTGGTGATTCACATGAGCGCGGACGATAATCGTTCCGACCCCGCCGGCAATTCAGGCAGTCGGATCGCCTGCGGCGTGGTGCGCGGTTGACGCTCCGCAGTCCGATGCGCGCGAGCATCCCGACATGATCGACTGGAGACGAACGCCATGAGTGCGGAACAGACGAGGGGCGGCGCGGCCGTTGCGACCGCCAGGCAGACCGAAGTGGCCGTCTTTGCGGCAGGCTGTTTCTGGGGCGTCGAGGAAATCCTGCGCGCCGTGCCCGGCGTGCTCGACACCGACGTCGGCTACACGGGTGGCTGGCTCGAGAATCCCACCTATCATGACACGCACGACAGCAAGTCGGGACATGCGGAGGCGATACGCGTCACCTTCGACCCATCGGTGCTGACCTACGAGACGCTGCTCGAGCAGTGGTTCTTCAAGCTGCACGACCCCACCACGCTCAATCGACAGGGGAACGACACCGGGACGCAGTATCGCTCGGCGATCTTCCCGCAGACGCCTGAACAGAAAGAGATGGCTGAGCAGGTGAAGTCGCGAGTGGACGCATCGGGAAAGTGGAAGCGTCCGGTCGCGACGACGATCGAGCCGGCATCCGCGTGGTACAGCGGCGAGGCGTACCACCAGGATTATCTACGGAAGAATCCTGGCGGTTACACCTGCCATTTCATGCGACCGTAGCGCGCAAGCTCTTCTGCTTCGCACCCGCGCCGGATGCGGCGTCGGGAGGGTCGTCGTCGGGCTGATGATGGATGCTGCCGAGCGCCGCAGTGCCGACACGCACGGCTCTTGCCTCTGCGGCGTGCATCCAGAGTCCGGAGACGATGTGATGCGGTTGGTTTCGTATAAAACGTTCAAGATGGTTGCGGTCGTGATTGCCATGTTCGTCGCGGGATGTACCGTGAGCGACGCAGGCGACAGCGCGAATGCGGATACCGCGCGGGCGCCGGCGCAATCCGCCGCCGCGCCCACGCCGGTGACGACGAGCATGCCGCCTGCCGCGCCGGTGCCCGACACCGCAAAGGCTCCCGTCGTGTCCTCGACGACTCGCGTCGAGGTCGATCTCGCCGCGCGCAAGCTGTACCTGTACGAAGGCGACACCCGCGTCGCGACGCATGCCGTCGCGGTAGGTTCGTCGAAGTGGCCGACCCAGACGGGCGAGTGGACCATCAAGCAGGTGATCTTCAACCCTGAATGGGTTCCGCCCGACGAATCGTGGGCCGAGGAACGCGATCCGAAGAAGTCCGGCGCGCCGAACAATCCGCTCGGCAGGGCGCAGCTCGTCTATGATCTGCCACGCACGATTCATGGAACGAACCAGCCCAGCTCGATTGGCCAGGCGGTATCGCACGGTTCCATCCGCATGACGAACGCCGAGATCGTAGCGTTGGCGAAGCGCATCATGGAGGCGAATGGTGCAGGAAAGGACGACGCATGGTATGCCCGGGCATCGTCGCAGCGCACGGAGAAATTCGTCGTCGACCTGCCGACGCCTGTGCCGATCAAGGTGTTCTAGCGGCCTCGCCGCTACGCCTTTCGTTCGCTCCGCCGAATTGACGAGCAACTGTCGAGTCGAAAATGACGTCTCTGGTGCGACGCTTCCTCAAGACCGCAATCCTCTTTCTCGCCGTTGGCCTTGCAATTGGCGGATGGATGATGGCGCGTCGCGAGTTATCGGGAAAGCTCGCATCCTCCTACGTTGTGAGCGCGCATACGCACGCCGTCTTCGTCGGCTTCGTGATGCTCATGATTCTGGGCGTGGCACTGTGGATGTTTCCACGTCCGCAGGCGGGAGATGGCAGGTACCAGCCGGCACTGGTCGAGACGGCGTATTGGCTGCTCACCGTTGGAACCGCCGGTCGCATTCTGGGTGAGCTCTTGCGCCCGTCGCACGACAGCATCGCGCTACGAGTGGCGGTGCTGGCGACAGGCCTGGCGCAGATCGCAGGCGTGGCGGTCTTCTTCTTCACCATGTGGACGCGCATCCGACCAGTGGGGAGCGCGGCACGCGAAGCGCGCGGCGAGCGATTCTAGCTGCACGTTATGGGCGAGAGCAAGCTCGCCAGCAGGAAAGCCGTGGACGGGTGCTTATACATGGGGACCATGCTCGTCTCGCCGTCCTGCGCACGCAACCTCAGTATCCGACTCGCACGCCCGCGTTGACGACGAACCCTTCCAGCGGCGCCCAGACGTCGGTCGTCCAGCGCCCGCCGGCGCCGCGCTCGGGGAGGATGAGCGAGTCGTCGCGCGTTTGCCGCACGTTCGTCAGGTTCTCCGCGTTCACGAACACCCGTGCCGGTCCGAACCGGCGCTCGCCGAGCAGGCCGACGAGCAGGTACGGCTTGCTCTCCCGACGAGCCGGATCGTGCTCCAGCGACTGCCTCCCCGTGTAGTACAGCTCGAGCCCCAGGCGGCTCTCACCTTCATGCTCCATGCTGGCGACGAGTCCGCCGGCGTGACGCGGACTGAGCGGAACATCGCGACGAACGCGGTCTACCGGCGCCGTGGCGGGATCCCATTCGGTGGCGCGCAGATACGTGTACGTGGCCGTCACGCGGAAGGGCTCACGTGCCACGCGGGCCAACAGCTCGCCACCCCACGTGCGCGTCGGTGTCGGCGCGTTATTCAGGCCCAGTCGCGAGGCACCGTTCAGCGTCACCCCCGGTTCGTCGCGGACCTGAACGGCGTGGTCGATCACGGAGCCGAACAGCGTTCCGTTGAACTCCACGCCGCTGGCCGCCGTCCGCACCGGTCCGCCGATATCGAGCGACGCGCTGCGCGCCCGTTCGGCGCGAAGACCGCGAAGCGGCGTGACGGGAGAAAGTCCAGTGACCTCCGTCTCATCCGTGAACGGCGTGGGTGCGAAGGCGCCCGTACCGCCCGACAGGCGAGTCGTCCAGTCGGCGAACACGCCTTCCGCGAGGCCGCGCACCAGCACCGAGAGCCGCGGATTCACGAAGGTGCCATAGTCGCTGTGCGCATCCACCCGTGCATTGGCCGACAGCGTGAGCCGCCCGGTCACGTCGATATCCGCCTGCGTGAACACTGAAGGAATGTCGTACGTGTAGTCGAAGCCGGGCACGTCGGCGGCGCGATACGTGTCCTGCTGGAAAGCGAGACCCACCAGCGGAGTGACCCGTCCGCGCGGGACGGCAAGCGTGGCCTCGGCGAACCACGTTCGATGCTGGTCGTTCTCACGCACGTCACCGAATGTGTGATCGTGTCGCTGCTCCATGGCCGAACCGCGCACGGAGACGAGCGCGCCCTTCAGCGGACCGCCGGCGATCAGTGCGCGTCCCAGGCCCCCGAGGTCGGCACGCCGGGTTCGCAGTCGTTCATCGTACGGCCTGCCGTCCGGCGCGAAGCCGCCAATGGTTCCGCCTTCACGGCTTTCGCCGGTGAATCCTCCGGTCAGGAATCCCGTGCGCCCGCCGTGATCGTCGAAGTGGAGGCGCGGGCGGACGACGACGCGACGGAAACCCGGCACGTCGGTCCACGCATCGCGATCGATGTCCTGGCGTCGCTGACGATGTGCACCGGCGAGCATCGTGTACCCCCACCGCTCGGTGAGCGGCGCGGCCGAGAAGAGCACGAGGTCGGTGCCGTCACGGCTCGTCTGGTTCACCAGGACTTCGCGTTCGCGTTCACTGCGCGGCCGGCGCGATACGAGGTTGATCACTCCGCCCAGTGCCGAGCTGCCGTAGAGCGCCGAGGCCGCGCCCTTGATGATCTCCACTCGTCCGAGATCGACCGGCGGAATCTGGAGCAATCCCAGGCCGCCCGCCTGTCCGCCGTAGAGTGGGAGGCCGTCCGCGAGCAGGAGCGAGTAGCGGCCGCGCAGCCCTTGCACGCGAACCGCCGCGCCGCCGAGCGACGGCGACGTCGTCTGCACCCGGAGTCCTCCCGTTTCGGCGAGCAGCATCGCGACCGATCCGGGTCGCATGGACGTCTTCTCCGCGACTTCCTCCTCGTCCACGATCTCGACGCGCAGTGGGGTGTCTTCCACTCGGCGCTCGCTGCGCGTGGCGCTCACCACCATCCCTTCCAGTTCGGCCGCCTGCTCCGCCAGGACGATCGTGACCGTCGTATCGGCGCCGGCGCGAAGAGTGAGGAGCAGCGAGTCGGGGCGGAAGCCGATACGCGTCGCGCGCAGCACGCGATTGCCCGAACCGAGCCGCAGCGTCGCGCGACCGTCAACATCGGACTGTGCAGCAACACGTTCCACGCGTAAGAGCACACCTTCCACCGGCGTCGTGCCGCTCGAGTTGCGGGTGACGCGGATACGCACGGTGGCGAGCGTATCGCGCGGTGCGGCAACCGGCGACGCCGGCTGTTGGGCCCCCGCCGAACGCGCGGAGGCAAAGGCAAGCACGGCCGTCAGCAGCACTGTGGGTATCTGGTGTCGGAACGCTCCTGCGCGACCGAGGCGATGCCGAATGCACCACGGGCCGCCATCTCGGCGGCCCGTGGAGTGTTCAGGGTGCATTGCGCTGCTCAGCAGCAGCAGCACTTCCCGCAGCATGGACCGCTGTCGCAACCGCAGCCGCACGACGGACAGTCGCAGCAGCAGGCGTCGGACGTGAGTTCGGTGATCATCGATCGCTCCCGGGTGACTGGTGTCCTGCGCGAATCGGGACGAAACCGCCTCCCGTTCGTGGGATCTGATAAGTATTGTACACCTTGTAGTGGCTACAAGGTCAACCCCCCTCGAGAGGACGACGATGGCGAACGGAAAGGCGGATACGACGCTGTCGATCGGCGAGCTGGCCACCCGGTCCGGAGTGAGCGCGGAGGCCATCCGCTACTACGAGCGGGAGCATGTGGTGCCGGCGGCCGCGCGGGGAGGTCCCGGGCGCTATCGCCGGTACGACGAGTACGACGTCGAACGCCTGCAATTCATTCGCCGCGCCCGGGAGCTCGGATTCAGCCTGGACGAAGTACGCGAGCTGCTCGCGTTGAACGACGGCAGCCCGAGCCGCCCGTGCACCGACGTGAATCGCATCGCGCGGGCACACCTGGCGCAGGTGGACGAGAAGCTCGCGCGACTCGGCGCGTTGCGCGCGGAGCTGGACCGCGTGATCAGCGAATGCGCCGGCGTCGTGCCGGTGGCGGACTGTCGCATCCTGAGCGCGTTGAGCGGCGGGCCTGCACATGAACGATAGGGCCGGTCATCGGCGCCGATTTCGCGGGCCGCTGATGGTGCTTCTGGCGTATGGAGGCGCCGCGTGCATGAGCGAGCGCGTCGCGCGCGATCCGGCGACGCTCGTCGCGGCGATCGCGGGCGACCCCGGACAGCTCAATCCGGCGATCACCACGAACGGCGGCGTGCACACCGCGGCCGGCCTGCTGTACGACGGGCTGCTCGCGTTGGACGATTCACTACGGCCGTCTCCAGCCCTCGCCGTGCGGTGGGACGTGGAAGATGGCGGGGCTCGCTACCGCTTTCACCTGAGGCAGGGCGTGCGATGGCACGACGGCGCTCCGTTCTCGGCGGCCGACGTCGTCTTCACCTTCGAGCAGATGCTGCTGCGCTATCATGCGCGCACCCGCGCGTCGATGGCGTCGTCGCTCGTCAGTGTCTCGGCGGTGGACGATTCGACGGTGCTGTTCACCTTTCGCCGTCCCTACGCGCCTCTCCTGCAACAGCTCGACGTCAGTGAAGCGCCCATCCTGCCGGCGCATCTCTACGCCGGCCGGGACCCGCTGCGCAATCCAGTGAACGTGGCGCCGGTGGGCACCGGTCCCTTTCGCTTCGTGTCGTACACGCCACACAGCGAGATCCGCTATGCGGTGAACGATCGGTACTTTCGCGGACCGTCGGCACTCAAGGCGGTCGTCCTGCGGATCATCCCGGACGAGGATACCCAGGTTGCCGCGCTCGAGGCCGGCGAAGTCGACAACTGCACGGCGTCGGCATCGACCTCAGGCCCGAACCGCTCGAGCAGGCGGTGTTCGCCGCCTCGGTGTTCACCGCACGCGATTTCGACACCGCCATCGGTGCGTACTGCAATGGCACGGATCCCGAAATCGGTGTTCGCCGGATGTACGTGACATCGAGCATCGCGCCGGTGCCGTTCTCCAACATGGCGGGATACCGGAGTGCCGAGATGGACAGCCTGTTCGATCGCGCGGGCGCGTCGATCGCCCTGCCCGAGCGCCGCCGGCTGTACCACGACATCCAGGCGCTGGCCGTGCGCGATCAGCCGTACGTCTGGCTCGTGGAGACGTCCAACCTGCGCGCCTATTCGGCGCGTTGCCACGGCTTCAGCGGGTCATCGCACTTCGCCGCCACGGCGGCGTGTACGAAGTGACTGCGCGGTTCGTCGCGGGTCGGCTGCTGCAGGTCGTGCCCACCGTGCTGGCGATCGTCATCATCGGCTTTCTTCTCACGCATCTCGCACCGGGCGATCCAGTGCTGGCACTGGCGGGCGAGCACGGCGATGCGGCGTACTACGCGTTCATGCGCGAACGATTCGGACTCGACCAGTCGCTGCCCCGACAGCTGGCGATCTACCTGCAACAGGTGGCCAGCGGCGATCTCGGATTCTCATAGGTGTATGGTCGTGACACGCTGCAGGTGATCCTCGAGCGCGTGCCCGCGACCATCCTCCTCACCGGCACCGCACTTCTCTTCTCCCTTCTGGTCGCGATTCCACTCGGAGCGATTGCCGCCGCGAGACCGTTCGGCGCGCGGGACGTGGGCATCAGCACGCTGGCGCTCGGCCTCTATTCCACACCGGCGTTCTGGGTGGGGCAGCTGGCCATTCTCGGACTGTCGCTGAAACTGGGCATCTTCCCGGTTCAGGGCATGACGTCGGCTGGTGGCGACTCCGCTGGCGTGCTGCGAGCGTGGGACGTCGCGCGACATCTCGCCCTCCCCGCGCTCGTCCTCGCGTCGCAGGAGATCGCCGTGCTCGTGCGCGTCACACGCAGCACCCTGCTCGACGAGCTTGCCCGCGACCACATCCGGACGGCGCGCGCGAAGGGACTGGGCGAGGCACAAGCGCTCGTACGTCACGCACTGCCCCGCGCGATGCTTCCGATCGTCACCATCGTCGGCGCGAGGATCGGCCACCTGATCGCCGGTGCATCGATCGTCGAGATCATCTTCGGCTGGCCGGGCATGGGTCGCCTCCTGCTGGCATCACTCCAGTCGCGCGACACACCCATCCTGCTCGGCATCTTTCTCGTCGTGTCGCTCACCGTCGTGCTGGTGAATCTGCTGTCGGACCTGGCATACGCCGCGCTCGATCCGCGCATTCGTGTTCGCTGATCTCGCTCCGCTCGCCGCGTCTCCTTCCGTCGCACACGCGATGGGCACCGACTCGCTCGGCCGCGATGTGCTGAGCGCCGTCCTGTTCGGTGCGCGCACGTCGCTGCTCGTCGCGTGCGCCGTCAGCGCCATCGCACTCGCGTATGCGGCATCGCGATCGGCGCAACGGCCGGCTATCGCGGCGGCTACATCGATGCTGCGCTCATGCGCACGACGGAGCTGTTCCAGGTCATCCCCCGCTTCTTCTTCGCCGTCGTGGTGATCGCGCTCTTCGGACCGGGACTCGATCGGATCATTCTCGTGCTCGGCTTCACGTCGTGGCCATCGCTCGCACGCGTGGTTCGCGCCGAAGTGATCGCGATGCGCGACCTCGATTTCGTCCGCGCCGCCGTGGCGATGGGCGCTCCCGCTGGCCATATCGTGCGTCGGCAATTGCTGCCGAACCTGATGCCGACGGTGATCGTGACGCTCGGACTGCTGTTCGGACAGGTGCTGCTGCTGGAAGCGACGCTCGCTTTTCTCGGGCTCGGTGATCCGGGCGCGATCAGCTGGGGAATGCTGGCGGCGCAGGCGCAGGGATTCCTTCGCGTCGCGTGGTGGCTGGCCCTCTTCCTCGGCCTCGCCATCACCATCACCGTGCTCGGCGTGAATCTCCTCGCGGATGCGTACGCTGCGGCACTCGGCGGAGACTGACGGGTACGACGTCGCGTCGAGTTCACCGAGTGTGCACGACTCGTGCGGACTGTCCGGCGCATTCGGTGGCGCGCACGCCTGGACGCCCATAGGTTCCGGCAGGATGTCCATTCAACCCTTACTCTCGATCTGCCGACCATGAATCGTTCTCGTGCTTTCCCGGTCGCACTCGCGACCATGGCAACCGTGATGTTCGCTTCGCCGATGGTAGCGCAGGCCGTGCTGCGTCCCGGCGCGAGCAGCCGTGCGACGAGTGAAGTCTCGCTGTCGTATCCGCGTCCGGCGGGAGCCATGGCCGGCATGGCTGGTATGGCCGGCATGACGCCCGCTCCTGCTCCTGCAGCGGCTGCGCCTGCTGCCGCGCCCGCCGCGGCACCGGCGAAGCCGATGATGATCCGCCTCGACTACGGGCAGCCGCATCTTCGTGGACGTACGCTGCACTCCGATAGCCTCGTGCCGTACGACAAGCCGTGGCGCCTGGGAGCCAACGGCACCACCACGATCACCACCGACGTCGACCTGATGCTTGGCAGCGCGACGCTCACGAAGGGCGCGTACGTGCTCTACGCCGTGCCTGGTCGCGCGGGCTGGAAGCTCGTCGTGCAGCGGAATGCCGGACAGACGCCGATGCAGTTCAGCGACAGCCTCGACATCGCGCGCATCGACCTGCGCCATACCATGCTCGCGTCGCCGATGGAGACACTCACCATGTGGCTCATTCCGTCGCTCGAGCCGGGAGTGGCGCGCGGGGAGTTGCGCTTCGCGTGGGGCACGGACCAGCTCTCCACGACCTGGTCGGTCAGGTAGCGCCCACCAGACGCGTCATCGCCATCGGGGCGTCGCTGCCGAGTGGTCCGGCAAGCGCCTCGATCGCGACGACGGCCGGCGATCCAGCCGCCGCATCGATCGGGGCGCGCCCGCTGCGCTCCACGTCGGCGAGCTGTCCGTCGTACGGCACTTCACCGACCAGCCGCATCGCGTGCGTGCGGCAGAACTCCGTGATCGCTTCACGATCGGCGGCGTCACGCACCTTGTTCGCCACCACGACGACATCCGGCACGCCGAGCTCGGTCGCGAGCGCGACGACGTTTCGCGCCGTTTCCATCGAGCGGTAGTAGGGCTCGAGGACGGCGACGAGCCGGGAGACGTGCCGCCCGGTGCCGCGGCTCAGGTGCTCCAGCGCTGCCTCCATGTCCACGACGACATGCCGGTCGCTCTCCGCGCGCGCGACCACTTCACCGAGAAAGCCACGGACCGTGGCGTGGGCGCTGCAGAGTCAGCCAGCGCCGCCGTGCCCGACACGGCCCATCACCATCAGTTGAACGTCGTCCGGGCCACGGATGGCGTATTCCCGGATCAGCGCCTCCGGGTCGGCGCCGAACTTCGTCGTGGTCGTGCCGTCCTCGTGCGTCGTCCGCTGCATCAGGTTGCGCGGCAACCCGACGATCGCATTCGCACTTGCCGGCGGGATACCGAGTACGCTCGCGAGATTGGGATTGGTGTTCGCATCGATCGCGAGCACCTCACGACCAGTGCGGGCCAGCGCGCGCGCCAGCGTTCCCGCGATAGTCGTCTTGCCCGTGCCGCCCTTTCCCGCAATCGCGATCCGCATTCGTGCTCTCGTTGGTGGTCTGTCGAACCGGCGACGTCGATCAGTGCGCGCCATGCGGCTCGTGCGTATGGGTACGCGCATGACATTCCGCCGCGCCGCCTTCGCTCGTGTGGCAGTCGCACTCCGGATCGCTGCACTCACCGTGTCCCTGGCTGAGTAACGGTGCGAACTCCGCGGCGAACCGGCGAGCCGCTTCGCGACGACCCGTCTCGGTGAGACGGTACTCAGCAGTACGACTGGTGACCAGCAGCACGTCGCCCCGCGCCATCAGCCGCAGCAGCGCCTCCACACGGCGCACTGCCTCGTCGATGGCGCCGGCAACGACCGGACTGAGCTCGGTCGTCAGTTCATCCACCGAGAGCGGCTCGCAGCCCACGAGATAGACTTCGGCCGGCAGCGGTCCGAACGCCTGCGCCACCTCGAGTGCGCGCGACGGCACCGTCGTGTGCATGTCGATCTCGTGCGTCGGCTGCACGCCATCGACGATGAGGCTGTACACCGTGCCTGGTGCTTCGCCGCGCGTCGCCGCATCGATGATGATCAGCCGGTCGTACGGCGTGATGAGCTCCTGCGCCATCCGGATGCCGCCGGTGCCGACGTCGAGCAACTCCACGCTGTCGCTCGCGACACCGCGTTCGCCGAGCCGGCGCAGCACCGCGACACCGAATCCGTCGTCCCCACGCAGCACGTTTCCGAATCCCGCAATGAGGGTGCGTGTCATCGCGGTGCTCCCGCCGCCGCCACGCTGGCGGTGCCGACGACGACCTGAATCACACCGTCGCTCACACGCACCGGGAGTACACTGAGATACTCCTCGCGCGATGCGTCGGGCCGGTCGAGCCTGTGTCCCGTTCGCACGTCGTAGCGGCAGCCATGCCAGCTGCAGCGAAGCTCCGTACCCTCCAGCGTGCTGTAGTCGAGCGGCAGCGGGCCGTCGCCACAGCAGTTCCGCACCGCGAACACCTCATCGTCCACGCGCACGAGCAGCACCATGACGTCGTCCACCACGACGCCGCGCGTAGTGCCCGGCGCGAGCGCATCGAGGCGGCAGACATCGCGGTAGACCGGACGAAATGCGCGCTTGAGCGATGCCGCCGGAAGAAACGTCGAGTCCGCGGCGACGGCGCGCGCGTCCTTGCCGTCGCGAATTTCCAGCTCCTGGAATCCGAGCAGGCCTGCAGTCAGCGCCTCCTCCAGGTCACGTACCACTCCCGCGTACGTGGTATCCGCTGGCGTCACGCCATGGATGGGCACCGTGATTACGCCGCCGAGCACTTCGATGAGCTCCACGTCGACGCCGTACAGGTGCAGATGGCCGCGCACGTCGTCGAGCGCTTCCTCGGCCAGTGTGCGCCGGTCCACCGCGAGCAGGTCGTACGACATCAGCAGCAGTCGGATGGCCGGGTCGCCGGTGAGACGATTGACGAACGCATCGCCCGCCATCGACTGGATGGCGCCCATGAGGTGCGCGAGCGCCGTGCGGTGCACGGTGTCGATGCGCTCGAGCAGTGCGGACGTCGCTATTCCCACCGACGGATCGGTATGCGCGTTCAGGGTCGCGATGAGCGCTTCGGCTTCGATAAGCAGGTCGTCCGACGCGGCGACCGTTCCTTCTGAAGCGTCATCGTGGTGCGCGTGACCGGCCGACGTCATCGCGCCATGCTCCGCGCAGGAGCACGGGGCACGGCGCCGCCGCACTCCGTGCACGTGATGAACGGGTGGACATAACGGCGATTCGCCGGATCGAACAGCTCGGCCACGCAGTGCGCGCAGGTCGCCGCGTCCGGCGGTATGGACGTCACGTCGTCGCGCGTGGCCGCGTCACTCGTCGCGATCCGGAACGACGCATATTCCTGAGGCGTCGCACTTTCCACGCGCAGGGTGGCGATCTCGGCCAGCGGGGGTGGTGTGAGCGGCAGCTGGCGGCAGAACTCCGCGACGCCCGTTGGGTCGCCTTCTACGTCTATCAGCACGCCGCCGCCGGCATTCCGCACGAAGCCGCGCAGCGAGTTGGCGGCGGCCAACCGGTGCACGTACGGCCGGAAGCCGACTCCCTGCACGACGCCATCCACCGCGATGAGCCGGCGCTCCAGCATCCCACCCTCAGGTCATGTTCGAAGTGCCCGCGCGAGCATGCGCACAGTGCGATGCTACTATAGACAGGAGAGCGTCGCCACTTCACTTCGGTGAACCGAAGCGAGCTGCGGGCTTCGGGCGCCGATCATCACCACGGCTACAGTTCCGCGAGCAGTTGGCGCAGGCGGCCGAGCAGCCTGGTTCCTGAATCGGTGAGCTCGTAGGAGTGAAACGGGCTATCGCCCGATCCGGACAGGCGGAGGAGCAGCTGCGCGGCCTCGAGCGCTCGCAGCGTCTCCGCGAGGGTGGAGCTGCTGATGCCCGGCAGCGCCTCGGCGATGTCGTGATAGCGCGGGTGAGGATGGCTCTTGATGGCGTTCATCACCGCGAGCGAATACCGTCGCCGGATGATGCGGAGCAGATCTTCGACGCCGCAGTAGCAGGTCGCGGCGCTGGCGTCGCCCGGACTGCTGCACCCGCAGGGCGGGAGATCCCGGTCGACGATGCTCTTCATACGGTCGGACATCGCGCCTCGGCCCCGTAGCCCGTTCGATGAGCGGATAGGCGTCGAGGCTAGACGACTCACCGTTCTTCAACGTCGCGCGATGCCGGATATGGCGCAAGGCGGCAAGAGTTGCGGACGGAGACGCGACGTATCTACGCGGCCGGGTCGCGGGCGGCGGTTTTACCTGGCCCGCGTTGTCATTGCGGCGTTGGCCGACCGTTCCTATGATCTGTCCGGGCTGTTCGCATTGGTTCACTCACACCGGAGGCATGATGACGCCCAGCGACGATTGCATCGATCCCGTCTGCGGCATGACGATCACCGTCACGCAGGCGCCTCATCAGAGAGAGCATGCAGGAGCGACCTACTACCTCTGCTCCATCGCGTGCGCGCTTCGATTCGATGCTGATGCGGATGCGTACGCGACCGTCGCAAGGCTGGACCTTCCCGGCTGGGGTCTTACGCCGCATCCCCCAGCCGTGGTCGAGCAGTTTCGATCGACGACCGATCCGATGTAGTCGTTCAGCTCCCGAGTGCGGTGACCTTCTTCTGGAAATCCGCAATCTCCTTCGTCTGGTCCGCCTTCATCTTTTCCGCCATCTGCTTCAGCATCGCATTCTTCGCGTTCGGCAGGTAGCCGTCGACCATCTTGATGGCTTCCTGATGATGCTGGATGATGTTCTGATAGAAGGTGCGATCGTACTCCTTCCCTGTCTTGCTCTTGAGCGCCTCGGCCATCGCCTGGTGTGCCGGCAGCACCTTGGGCGAGTACGCGTCCTTGAAATCCTTCTCGAGCATCGTGACCATGTGGTCGAGCTCCATGTCCTGCGCCGCGTCGAGCTTCGTGGCGTCGGCGACAGCGGTGCCGCCTTCCTTCCGGTCCTTGGTCATGTGAGCCATGGCGATCAATCCCTTGTGGTGATCGCTCATCATGCGAAGAAAGTCCTGATCGGCGTTGCCGGTCATGCCCGCCATGCCGGACATGCCGGACATGCCCGCCATTCCGGTGTCCATCGGTGTGCCGGCGGCGGTCGCAGCCGCCGCGGAGTCCTTCGCGTCGCTGTCCACCTTGTCACCGCTTTTCGCGCATGCCGCGGTGATGGTGACGGCGAGGATGGCGGCGACGGCCTTCAGGGTGTTGCGTGAGGTGCCGAACATGATGGTGCTCCTTGATGAGTTGACGACGAGTGAGGGAACGCGACGAACGAAGAGCGACGACGATATATGGAACGCGATGAACGAAGAGCGGCGACGATATCCCGATGCGTCGCTGACACGACGCGTTGATGGTTACATGCTCGCGTCCATCGACGTGGGTGACGCGACGAGCACAGCGGTCACGAGCAGGACGAGCACGGCCACGGCGACCTCGACCCTGGCGGACCGCTGCAGTTTCATGGTCGCCTCATCCGTGCCAAGCCGCGGCTGGACGAACTTCCAGTTGTAGAATCCGGTGAGCGTCACTACGCCGAGCACGCCCAGCTTGATGAGCAAGGTGATGCCGTAGCGTGTGCCCCAGAGGTTGGGGATGGTGCCGACGTGCAGCCATGCGGCAAAGACGCCGGTCACGGTGGCAACGCCCGCGGCCACGAGGGCGACAGGCGAGAATGCCGTGATGAGTGATCGCACCATCATTCCGCGCCGCTCGGCCAATTGCATCCGGGAAGCGGCGATGCCAGCGACGAGCACGACGGCGAGCGTTCCCAGCCAGCTACTCGCCGCGAGCACGTGCACTCCGTCCGCGAGCACGGCGAACGCACGGAAACGCGGCGCCGACGACGCGTGGCCGGATAATGCGGGAGAGAAGGCGCATGCGACGGCACCCGCGGAGGCGAGGCCCCACCACAACGTGGTGCTCGGCCGGGGCGTCGTGTCTGGCGGTTGCACCAGCGGCGCATCCGTGCGGCGCGACGCGAAGCGTGCGCCGTAGAATCCCGCACCGGCGAGCAGGACGCCGACGAGCTGGAGCATCCAGCCCGCGCCCCACGTTGTGGAACGAATCATCTGCCAGACCAGCACGATGTCGAGCGAGCCGCTGGCGCCGTGCATGGCGTAGGATTGCGCGAACAGGCGAAATCCGAGTGTCGTGGCCAGCAGGAGTGCCGCGAGCAACCCGAGTCGAGCGGCGCCGTGTTCGGCCGCGATTGTCATCGCCTGTTCCCATGTTCGCGCTTCCGGATCGCCCTCCCCTCGCAGGCGACGCAGGACGAAGGCGCGAAAGGCCGCGGCGCCCACGACGATGAGCAGCGCCACGAACCCGATCCATCGCACGATCACGTACGCGGGTGATTCGGCGCCGAAGCCATCGCCCTGCGGCATCGTCACCGGATCGTGGTGCATCGCGCTCATGTCGTGCGGAGGTGTCGCGGCGGAATTCCCGGGAACTGCTCCGCTCACGGCACCAGGAACGACTCCGATTCCATCAGCTCCCGGTGCGACGACGAAGTCGAATTGCCCGCGCACCGGGTGTCCGTCGTCGCCCGCGATCTGCCACATCACGACGTACGTGCCCGCGACCATTGCCTCCGCGACCCGCGCGACGATGGAGCGCCGGGAATCCGTAGCGTATGCCGGTGCGGTCAACGCGATCGCGCGGCCGTCGGCGGTCTGCAGCCGGATCATGGTGAACGTGAGCTCCGGCGCTTCGGAAAAATCCAGACGCACCTGCGCCGGCACGCTCGCGAGGTGCGCGCCAGCCGCCGGGATGGAGCTCTTGAGCCGGCCATGCGCCGATGCCGACCCGGGGGTCGTCATCGTCAACGCGATGGCCGCGATCAGCGTGGCGAGCGCTCCGCGGATGCGGACGCCACGCATTTATGGCTTCATGCCGGGCATGTTCATTCCCGGCATCTTCGAGTGATCCATCGGCGCCGGCTTGGCCGGTGCCTTCTTCGCCGGTGCTGCCTTCCTTGCTGGCGCCTTCACCGTCGCAGCCTTCCTCGTGGTCGTGGCCCGCGCACGGGTGGTTGCCGGTCGAGCGGCCGCTGGTGCCATGTCATGCTGCATGCCCGGCATGTCGTGCTGCATGCCCGGCATTGTCGGGTCCATTATCCCCTGCATCATCCGGCGCATCGCGGTGTCGGCCATCACACGCTCGCGAATGACCGGGTCGCGCATCATGCGCTCGTGCATCTGCATCATCGACGACATGTGCATCGCGCTCATGCTGTCCGACGTCGTGGCCATCGCTCCGTGCGTCATGCCGGGCATCGCGGGCATGCCGGCCATGCCGGGCATCTGATGCGCCGCGCCTGCCTTTGCGGAGTCAGCCATGCCAGGCGCCCCGT
>JAJAYP010000311.1 GCA_026786185.1 Gemmatimonadaceae bacterium
GGTGTGGGGTGCGACCTCGCGCGGCCGGCTGGATCTGGCGGCGCGCGACGTCCGTGGACTCGACGGCCCCGATGCGTACGGCGTGGGGCTGACGACCCGGCTCGCGAGTTCGCTCCGTGGCGAACCGCTGCCACGCACCACACAAGGGTTGCTCGAACGCTATCTCGCATCGGATCTCGCGGCGTCGGGTTATCCCGTGGCCCTGACCACGTGGGATGGGGCGACACCGCTGGCGACCTTCGGCTCCGCGCCGTTCGACGTCGCCTTCGACACCGTGGCGACGGTGGCTGCCGCGGCCGTGCGCGCGGGCCGCACTCTCGCGGTGACGACGCGTCCGAGCGTGTATGGCGTGCGCGTCGTGGCGGTGCCGATGCAGGGTGGCGCGCTGACGATTCTCGTGGCGCCCCGCACGCGGCTCATCGGCAACGATGCGTACGCACGCTGGTACGGATTGCCGCCAGCCGAACGCAACGAGCCGCCGTACACGGTGCAGGTGGCACTGGATTCTCTCGCCCCGCGCGACGCCATCCGCTGGCGCCGCGACGGAACGGAGCTGCACGGGGACTGGCCCGTGCGCGGGCCGTCCGGTGCGGGTCGCGCGCATGTCGCGGTGGACCTCCGCGGTCTCGATTCGCTCGTGCCGCGCGGCGGGTTGCTCGTCCTCGTCGACCTCGCGGCCGTGGCGCTGGTCTGGCTGCTGAGCGCAGTGGCGGATGGCCGGGCAGGGCGATGGCTGCGCCTGCGCGAGCGGCGGGTGCACAGCTACCGCACCCGGCTTTCGCTGGTGCTGTTCCTGTTCTTCCTCGTGCCGGCGGCGGCGTTCGCCGTGTGGTCATGGCATCAGTTGTTCGACGACGCGCAGGCGTCACGCCGCCTGCTGGTGACGGAGACCATGCGCGCCGTACAGAGTGGCGGGCGATCCGACTGGCTTCGCGCCGAAGCAAAGCGCCTGGACACCAAGCTCCTGCTGTACTCGTCGGGTGTGCTGGTGGATGCCAGCGATTCACTCTTCGCAAACCTGGCGCCGATGGGGACGCTGATGCGTCCGGAAGTCGCCTTGCAGCTGGGTGAAGCCGAGGAGGTGAGCGCGACGCGGCCGGAAGCACTTCCGGGCGCGACGGGCATGCTCGGATACCGCGCGCTTCCCTCGGCCGCGGGACCGAATCTGATCATCGCCGCGCCGGCGCGTGTGGATGATGTCCTGCTCGATCGGCGCCGACGAGACCTCGGCGTGTTGGTGCTGTTCGCGACCGCGCTGGGAGCCGTCGCGGCGCTCTGGCTGAGCGGGGTGGCGGGCCGCCAGCTCGCGCGTCCCATCGGCGCGCTGCGAACTGCCGCCCGCGCCGTGGCGCGCGGCGAGCGCGATGTGCCGCTCAACGCGGAGACGGCGAACGAATTCCTCCCGGTCTTCACGGCCTTCCGCGCGATGGCGGAAGATCTCGGCGCGAGCCGCGCCGCGCTCGAGGATGCGCAGCGGAGAACCGACGCCGTGCTTCGCACGGTGGCGAGCGGCGTCGTCGCGGTGGACGAGGCCGGACAGGTGATCCTGGCGAACCCTCGCGCCCATCAAGTGCTGGGCGGCGTACCCGCCGCCGGAGCGCCTGTCAGCGCGATGTCCGCATCGGCGGTCGCGACCCGCGTTGCGCGCTTCCTCCAGACCGCAGACGAGGAGGATGGGTTCGACCTCGAGCGAGGAGGACGCACGTTGCGGGGCCAGCTCACTCGCCTCGCGAGTGGCGGGGCCGTGCTCACGCTGGACGACGTCACCGAGCTCGCGCGGGCGCAACGCGTGCTCGCGTGGGGCGAAATGGCGCGTCAGGTCGCGCACGAGATCAAGAATCCGCTCACACCGATCCGGCTCGGCGTCCAGCACCTGCGTCGCGCTCGCGGGCGCAGCGACTTCGACACGATTCTCGAGCAGAACGTCACGCGCATCCTCACCGAAATCGACCGGCTCGACGAGATCGCGCGTGCGTTCAGCCGTTACGGTGGCGCGCCGGAGGAACGAGAGCCTGCCGAGCCCACCGACATCGAGGCGATCGTGCGCGACGTCGTGGCGCTCGAGACACTCGGGGAAAGCCAGGTCCGGTGGGAGTATTCGGCCGAGGCGGCGCTGCCGCCCGCCCTCGCGCGCGGCGACGAGCTGCGCGAAGTGCTCCTGAACATCTTCGAGAATGCACGGCTCGCCGATGCCCGCGCCGTCCGCGCGACGGTGACGCGAGGCATGACCGCGGATGGCGCCGACGCGATCGTGCTCGACATCACGGATGACGGATCGGGAATTCCGGCCGACCTGCTCCCGAAGATCTTCGAGCCGCACTTCTCGACGAGAACGAGCGGCAGCGGCCTGGGACTGGCGATCACTCGGCGGCTGACCGAAAGCTGGGGCGGTGGCGTGTCCATCACGTCTACCCCGGGCACCGGGACGACGGTGCGCGTGACCCTGAGGATCGGCGAGCGGCGCGGGAAACTGACTGAGAGCGTGAACCGTGAACCGTGAACGGTGAACCGTTACTCCGTGTGACCGGCGGAGGCTGATCCGCTCACACGGATGCGCACCGTCTTCACGTTCGTGAACTCGCGCATGCCCAGGTCGGACAACTCGCGTCCGTAGCCGGACGACTTCACGCCACCGAAGGGAAAGCGCGGATCGGATACGACCATGTCGTTGACGAACACGCTGCCCGCATCGATCTCGCGTGCACAGCGCTCCTGCTCGTCGGCAACGGTCGTCCAGACGCTGGCGGCGAGCCCGAAGCGCGTCGCGTTGGCTACGCGGATCGCCGCGTCCAGGTCCGGCACGCGGAACAGGCAGGCGACCGGCCCGAACAGTTCGTCGGTGAACGCGGGAGCCGACTCGGGGATGTCGGTGAGGACCGTAGCTGGAAACCACGCCGTTCCGGGTGCCGACCGCGTGCCGCCGCAGAGCAGACGAGCGCCCATCGACACGGATTTCGCGACCTGCGCCTCGAGCTCGTCGGCCAGCGCAACGGACGCCAGCGGTCCGAGTTCGGTCCGCATGTCGATCGGATCGCCGACCACCAGTCGCTGCATGGTCGCGACGAACCGTTCAGTGAACACATCGTACACATCGGCGTGAATGATGAACCGCTTCGCAGCGATGCAGCTCTGTCCGTTGTTGATCGTCCGTGCCTTCACCGCCGTCTCCACGGCACGCGCCAGGTCGGCGCTCGGCAGCACGAGGAATGGGTCGCTGCCGCCAAGCTCGAGCACGGTTTTCTTGAGATGCTTGCCGGCGACGGCGGCGACCTTGCTCCCGGCACCTTCACTGCCGGTGAGCGTCGCGGCGGCGACTCTCGGGTCGGACAACACGGCGGCCACCGCGTCACCGGGAATGAGCAGGGTCTGAAAGACTCCGGCGGGTGCACCCGCGCGCGTGACGAGCGACTCGAGCTCGAGCGCGCACTGCGGAACGTTCGACGCATGCTTCAGCAGGCCGGCATTCCCGGCCACGAGGGCAGGCGCGATGAATCGAATGGCTTGCCAGAACGGAAAATTCCACGGCATCACGGCGAGCACGACGCCGATCGGCTCGTACGCGACGTACGATCGATGCTCGGTGTCCTGCACCGGACGGTCGGCGATGAACGCGGGCCCGTGTTCGGCGTAGTAGCGGCACGCCGCGGCGCACTTGGCGGCTTCCTCCATCGCGGCGCGCAGCGGCTTTCCCATCTCCAGCGTCATCATCCGCCCGAGCCGGTCCGTCTCCGCGTCGAGGAGCTCGGCCAGCCGCGCCACCACGGCCGCGCGGGTGGCGACCGGCGTACGTCGCCATAGACGCGCGGCGTCGGATGCCAGTGCGAGCTTCGCTTCGATGTCTGCCGCGGTGTGGGCAGGGAATTCAGCGAGCGTGGATCCGGTGGCGGGATTGATCGACGTGAAGGTCATGGGGTGCCGACAATGCAGCTTGCGTGCGCGATCAGCTCCCGACCGCGGTGTCGTCGCGCCACCAGCTCTCGCTGCCTTCCTCGCTGCCGAACAGGCGCCGCCACCACGGGGCGCGGCGCTCGCGCTCGAGCACAGCGCCTGCCGCTACGCGCCACGCCTCCTGCATGGAAGTCGCGTCACCGAATCGTGCTTCGGGATCGCTCGCGAGCGCCCGTTCCAGCCACATGCCCACTTCCGGCGCGTAGCCGGACACGTCGAGCTGGTCCGCGAGCTCGCGCGCGAGAATCGTCTTGCTGTCCGCCTCGCCGAAGGGAGGCGCGCCCGAGAGCACGAAGGCGACGATCGCGGCGAGCGAAAAGCAATCGGCGGACGAGTCCTGCGGTTCGCCGAGCAGTTGCTCGGGAGGCGAGAACGCCGGCGTGCCCGACGTACCAGCGATCTCTTCGCCAGCGGGATTGGCGATGCCGAAGTCCGCGATGCGCCAGCGCCGGTACCGATCGATGAGAATGTTCTCCGGCTTCAAGTCGCGATGCACGATCCCGATGGCGTGTGCCGCCGCGAGTCCGCTGAGCACTTCGTCGATCTGCGGCGCGACTTCCGCCAGCGGCCGCGCCCCGCTGCGCGCGACGAGATCCGCCACCGAACCGCTCTCGGCCAATTCCATCGTGTACCAGGACACATCGCCCCGGCTGTCCCAGTCGTAGATCGGGACAATGGAGGGATGCGCGAGTTGCGCGGCGAGGCGTGCCTCGCGCCGGAACCGCCCCACGGCGCGCTCGTCGCGCGCGATGTGCGGGTGCAGGAGCTTCAACGCGACCTCGCGGCCGAGCGATTGATCCCGCACGCGCCACACGGAGCCGAAACTGCCCGCGCCGAGCGGCGAGATGACTTCGTAATCGTCGGCGAGGGCCCAGCGGAGGCGAACCTCGGGCGACTCGCGGGACGCCGCCACGCTTTCGCCGCTCAGCGTGAGCACCGTGCGGCTGCCGACCACGCGATCCATCGCGCGGATCATTGCCGCCACGGTGGGATATCGTTGTCCAGGCTGGGGCTGGAGTGCCTTGTCGAGCACGACCGCGACCGACGGCGGCACGTCGGGCCGCACGAGAGTGAGCGGCGGGATGTCGTCGCGCGGCGGCGGCTCACCGGTGAGCGCCGTGAAGCAGAGCGCGGCGAGCTGCCATTGATCGCTCGCGGCCGTGGGCAGCCAGCGGTCGTCCCACTCCGGGGGCAGTGGCATGGCCGTGGAGTTGGGCGCGAGTCCCTCGGGCACGCTCGCGAGTGGCACCGCCCACTGCCAGCCGATGAGCCAGAGGCGTCCCATCGGCGACGTGAGAATGTTGCCCGTGGAAAGCGCGCCGTGCACGCTGCCGGCGTCGTGCAGATATGAGAGCGTCGGGCCCACCTCGCGCAGCACACGCAGCACCGCGGGCACGTCGTCCGCACCCGCGCGGGCGAGTCGGGCGCCAAGCGTCTCGCCCGAGATCCAGCGGCGCAGGTATCCGGGTCCGCGGTGGCTATCCGAGTTGGACGACCAGTAGTGATAGGTCGTCGGCACAGCGGGGTGATTCCGATGCGCCAGCGCTCGCGCCTCGGCTTCGATCCAGGCGGCGTGATCCTGATGCGGCGCGCTCACGAGCGAGAGCGAACGGCCGAGCGCGTCGATGAGCTCCTGAAAATGCCGATGGTCCTGCCACACCCCCTCCGTGCCCCAATGCCAGTCTGGCGGCAATTGCCACGCGGCGAGGTGCTCCGGGAGCGCGAGGCTGACACGATGCAGCTCGCCCGACGAGATCAACGGGCGTTCGCGCGCGGTGTCGGTCGCGCTGGGAAGGGAGGAACGCGTCACGCCGGAAAGTTAGCGATGGGAGAAACTCACGGGCAGGTCGGCACGGTCACAGGCGTGACTGGCGCGGCGACCGCGCGCGTCACATGCGCGATTCGGACAGCATCTTCGCTTCCGCATGATGCAGCGCGGGCAGCAACGACACGTCGGGAAGCACGCTGACCTCCACCGTCCGAACACGCAGCGGACTGCCATCGAGCGGTGCCGAGGAGTGCAGCGAGGGAACGTGCACGGTCACGGCCACGATGCGCCACATCGTGCTGGGCCGGCTCATGGACCCGTCGCTCTCGACGGTATCGAGTTGCAGCACCTCGCCGCGAGCCGGGATGATGGCGCTCTGACAGTCGGCCAGCAGCAGCTCGTTGCGGTCGTGACGAGTGACACGGAGCGTGATCATTCCGGTCCGGGAAGAGATGGCTGTGAAATTATCGCGTCGCGGCGCGGGGAGCCAGCGGCCGGATGAAACTCGCCCGACGGCGCGACGTACGCTTCATCAGACCATCTTTCGGTGAGGCGTTCATGCTGTTCATCCTGGGACTCGTCATTTCGTTCGCGGCATCCATGCTCGCGTACGCGCAGTCGCGCAGCTTCGTCATCCGACGGCTGCGCTACGTGGACGCCGTGCATACGATGCTCGCGCCGTTCGTGGCCGGCATCGCCGCGGCCGTCGCGCTCCTTCCGATCGTCGCTCTCCTTCCCATCGTGGGCGTCGGGACGGCGGTGAGTGTGGGCCTGGCGGTCGGTGCCGGCGTCGCGGCCGGCTCGCGGGACGTTCGACACTCGCTGCCGAGGTACTGAGCATCGGCTCGCGGGAGGACGTGCTCCGTCCTGCCGCGGATGGCTATCTTTCCCCGATGCCGTCCACCCTGCCTATCGACATCGCCGATCCGGTCAATGCACGCATCCTCGCGGTGAGCGAGGATCGGATCTCGGGGTTCCTCGAGGACCCGTTCGGCGAGATTGCCCGGCTGAGCGGCCTGCCCGTGGACATCGTGCTCGAGCGGCTACGAGGCATGCTGGAGGCGGGCGTCATCCGTCGCATACGGCAGACGATGATGGCCACCAATCTCGCGCCAGGGGCGCTCGTGGCGTGGCGGGTGCCGGCCGCGCGCCTCGACGAGGCGTTCGCGTACCTCGTGCAGGACGATCCGTTCTCCGGTCACGTGGTGGTGCGGAGCACCGATGCCGATACCCCGGGCTCGGGCTATCGGCTCTGGACGACGCTCAAGGTCCCACAGGGGTTCTCGATGCAGCGGCACTGCGAGCTGCTCGCGTCGCGTATCGGTGCGAGCGCATTCCAGATCATGCCAGCCAAGCGGCTCTTCGCCCTGGGTGTGGGTCACGTGCGCCGTCGTGGCATCGAGCCCGGCAGCCGGACCGACGAGCCGGGCCAGGTCATCGACACCAACATCGTCGCGCTCTCGCCGCTCGAATGGCGCGCGCTCGGCCCGCTCAAGCGCGAGCTGGAGCCTGCGGAGGTGCGGGTGGATCTCTGGAGCGCGCGCGCCGACGAGGCGGCGATGCCGTACGCGGAGTTCCTCGCGACGGCGCGGGGACTCGCCGAGCGCGGTGTCATCGGGCGCTTCTCCACCTTCCTGGAGCATGTGAAGCCGTCGGCAACCGGTGCGCGCGTCACCCGCTACAATGCGCTGTTTCACTGGCGTGTGCCGGCCGGCCGAGAGATCGAGGCGGGGCGCGAGGTGGGACGGCACCACATCCTGACGCACGCGTACTGGCGCGAGGGCGGCCCCGAGTTCGCGAACGTGAACATCATGGCCGTCGCGCACGGCACGGAGAAGTCGCGCGTGCTCGAGCACAAGGCGGCGATCGATCGCCATCTGGAGGCGATCGGCATGCCGGTGAGCTACACCAACGTCTTCTGGGGCGGACGCAGCGAGATCAAGCCGTCGGAGATCATGCCGGAGGCGTACGACGCATGGTGTGCGCGCAGCGGCATCGATCCCGCGTCGATGCGCGCAGGCTGACGGTCGGGCGTTGGCGCAGCCGACGCCGCGCTACGGCCACTGCGCACGCTCCGTCCAGACCCGACGCGACAGCGAGAGACCGGTGGGGAAGCGGGCGTTCGTGCGCTCACGCATCGCGGGGGCGAACTCGCTGAGATACCGGTTCACTTCCTCCTGCGAGACCGCATGAAAGGTGGTGCGATATTGACCTTCGCCTCCCTGCTGCAGTCGTCCGTGCAGGAAGCACCCGGTCTGCACGATCTCGGGAATGTGCGACTCGATCATGAATCGCTCGTAGTCGAACGCCAGCGCGTCGTCCACGCGCGCCGTGACCTCGTACGACACACTGCCCTGATCCTCCTCCTCGCGAGGCGGCGCATCGAGCGAATCGATCACGGCCGAGAAGTCGTCGTCTGCCCGGCCCGCACTGAACGAGGCGCCGTAGGCATCCCGAATCGCACGGAGCCCCGGCAGGGCGAGCGTGTGCGTCCGCGCGAGTTCGAGCGCCAGGTCAAGGTCCTTGAGCAAGAGGGCGGTGGTGAACAGCGGCGTGAACTGCCGGTCCAGCAGCTGCGGCGCCTTGTACGCGACGAACGGAGATGCCAGCACCGAGCCGGCGAGGGCATCGCGCACGAGCGACCCCGGCAGGCCCGCGCGTGCCGCGAGCAGGAACGCCTCGGCCATCAGTTCCGTTTGTCCGGCAACGAGGAGATTCATCACGAGCTTCAGCGCGCTGGCCGAGCCGACGTCGCCCGTCGGAACGATCGTGGTCCCCAGGTGAGCCAGCACGTCGCGGGCTCGCTCGACGTCGGCGGCGGCTCCGCCCGCGAAGATGGTGAGCGAGCCCTGTTCGGCCGCGGGGACGCTCCCCAGAACCGGCGCGTCGACGTAAGCCGCGCCCCGGTCTGCGCACCGCGCGGCCGATGCGCGCGCCATCGCGGGGCCGATCGTCGAGCAGTCGATGAGCAGCGCGCCACGCCGCAGCGTCTTGAGCACACCGTCGGGTGCGCCAAGCACGGCATCAACCGCTCGCGGGTCCGCGAGCATGAGGATCACGACGTCCGCCTCGTACGCGGCGTCGGACGGTGTTCGCGCGCGCCGCGCGCCCCGGGTGACGAGGTCGGCGCCGCGCTCGACGTCACGGTTCCAGATCGTGAGCGGCGCGCCTGCCGCCAGCAGTCGCGCCGCCATGGGAAGCCCCATGCGTCCGAGGCCGAGCAGGGCCGTGCGAGGAAGAGTGGAAGAGGCCATGCCGGGTAATAAACGACAAATGCGCCTGCTCGTCATCCTGTGGCGCCTGATGCCGTTCGCGCTCGCGTTCCGCCGCGACGCACGGCGATGGCTGATCGGGGGGTCGCCAGCGGATCGAACCGCGGACGATCACCTGCGTCGCGCAACGCGCCTGGTGACGGTGCTGGCCGAGCTGGGGCCGACTTTCGTGAAGATGGCGCAGCTCTTCGCGGGTCGCGCCGATCTGCTGGCGCCCGTGTACGCACGCGCGCTCGCCACCCTCACCGATCAGGTGCCGATGGTGCCGCTCGCCGACGTGGAGCGCATCATCGCCGAGGAATACGGGACGACCGCGGACGAGCTGTTCGAGCGGTTCGACCGAGAGCCGCTGGCGGCCGCGTCGCTGGGACAGGTGCATCGCGCGCGATATGCCGGCGAGGAGGTCGTGGTGAAGGTGCTGCGCCCCGGCGTGGAGGCACTCGTCGCGGCGGACGTCGCGGCGTCGCTGCGAATCGTGGCCGTGGTGGAGCGCCGGTGGCCCAACCCGCACGTGATCGGAACGCGCGTCGTGATCGAGGAGTTTGCGCGTTGTGTGGCGGAGGAGATGGATTTTCGGCGGGAGGCGGCGAACGCCGTGGCGATCCGTGCGAACTTTGCGAACTCGGCCGGCATCTGGATTCCGCGCATCGTCACGCCGCTCGTGCGGCAGCGGGCGCTCGTCATGGAGTACTGCGCCGGCCGACGCGTGGACCGACTGGACGACTGGGTCCGGGAAGGTCGCATCCGGCCGGACCGCCTCGTGCGCGACGTGATGGAGTTGTACGCGCGCATGATGCTCGTCCATGGACTGTTCCACGCCGATCCGCATCCCGGCAACGTGCATGTCGCGGCTGATGGGCGAATCATCCTGCTCGATTTCGGGATGGTGGTGCAGGTGCCGCTCGACCTGCGTCGCCAGCTCGTGGCCGCGATCTTCGCCGCGATCCGCCGCGACGCCGATGCCCTGGCCGACAGCTTCCACGCCTTGGGGCTCGTGATCACCGGCGCCGACCCGCAGGTGATTCGAAAACTCGCCGCCACGCTGCTGGCGGTGGCATCGCAGCGCAACACGGTCCGGGAGCGCGTCGAACTGCTCGCCGACGAAGTGCTCGCCGAACTGTTCGATTGGCCGATCGTTCTGCCGAGCAATCTGGTGTACTTCGCGCGCACCGCTGCGCTCATCGAGGGACTGGGCACCCATTACGACGCCCACTTCAATGCGCTCGCGTTCGCGTCGCCCATCGCACTGTCCATGCGCGCCAGCATTCTCTCCTCGCTCTATCCGGACGGCGACCAGCCCACGATCGATCCAGCGCGGTTGATCGGGGCGGCGCTTGGTGCGGTGGCGCGCATTCTCCGCCAAACGGCGACCGATCTCGTCGTCACCGTGCGCGACGCCGTGACCCACGCCGCGCTGCCATCGCCGGCATCGCTCGGAATCGCGACCGTCGAGCGCGAGGCCAACGGTTCGTTCGTTCCCGGACGTACTACAGTCGAGTGAGCCGCACGGTCGCACGATGCGACGTGACCGAGCTCGTGGCACCCGACTCACTTCCACGCGTACTCGCCGTGCTTCGTCAGCTGTTCGCCGTTCTGGGAATCGTGATCCTCGCCGGCAGCGGTGCCGGAGCGCAGGTCGGCTCCACCACCGACATCATCATGGGCCGGGCGATCGGCGCCGATTCGGCCCTGGTCGCGGGCGCGCGCATCGAGGTGACGTCGGCGGAAACCGGCATCACGCGACGCAAGACGACCAACGAGCGTGGCGAGTTCTCCATCCTCTTTCCCGACGGCGGCGGAAACTACACGCTGCGCGCGAGCTTCATCGGATATGCGCCGTTCAGCATGAGCGTGCAGCGGCAGGCGGACGAGGACCGTCTCGAGGTCGTCGTGCGGCTCACCCGGAATGCGCAGGTGCTCCAGACGGTGAACGTTCGCGCGACGAACAATCGCGACAATCAGCAGGAGCGTCCGGCGGCGGGCAGCACCGAGCGCAACCTGTCACCGGCGCAACTCGATCGATTGCCGATCGACAAGGGTGATCTCGCCTCGGTGGCGACGCTCGCGCCCGGGGTCATCGGATCGGCGGCCACCGACTCGACGCCGGCGAGCTTCTCGGTTGCCGGCCAGCCCGCCAGCCAGAATCAGATCACGCTCGACGGACTCAGCTTCGGGTCGGGCACCGTGCCGCAGGAAGCCGTGCGGAGCACGCGCGTGATCACGAGCACGTACGACGTGAGCCGAGGCCAGTTCACCGGCGGGCAGGTGGCATCGACGACGCGGAGCGGGACGAACAACCTGCAGGGGACGGTCAGCTATTCGCTCCGCGATCCGTCGCTCGAGTTCGTCGATGAGTCGTCGGCGACGTTCGGGCAGAAGTACCAGCAGAATTCGTTCAGCTTCGGGGTGGGTGGTCCCGTCGTGCGCGACGCGATGTTCGTCTTCGGCGCAGCCTCGGTCTCGCGGCGGACGAACCCGCTCTCGTCGCTCACTGCGGCCGACGCGCGGACACTGGCCCGCCTCGGCGCGAGTCCCGATTCGGTGCAACGCTTTCTCGGCCGCATCAACACGTTCGGCGTCGGCGCCACGCTGCCCGGCATCCCCGATGAACGACTGGCCGACCAGGCGTCGGCGATCATGCGATTCGACTGGTCGCTCGGCGAGTCGCACACACTCACGCTGCGTGGTGACTGGCGCGGGTCGCTGCAGGACGGCACACGCATCTCGGCGTTCGCCGTGCCGACGACGGGGGGCAATCTCCGGACGATGGGCGGTGGCGGACTGGGAACGCTGACGTCGAATGTCGGTCGATTCATCAACGAGGCGCGCGTCTATCAATCGTTCGATCGACAGAACACCGAGCCCTATCTCATCGCGCCGATCGGCCGAGTGACGGTGGCGTCGCTCCTGGCGACGGGCGAGCAGAGTTTCACCAACCTGCAGTTCGGAGGCAATCCGTCACTGCCGCAGGAGACCCACGCGAAGCTGCTCGAAGCGACCGACGAGCTGTCGTGGGTGTCGTCCGGTGGCGCGCATCGCTTCAAGCTCGGAGTGCTGATCAATGCGGATCGCTCGACGATCGGGCAGATCCCGAATCGCAACGGCACGTTCTTCTTCAATTCGCTCGCTGACCTCGACGCGAATCGTCCATCGCAGTTCACCCGCACGATCTCCGGTCGCGATCGCCTCGCGGGCAGCAACAACGTGGCGGTCTATCTGGGCGATGCGTGGCGCAAGTCGGCGGCATTCCAGGCGACGTACGGCCTGCGGGTGGAGGGGACGCGCTTTCCGCGTGACCCCGCGCGCAATCCGGAGGTGGAGACGTTGTTCGGGCGCCGGACGGATCGCTCGCCGGCCGAAGTGCATGTCAGTCCGCGCGCGGGATTCACCTACTTCGTCGGCCTGCCCGCGGCGCCCGCCAACGCGCGCGGTGGACGGGCCGGCGGCGATGGACAGGGCGGGCCGCGAGGCCAGGGCGGCGCTGGAGGCTTTGGCGGATGGAATCAGGGGAGCTGGATCATTCGCGGCGGCGTGGGTGAATTTCGCGGTCGCATCTCGTCGACGCTCGTGGCCGCCGCTGTCGAAGCCACGGGTGTGCCCGGCGGGCAGTCTTCGCTCACCTGCATCGGGGCTGCGGTTCCGACGCCCGACTGGTCTGCCTATCTCGCCGATCCGGCCAGCATCCCGACCGCATGCGTCGGCGAAACGCCGGCACCCACGCTCGGCCAGCGTCGGAATGTGACGCTGTTCGACGAGGAGTTCGCTGCGCCAAAGGTGTGGCGCTCATCGCTTGGCGCGAGTCGGCGATTCCGCGAACGCTACAACGTCAGCATCGACGGCTCGTTCGCCGCAGGGATCGACCAGCTCGGCTCGCGCGATCTCAACCTCGACGCGACGCAGGCCTTCGCGCTCGCGCTCGAGGGGCGTCCGGTGTACACGCCGGCGAGCGCGATCATTCCCGGCACGGGGGCGACGAGCATCAATGCTTCGCGACTGCACCCGGAGTACGGCGCGGTCAGCGAGCTGACCTCGCGTTTCCGCTCCAGGTCGACGCAGGTGAGCGTTTCGCTGGGTGGCCTGACGCTGCGGGGCATCGTGCTGGGCGGATCGTACACCTTCCTGCGTGCGCGCGACGAACAGAATGGATTCAACACCGGTGGCGGTTTCGGATTCGGCGGAGCCACCACGGCCGGCAATCCCAACGCGGTCGAGTGGGGCACGTCCGATCTCGAGCGGCGCCACTCGATGCTTGGGACAGTGACGTATCCTGTGCGCGCGTGGCTCGATCTCACGGCGATCGCACGCGCGTCGGCGGGACAGCGGTACACGCCGACGGTGAGCGGTGACGTGAACGGCGACGGATCCCGTAACGACCGCGCGTTCATCCACGACCCCGGGAGCGCGGTCATTCAAGGCGACAGCGCACTGGTGAACGGCATGACCCGCCTCCTGGCGAGCTCCCGGGGCAGCGCCCGGGCGTGCCTCGCGTCGCAGCTCGGCAGCATCGCGGCGCGGAACAGTTGTGTGTCGCCGTGGACGCCCGCGCTCGACTTCCAGATGAACTTCAAGCCGAGCGCGCTGGGCTTGAATCGCCGGCTCACACTCTCGCTGCAACTCCAGAATGCGCTGGTCGGCATCGACCAGCTGCTTCACGGGTCCGATGACCTGCGCGGCTGGGGCCAACCCGTCATTCCCGACCGGACGCTCCTGTTCGTTCGTGGCTTCGATCCGGCGACCGAGCGGTTTCGCTACCAGGTCAACGAACATTTCGGCGTGCCGAGCGGCCGCAACAGCGCGTATCGGATCCCGTTCCAGATCGGGCTGCAGGGACGGCTCGCGGTGGGCACGGATCCGCGAAGCCAGCAGGTCCGCCAGATCTTCGGCGGAGCGAACGGCCGGGCGGCGACCCGCCAGGATTACGTCGCGCGCATGCAGCGCCTCGTGCCGAATCCGTTTCTCCGAACCGTCGCGCTCGACGACTCGCTTGCGCTGGCGCTGACGGCGGAGCAGAAGTCGCGGTTGCTGACGCTCTCGGATTCACTCGCGCCACTGGTGGACAAGCTCGTGGCGGAAATCGCCGACATGCTCGCGGGCGCAGGGAGCAATCCCGACCCGATGGTCATCTTCGCTCGCATGGCCGGCAAGACGGCGGAGGGACGCAAGCTGGCCGAGCAGTCCATCAAGCGCCTGCAGGCAACGGTGACCGCGGAGCAATGGGCGAAGCTTCCCGATGCCGTGAAGACCGTGCCGACCGGTCGTGGCCTGGGTGGCGGAGCTGAGGGCGCCGGCCGCCGCGACGGCCAGCGACCGCCACCGTAGCGCGATCAACGACCGCGCGGCGTCGCATGGCACCGCCCCTGCAAACGAGGCGGAGATGATGATCAGCGTCGTCCCTCGATTCTCTCTGCACCAACACGTCCGGCGCGCTGCCGGTCGCCTGCTCGTCGCCGCGACACTTCTCGCGGTGGCTGCGCCGTCCGCAATGGCGCAGCGCGCGGGACGACAGCCGGAGGCGCTACGAGGCTCCCGGGCCAGCGTCGAGAAGATGTACGATTTCGCCCGCCGGCACCGGTACGCGTTCTATCTCACTCCTTCGACGCTCGACGATGCGATCGCGTCGGGCAAGCTGGTTCCGCTCATCGGCGACGAGAACTATGAGCTGGCGCGCGGCGTCGCCTTCTCCTACGCAACACTCGAGGTGCGGGAGTTCGTCACGCAGTTCGCGCGACAATACGTCGCGGCATGTGGCGTTCCGCTCACGGTCACGAGTGCCGCGCGGCCGATGAGCCGACAGCCGCGCAACGCCAATCCGCATTCCGTGCATCCCACGGGCATCGCGGTGGACTTCCGCCGTCCGTACCCGGGACCGTGCCTCACCTGGGTGCGCAGTGCGCTCGCGCAGCTCGAAGCGAGAGGGTTCGTGGAGGCGACCGAGGAGCATCATCCGGTGCATCTTCACCTCGCCGTCCTGCAGTCACCCAACACGCGCGTGCGCCTGCCCGATCTGACGAACGGCATCGTGGTGGCGCGACAGGTGTCACCGACGCCGACGGTGATCGCGTCCGTGACGCCGGCGAAGACGAATGGCGTGACCACTCCGGCCGCCGCGCCGGCGACCACCCCGAACGGCTCGACGAGGGAGCGCGTGTACCTCGTCCGACAGGGCGACACGCTGTGGGATGTGGCGCAGCGCGCCGGCGTGAGCGTGAGGGCGTTGGCAGCGGCCAACAAGCGGAGCACGCGAAGTGTGCTGCGTCCTGGTACCATGCTTACGCTGCCGGACATCGACACCAGGTAGCGGGCACGCAATCGGCGCCTGGCGTCGATCGCGCTCACCTGCCGTCCGCTATCGCCCGCAGGCTGCGAGCAGGCGTCGTGGGCGAGCGGCGTACGGATACAGCTCGCGTGCCGGCGTGGCGTGTGCGATGACGCGCCTGCAGTTGCCTCGCCGCGCGTGCGCATCCGCGAGCCGCATGTGGATCCGATAACTTCCGGGATCCAGGAGTGATGCGCGTTCGAGCTCGGTGGCGCGGGACGTGGTGGCGAAGATGGACATGGCCGCGAGCTGCGACACGCTGCGGGACACTGCGAACCCGCCGGCCGCCATCACGCCGAGGAGGAGGACGGCCCGCATCGGGATCGAGAGGTGTACGACCGCGCGCTCACGGGACGGCGACGACAGCGCGCCCAGCAGCGTCCACGCGACGAGGGCGGGCACGGGCAACAGGAGCACGGCGTCGAAGGTGCCCACTACCATCAGAATGGCGAGCGTACCGAGCAGGATGCATGCGGCGAGGCGGTCTTCCGGCGTTCGCCCGTCGCGAACGCCGCGCAGCCCGTCGGCGAGCAACGCGAGCATCGCGAGCAGGAGCAACACGAACGAGGCAACGCCACGCTCCGACACGAACGTCATCCAGTCACTGCTCGGCCACGGATTCGACGTCATGCCGTCGTTCGCGAGCGACGGATCGTTGCGCGTGGCGAACTTCGGATAGGTGACCGCCCAGTTGCCAGGGCCCACCCCGAGCAGCGGATGACGCACCGACATGCGGAGCGAGTTGCCGTACTGCACCAGTCGTCCGCGTCCGCTGCCATCCTTGTAGTTCACGACGCTGCGCGCCGTGTCGAGATAGGGAGAGTCGCTGCGCCAATCGAGCGTGTTGGGCATGACCAGCGCGACCGCTCCCCCGGCGAAGGCCGCGAGCGGCAGCGCGATCACGCGCCGAAGCCGCAACGTGCCGCGCCCGCGCCGCAGCGCGGCGATCACGAGCGGCAGCAGTACCAGCGCACCGACGAGGAGCGCGAGCCAGGCCGCGCGACTGCGCGACAGGACCAGCGAGCCGCCGACGAGCGCGAGTCCGCCCGCCCACCAGGCGAATGCCCGGCGCGTGGCGGCGGTCGCGGCGACGAAGACGAGCGTCGGCACGATGATCACGCTCAGGTGCGCCATGAAATTGCGATTCCCGAACGTCCCCCCCGGCGCGCGATTGAGGCTGACGTATTCCGAACGCAGGCCGTACGCCTGCAGCAATGCGGTCACTGCGCCCACGATGCCGGCCAGCGCGAGCGCGGCGAGCAACGGCCGCACCAATCCGCGGCGCGCCATGCTCCGCGCGCACCAGAAGCAGGAGGCGCCGGAGACCGAGACGGCGACCGCGCGTGCCGCGAGCCACCAGTTCGTCGCGAAGAGCGCAGAGACGAACCCGATGACGAGGAACAGGCCAAGCAACTGATCGACGCGGGCGAGGGCGAGCCGCTTCAGGTGGAACGCGCAGAGGACGACCGCAAGGAGTGCCGTGACGTGCAGCACCAGCTCCTTCGGCACGAAGAAGCGGTCGAGCTCGAACACCTTGTACGGCGCCGACGCGAGCACCACCGCGAGCGCGCCAGCCTGCAGCACGTGAAGCGCCAGGCGATCGGCACGGGTCGGGGTCGTGGTCATGCGCAGCGGGGGCGTCGGGTCACGCGCACGAATGTACACGCGGGTGCTGAAACTCCCATGGTCGCCCCGCCGATTCGCCATCAACCGCCCACCCGCGTACGACGCGTTGCGTACGCGCGGCGGAGCCGTGGTGCGGAGCACGGGTTACACCTTCTTCTCCGGATCGGTGAACGCAGACTCACGTCGGCGCGTGACGTGGGGCGCGGACGGAAACTACGGGCGGAGCATTGCCGACGATGGCTGGTCCAGCGAGGGAGAACTGTTGCTCGTCGTCAAGCCGCGGGAGAACCTGCGACTGAGCATCGGCCCGGCGTACTCGCGCAGCGTCGACAAGCAGCAGTTCGTCGCCAACATCGGTGATGTGACTGCCACGCCATTCGCCGGCGTGCGCAGCGTGTTTGCCGAACTGGATCAGCGGATTGTGCAGCCATTCATCGCGAACGGGCGATATGGCGCGCTCAGTGAATACGCCGCGCCGCGCAGCAACGACGTGCTCCGCTACGGACGAGACATCGGCACGGTGCTCGAGGTGCGTGACCCGGACGGCAGACTTGAGGCGTACCAGGTGGATCCGGATGCGGCGGGACCAGCGGCGCCATTCACCGTGGTCAATCCGGACGTCAACTTCCGATCGCTCCGTGGCACGGCCGTCGTTCGATGGGAGTACCGGCCCGGGTCGACGCTGTTCTTCGTCTGGACGCAGGAGCGATCCGGTTCCGACTCCTTCGGCGACTTCGACTTCGGACGTGACCGCTCGGCACTCGTTCGCGATCGGCCCGTCAACGTGTTCCAGGTGAAGGTGAGCTACTGACTGGGCATCTGACGCCGGCGCGGCATCGCGAGATGGACCCGATGCTCGGCTACCGGCATACCGGTTCGCCTTCGCCGGCCGACGGTACCAGTGGGTTCACCGTGTTCACGGCGATGGCGCAGGTGAAGTTCAGGATCTGCGAGTGTGTCACCGTCGCCGACCAGTAGCCGGAGCCGGTCACGATCGTCGGATCGCTCACGCTCTGCGACGACCTGAACTTCAGCCTGGACGTGTCGTACACCGTGTAGCGGATTGAATCTGCGTGGAACGCTTCCTCGGCTGACACCAGATTGCGGAGATCCGTCTTCATCGCCGCGGTATAGGCTTTCGTCTTGGTGTTCGCGAACTTCGGGATCGCGATCGTGGCGAGGATGCCGATGATCACCACAACGATCAGCAGCTCGATCAGCGTGAAGCCTTTCCGGGAATGCGGCATACGGACGGTCCGGTCTCGAGGAGGCTCGCCGCAGGAGAGTGAGCGGCGCGGCGGAAGAGGGTTGGCGTTTCCAACCACTCTAACGCAGTGCTGATGCCATGAGATGTGAACGCTTGGTGAGCCCGTAAGTGTATATGCGATATATGTTTATGCCATAGTGACTTGCAGCACGCAAGCATTTCGCCAGCGGCGAACTCCCGCGTCCTGCACGATGCATCGAATACTGCGATGACGGCTCAGCCCGCAATTGGCAGTTGAATGGACGGTCGCGCAAGGGATAGGCGGAGGCGAACGGGCGTTCATGCGTCATGATCATCGCATGCTCGCCGCGATTCGCTCCGCCGCCGTCCTCGGCATCGACGCCTATGATGTCACGGTGGAGGTCGACGTCGCGCTCGGCCTGCCGCAATGGATGATCGTCGGGCTTCCGGCGAATGCGGTGAAGGAGAGCCGCGAGCGCGTGGGCGCGGCCCTCGTCAACGCGGGGTTCGTGATGCCGCCGAGACGCGTCACCGTCAACCTCGCGCCAGCCGACGTCAGGAAGGAGGGCACCGCATTCGATCTGCCCATCGCGTTGGGCCTCCTCGTGGGTACAGGCATGCTGGAGCAGGCGTCCGTAGCGTCGTGCGTCGTCGTTGGCGAGCTCGGACTCGACGGTACCGTCCGTCCGGTGCGCGGCGCCCTCTCCATCGCACGCCGCGTCTCGACGCTCGGGGCGCGAACGTCGTCTTCGCTCGGCGCGCCGACGCTCGTGCTGCCCAGCGCGAACGTGGCCGAGGCGACCCTCGTGCACGGGCTGTCGCTCTGCGCGCCCGCGACGCTCGCCGAGCTGGTGGGCTGGCTACGATCCGCACACCTGCCGGCACCGCTGCGTCCCAGCGCGTCGATCATCGCCGTGGACTCGCTGGACATCGCCGATGTGGCGGGGCAGGAGGGAGCCAAGCGCGCCCTGGCCATCGCGGCGGCGGGATCGCACGGCATCCTCCTCGTCGGTCCTCCCGGTGCGGGAAAGACCATGCTCGCGCGTCGGCTCCCCACGATACTCCCGTCGCTCACGAACGCCGAAGCACTCGAAGTGACGGCGGTGCACTCGGTAGCCGGAATGCTCGATGCCTCCATGGGCGCGATGATCCGCCGTCCCTTCCGTGCGCCCCATCACTCCATCTCCACGGCGGGTCTCGTCGGTGGAGGTTCCTCGCCGCGACCCGGAGAGGTGAGTCTCGCGCATCACGGCGTCCTGTTTCTGGACGAGCTGCTCGAGTTCCCGCGCTCGGTGCTCGAAGCACTTCGTCAACCGATGGAGGACGGCAGCGTCACGATCGCGCGCGCGGCGGCGTCGCTGATCTTTCCCGCGCGCTTCGCGCTCGCCGCGGCGATGAACCCGTGCCCGTGCGGCCACGCCGGAAATCCGATGCAGCCGTGCGTCTGCGCCGCCGCCGACATCTTGCGATACCGCGCTCGCCTGTCCGGGCCGCTCGCCGACAGGATCGACCTTCATGTCACGGTGCCGGCTGTTCCTCTCGGTGACCTCTCCGCGCGCGCAACGGGATCACACTCGGAAGCGATGCGTCAGCAGGTAGAGACAGCACGAGCCCGCCAGCGTGCGCGCTATGGGCGCGCGGACGGATGCAATGCGCGCGCGCCGGGCCGCTGGCTCGAGACGCATGGGGGACTCGAACCCTCCGCGCGCGAGCGTCTGACCACGGCGGGCGAGCGGCTGCATCTCTCGGCACGGGCATTCCATCGGGTGCTTCGGGTGGCCCGGACCATCGCCGATCTCGAGGCCGCGTCGACGGTGCGATCGACGCACGTGGCGGAGGCGCTCGGATATCGTCCGCGCACCGCCGCGGGAGAGGCCGCGTGACACGCCGCGTCGCGCGCCGCGCACATCATCCAGCCCTGCCTTCAGCGCCTGCGGCCCAATACCTTCATCTGCATGCCACACGACACGCAAGCCGCCGACAAGGAAGCCTCGCTCGCCGCGTGGCTCACGGCGCGTGGGCGTGTCGCGGTCGGATACAGCGGAGGCGTGGACTCCGCCTACCTCGCCGTCGTGGCGAGGCGCACGCTGGGCGCGGACCGCGTGGTCGCGATCATCGGGCGGAGTGCATCGTATCCGGCCGAGCAATGGGCGATGGCGCGGCGAGTCGCCGAGGGTTTCAACGTCGCCGTGCTGGAGCTGGATACGGAGGAGCTCGCCGATCCGCGGTACGCGGCCAATCCGTCGAATCGTTGCTACTTCTGCAAGACTGAGCTGTGGGGAAAGCTCATTCCTCTCGCCCGCGCGCACGGGTTCGACTGCATCGTCGACGGTACCAACGCCGACGACCTGAGCGACTACCGACCGGGTGCGCAAGCCGCTCGCGAGCATCGCGTGGCGAGCCCGCTCGCGGACCTGGGCTTCACGAAGGACGACATCCGCGCGCGGTCGCGCGAGCTCGGCCTTCCTACCTGGCAGCAGCCGTCGTCGCCCTGCCTCTCGTCGCGGCTGCCGTACGGTACCGGCGTCACGGCCGAAAGACTCGCGTTGGTCGAGCGAGCCGAGCGTGCCCTGCGTGACGTGGGCGTGCAGGGTGACTTGCGCGTGCGATATCACGACGACCTTGCGCGCGTGGAGGTGAGCCAGTCGGCATTGGCGCACTGGCTCGCGCCGGAGAATGCCGCCCGACTCGTCACTGCGGTGCGTGCGGCGGGATTCGCGCGTGTGGCGCTCGACCTCCGCGGCTTCCGGTCGGGGTCCCTCAACGTGCTGCACGGCGTGAGCGCCGCGTGATCGTGACGGGGCGAACGCTCGAGCACGATGCCACGCATGCCGATGGCGACGAGGCCCGCGCTGAGGGGACGCGCTCCGGCGCGCTCGACCGCGATCGGGCGTCGGCACTCGCGCGCGCGCTGGAGCACGCGGACCTGTCGTGCACGGTGGAAGCGCGGGCTGGACTCGCACTGATCGCGTGTGACGAGACGCAGCAGGTGCGGCTCGCGTCGGCCGACGCGCGCGGCGCCGTGCTCCTGCTCGCGAAGCAGCACGGCTTCACGCACATTGCCCTCGAGCTCCCGGCGCACGTCACCGCGTAGATGCAGTCCCGAACGGGGCACGGAGCACTCGACCGACAGCAGGATCGAAACCGTCGCGATCGCGCGACGTCACAGGAGGGAGGCTGATCGATGGGCTGTCTGCGCCGCGTGGGATGTCTCGTGGTGGTGTTGGCGATCGTTGCGGGCCTCTGGCTCACGCAGAACAAGTGGATGCGGGTCGTGAAGCGCTCGGATCCCGCTCCGGAGGTGAGTGCCGATCGAGTCTGGCAACCGTTGTCGCCGCAGGCGGCAGCGCGCGGGAAGCAGGCGCTCGACGGTCTCGCCTCGCCACGGGGGCCTGTCTTCGTGAACCTGTCGGCAAACGAAATCGCCTCGTACGTGGTGCAGGCTGCGGGCGGTGCGTTTCCGGCGTCGGCAGACAGCGTGGAGGCGGCGGTCATCGGCGATGTGCTGTACGTGCGCGCGATCGTCCCGACGAAGGACATCGCCCGCTCGGGCGCGCTCGGCCCGCTGGCGGGGCTGCTCAATGCACGCGAAAAGGTGTCGCTCGGCGGCAGCTTCCGCGTCGTGCGCCCTGGTCTCAGCGAGTTCAAGCTGCGCGACGTGAAGCTGCGCGACTTCAGCGTACCGCGCGGGGCGATCCCGCGGCTGGTGCAGCAGATCACGAAGGGGAAGCAGACGCCCGGAATCGCCAACGATGCGTTGGCCGTGCCCACGCCGACATCGCTCGCCGACGTCCGCATCGCGAACGGTCGCGTCACCCTGTACAAATCGACACCCGCGGGCAGGACGCCGTGAGCCGTCGCATCCTGATCGTCGACGACGAGCAGGGAATTCGCGCGGCGCTCGGGCAATTGCTCGAGTTCGAGGGGTATGAGGTGCGCACCGCAGCGAATGCGGTTGATGGATTGGCCGAGTACGCGCGCTTCAAGCCGCACCTCGTGTTCATGGACGTGAAGATGGCCGGTATCGACGGCCTCGAAGCGCTCCAGAAGCTGCGGGCGCAGGATCAGCAGGCGGTCGTGGTGATGATCAGCGGGCACGCGACGATCCAGACCGCCGTGGAGGCCACGCAGCACGGCGCGTACGACATTCTCGAGAAGCCGCTCGACACCGACCGCATTCTCGTCACGCTCCGGAACGCACTCGCGCATCTGGACCTGCACGAGGAGAACGCGCGACTGCGCGATACGGTGCGGTCGCGATTCGCCATCGTCGGGACGTCGTTCGCGATTCGCGCCGTGACCGAGAAGATCGAGCTCGTGGCGAAGACGCCGGCCCGCGTCCTCATCACGGGAGAAAATGGCACGGGCAAGGAGCTTGTCGCTCAGGCGATTCACGCCAATTCGCCACGTGCCAAATCACCGTTCGTCGAGGTGAACTGCGCCGCCATTCCGAGCGAGTTGATCGAGAGCGAGTTGTTCGGTCACATGAAGGGATCGTTCACCGGCGCCGTTCAGGATCGATCGGGCAAGTTCGAGCAGGCGAACGGTGGAACGCTGTTTCTCGACGAGATCGGCGACATGAGCCTGGCCGCGCAGGCGAAAGTGCTGCGCGTGCTGCAGGACGGCGTGGTCACGCGCATCGGCGGCGCGAAGACGGTGCAGGTGGACGTGCGTGTCCTGGCGGCGACGAACAAGGACGTGGAAGCGGAGATCGCTGCCGGTCGGTTTCGCGAAGACCTCTTCTACCGTCTCAACGTGGTGCCCATCCACGTGCCCCCGCTGCGCGAGCGTCGCGAGGACATTCCGCTGCTCGTAGGACATTTCATCGACCAGCTCACGGGTCCGGCGGGTCTGGCACCGCGGGCGGTCGGTGACGACGCCGTCGCCCGGCTCTCGCAGCTCGAGTGGCCCGGCAACGTGCGCGAGTTGCGCAACACCATCGAACGGCTGCTCATTCTGTCGAGCGGTCCGCGAAT
The DNA here is from genome assembly GCA_026786185.1 of Gemmatimonadaceae bacterium. Taxonomy (GTDB): domain Bacteria; phylum Gemmatimonadota; class Gemmatimonadetes; order Gemmatimonadales; family Gemmatimonadaceae; genus AG11. Next base: position 23,135 of record JAJAYP010000311.1, read on the forward strand.
CCGCGCCGATGACGTCGATCGCCTCGTCGGACGCCGGCCCGACAGCGGTGACGGCGGACTGGGCAGCCTGCTGGACGTACCGACGTTCGAGGAGTTCAAGCACGCGGCCGAGCGGGCCTACCTGGTGGCAAAGCTGCGGGCGTACGACTGGAACGTGAGCGAGACGGCGCGCGGACTCGACATGCCGCGCTCGAACCTGTACAAGAAGATCGAGCGATACGGATTGAGCCGCGAAGGTGGAACGAGCGCGCCACCGGCCCCCGGTGGCGCGGACGACGACGAGGGTGACGACGCGTGAGCGACTGGGACGCGGAGCTCAAGAAGATCGATCGCCGGCTCGAGTCCATCTCGGACTCGGCGCTCATCCCGTTGGCGCCCGCTGGTGCGCCAGTCGGCGCACGCACCGATGTGGCCACCGAGCGAGCTGCGACGCGGACGTGGGGGGCTTTCCTGCGCCTCGCGCTCGCGACCGCGCTCGGCGTGGGCATCCTGTTCTGGCCATATCCCAGCCGGTGCGGCGTCGACCTCGGTTTCTATCTCGCCGCGATTACGGCGGTCGCGGTCGGCGGGTTGTGGAGCAGCGTCTGGACCTGGCGGCACCGCACGACACGCGCACATGTGCTGTCCCTGCTGCTGGTGATCTGGGGGCTGCTCCTCGGCGCGCGGGAGATTCTGCCTCGGGCCGGCTACGCGAAGGCCGATGTCGCGCGGCCGGTGGGATGGGGTTGCACGGCGCCAGGCGGTGACGGTGTCAACATCCTCCGATCGGGCACGTAGGGCAGTCGCGGTCGACGCGGCATGGTGTGCACGGTTCGAGTGGAGCGGCGGTACCTCGTCTCGCTGTAACGTCACGAGGAAGGGCATGCTGTGCGCGCGATGCGGGAGTCGGCCGAAGTCCGCGACTCGCTGACGCGAGCGCGCACGCCGCGCTGCGGCGCCCTCGGTGCTTCCGTCTCCCGTGCACAGGCAGCGGTTCATCGACGATTTGCCGCGTCCGTGTAGATTTCCGGCATGACCAAGACCTTCCAGAACTTCATCGCCGGCCAGTGGAGCGCGCCGCTGGATGGCGCGCACTTCGAGAATCGCAATCCAGCGGATACCTCGGACCTGATCGGGCATTTCCCTCTCTCGACCGCGTCGGATGTCGACCGGGCGGTCGCGTCGGCGCGGCGCGGCTTCGAAGGGTGGCGCCGGACGCCGGCACCGGCGCGTGGCGACGTCTTGCGTCGAGTAGGCGACCTGCTGACGGCGCGAAAGGAGGAGATCGCCGATCTCATGACCCGCGAGATGGGGAAGCCGCTCACGGAGACGCGTGGGGATGTGCAGGAGGGCATCGACACCGCGTATTACGCCGCGACGATCGGGCGACAGCTGTCCGGCCGCACCGTTCCGAGCGAGATGGCGAACAAGTGGGCGATGAGCTTCCGTCGTCCGATCGGAGTGGCCGGCATCATCGCGCCATTCAACTTTCCGCTCGCCATTCCCACGTGGAAGATGTTTCCCGCGCTCGTGTGCGGAAATGCGTGCGTGTTCAAGCCGAGCGAGGACGTGCCGCACACGGGGCATGTTCTTGTCGAGATCATGCTGGAAGCCGGGCTGCCCCCGGAAGTGATCCAGCTGGTGCACGGCGTCGGCGTCGACGTGGGGGCACCGATCGTCGAGCATCCCGATGTGGTCGTCGTCTCGTTCACCGGGTCGACCGCCACAGGGAGCATCGTCGGCGAGACGTGCGGCCGACTGCACAAGCGACTGTCGCTCGAGATGGGCGGCAAGAATGCGCAGATCGTGATGGACGATGCCGACCTCGATCTCGCCCTGGAAGGCGTGCTCTGGGGCGCGTTCGGCACGACCGGGCAGCGCTGCACAGCTACGAGCCGGTTGATCCTGCAGTCGGGGATCCACGATCAGTTTCTCGGACGGCTGATCGATCGTGCGCGCGCGATGAAGCTCGGCGACGGGCGGAAGAA
>JAJAYP010000312.1 GCA_026786185.1 Gemmatimonadaceae bacterium
CCCCCCCCGGGGGGCGCGCGACGACCAACCCCCAATAGTCTCGCTTGCGCGCCGCCCCGGGCAGCGCGGGGGCGGCGCGTTTCGTTGCCCGCTTGCCCGTGGAAACGGTGTCACGGGAGTCGCATCGGGGCGCGACTCAGAGCAACTCAGAAGTGCGGCGGCGGCCTCCGCTCGCGCCCGCTTGTGCTCCGGATCACATAGTGATAAGATCACTCGCTCGTCAAAAACAAGTGTTTGTGGTTGGCTCCACGACTTTGGATCAAAGGCTCGCCTGAGCAGCGCTCGGCGGCCCTGCGCTGTCTGGGACGTCCTTCTTATTTCTTCATGCGGACGTTCCATTTTCACGACCCATCCCCATACTTCCGGAGCCTTACATGATCCGTCGCTCTACCCTGTCCGCGCTTGGCATCCTTGCCTTGGCCGCCTGCGCCGAACCACCCGCTGCACCGATTCGGCTCGAGGCGAGCGCGCCGTCGATGTCGTTGGATGGAGATGTCGGCGGCACGTTCCTCGTCCGCTTCAAGGGCAACGGCGTTCCCGCCGGCTTCGCCCAGCAGGTCGCAGCGTTGGGTGGTGAAGTCATCTTCTCGCATGAAGTCGGTATTGCGGCAGTCGCAGGCCTGAGCGACGCGGCGGCGGTGCAACTGGCGGGAATTTCGACCATTGCGGCGGTGGATGCGGATGCGTACACGGAGCTCGAGCAGCCGGATGGGGCGCTGCCGGAACTGGCATCGGCCGAGCCGGAAAGCCCCGCCAATCCTGCGGCGGCGCTGCGGTTCTCGCGCCAGTGGAACATGAAGACGATCCAGGCCGACGTGGCGTGGGCGGCCGGCAAGAAAGGCAGCCCGACGGTCCGCGTCGGTATTCTCGACACGGGTATCGATTACCTCCACCCCGACCTCTTCGGCCGCGTCGACCTCACGGCGTCGCGCTCGTTTCTGTCGGCGGCCGAGAATGCGCGCGTGCAGGCGGCGTTTCCGGGTGCGCATCCCATTGCCGACCTCAACTATCACGGCACGCACGTCGCGGCCACGGTCGCGAGCAACGCCTACATTAACGCCGGCGTGACTTCCAGTATCAAGCTCGTCGGACTGAAGGTATGCGCGCCAGGCTCGGCGCCGAACTTTCGGGGTAGCTGCCCCACGAGTGGTACGCTTTCAGCGATCCTTTACGCCGCTGATCAGGGTATTCCGATCATTAACATGAGCCTCGGCGGTGCATTCCTGCGCCGGCAGGCCAGCGCGCGTGGCGGGGACGGTCCGTCCTTCCTCGCCACGATTAACCAGGTGATGAACTACGCGAAGGCGAAGGGCACCACGATCGTCGTTTCGGCGGGCAACAGCGCGATCGACATGGACCACGACGGCAATGGCTACAAGAGCTACTGCAGCGCGCCGGCGGTCATCTGCGTATCGGCGACTGGCCCGACGGCCGCGGCCGGACCCAGTGGTCCGTGGGCGAACATCGACGCGCTCGCGTATTACAGCAACTTCGGCCGTTCCGCGATCAGCGTCGCCGCCCCGGGCGGCAACGCGGTGGCCGTCGTGGCGGCCTGCTCGGGCTTCACTATTTTTCCGCCCCTCCTCGTCTGCCGCAATCGGTTCTACAAGTCGCCCACGAGCTGGTCGGGCTTCTCCGTCGGCCTCTCGGGCACGAGCATGGCATCGCCGCATACGGCAGGCGTGGCGGCCCTGATCGCCAGCGAAGGCGACACGTCGCCGGCCACCATTCGCGCCAGGCTTCAGCAGTCGGCCGATGATCTCGGCCCGAGCGGCACCGACCCGGCGTACGGGAAGGGCCGAGTGAACGCGGCTCGCGCCGTCGGCGCGATCTAGCTTTCCTCAAGGAACGAGAAAGCCCCGCTCGATCAGGTTCATCGTGCGGGGCTTTCTCGTTCCAGCAACGGAGAGAATCGACTACCAGCGATAGTGCGCGAATGCCTTGTTCGCGTCGGCCATGCGGTGCGTGTCTTCCTTCTTCTTCACGGCGTTGCCCTCGCCCTTGCTCGCCGCGATCACCTCGGCCGCCAGCTTCTCGGCCATCGACTTCTCGTTGCGGTCGCGCGAGTAGCTGATCAGCCAGCGCATCGCCAGCGCCGTGCGGCGCTCGGGACGCACTTCGACCGGCACCTGATACGTCGCGCCGCCGACACGCCGGCTCTTGACCTCGACCACCGGCTTGAGGTTCGTCAGCGCCTGCTTGAAGATGTTCACGCCAGGCTGGCTCGTGCGGTTCTCCACGAGATCCATCGCGGCATAGAAGATCCGCTCGGCCGTGCTCTTCTTGCCCTGGTACATCAGGACATTGATGAACTTGGACACGGTCTGGCTGTCGTAGCGCGCATCCGGCAGGATGGTGCGCTTCACGGCACTCTTGCGGCGGCTCACTTCTTACCTCCCTTGACGGCGCCCTTCGCTGCGGCTCCAGCCTTCGGCTTCTTGGTGCCGTACTTGGAACGGCTCTGGTTGCGGCCGTTCACGCCGGAGGCGTCGAGCGTTCCGCGAACGATGTGGTAGCGGACACCGGGAAGATCCTTCACACGACCGCCGCGAATGAGCACGATGGAGTGCTCCTGCAGGTTGTGTCCTTCCCCGGGGATGTACGCGGTGACTTCGAAGCCGTTCGTCAGACGAACGCGCGCGACCTTGCGAAGGGCGGAGTTCGGCTTCTTGGGCGTGGTGGTGTAGACGCGCGTGCAGACGCCCCGCTTCTGCGGATTCGCCTTCAGCGCCGGCGCCTTTTCCTTCTTGGCGAGGTCTCGGCGAGACTGCCGGACCAACTGATTAATCGTCGGCATTCAACCTGATGATGTTCGTCGATCTGCTACATACGTGGATCGCCTCGATCGAGGCGGCACGGAACAGACTCGCAAGCTAAGCCGGGACGGGGGGTTGGGTCAATGGAGGCCGGTGCTCGATCCCTTCGGGGGGGGTCCCCTGGGCCTCGGTGCGGACAGCAGGCGAAAAGAAGGCCCCGGCACATGCCGGGGCCTCTCTCATTGATCGTCCCTCACCAAAATTGTCTCCTACCGATTCAACGTGTTATCCAGTTGCGGTCGAGTTGCCGCCGTGGTCGAAGTGACCGTGATGTCACCCCTCGCCGCGATGGTATAGACCCGCCCAGCCGAGAGGGACACCTCGGTTCTGCTGATGGCACTGGTCGCGACACCCGTGTATCGCGTGCTCAGGTCGTATACGCCGCTCGGCACTGCCGTGAATGCGCCCGCGCCCTTGTACGAGACAGCCGCACCGACGGCGACCTCTGCCCCCGTCGCGCGATTCTTCACATACAACGTCATCGGATTCGCGTTGGAAATCGCGTTCACGAATCGGACATAGGCGACGGCGTAATCGATCTCGGGGACAAAGGGATCTTCCACGATGAACGCATCGACCGACTTGGCCGTCGTGTTGTAGATGCCGCTGAGGTAGTACGAGTAGAATTTCCCGTCGGCGAGTGTCGTCGCCACGTTCGAGATCGCCAGGTCCTTGTCCGTCGCAGCGGCGATCCGGCCCGACAGGGTGTACTGCCCCGGCGCGATTCCGGAGTAGAAGCCGCCCGACCCCGCCGCTCCATATGCCGTTCCGATGACCGCTTCGGTTCCGGTTGCGGAGCCGATCGCCGTCATCTTCGCGTCGTTCGCGTAGAAGTTCACGCCCGGCGCGTTCACTCCGAAGTTGAAGAACTTGATGCGGGCGGCGGGAGCGGTGGTCATGAGCTCCTGTATGCCGTTCTTCTCGCACGAGGACAGCATGGCGGCGCACACCAGCACCGCGAGAGATCCAAATCGGTTCATGTCACGATTACGGTTGAGTGATCCACAACGGCTTCGTGTGATAGTCCAGCGCGAGTCCGCCGATGGCTTCGAGGCCCGGCCGGTTCCATACGTATTCCGAGTTGTATCGCGGCCTGATCCGCTGGACGACCTTGCCGGCGTTGTCGGGATAGAGGTTCGTTGGCAGCGTGAATCCGGGGAAGACCTGCCTACCGCTCGCCGGATCGATGTCGGTGTAGTGATAGCGACGCATGTCCATCCAGAGTTCGTTGTGTCCCCACGCCCATTGCGCGATGTATTTCTGGGACATGATGTGCGTCAACGTCAGCGCGGCCGGTGCCGGAATGATCTCCGGGGAAGCGAGGAAGGCAGCCTTCTCGGCAGCCGTGATCTGCGTCGGCGACTGACCGTTGTCGCTATTGCGCTGATTCACGAAATCGATGTGGGCCGACACCCCGTTGCGGTACGCGTCCCACGCCTTCGCCAGATCTCCCATCCTGAACGCCGCTTCGGCCTTGATGAACTGCAATTGCGAGTACGTCATGGCCGGCATCTTGGCCTTGTCGTCGAACAGATAACGGCCGGGCAGCTGCGACCCGCCCGCGGCGACGTAGCCGTAGAAATTATTCGGCCGCCGCAACGAGTCGAGCGCGCCGAAGCCCACGACGTTCGGGTCGAGCCCGCGGTACTGGCCGTCCGGTGACGGTGAGAGCATCCGGCTCATGCGAGGGTCCACTACTCCGCCGAACTGCGTGCCGTTCATCAGGTTGAGGACGAACTGGGTCTGCCGGTACGTTTGGAAATTGCCTCGGGTGCGACCGAGAAAGCTGATGTCGTCGTTGTTCGTGTTCGGATACGTGAGCAGCGTATTGTCGGCGTTACCGGTGAACGACCGATCGACCGCGGCGATGACTTCAGAGGGCGCGTACGACGACTTGTTCGAGTAATGATTCAGGTTGAGCGCGAGCATCCCGTTCGCCAGCTTCGTCCACTTCGCGCGATCGCCGCCTTAAATCTTGTCCGTTTTCGCTAGATACGCCTGGTCGACGGCGCCGTCCGTCTTCGCGAGCTGCTCGATCGCGAGCTTCAGGAGCCGCTGGACTTCCTGATACGCGTACTCCTGACTGTCGTAGCTGAAGCTGAACTTCGTCTGGTCGATCGCTTCCTTGACGATGATCTCGCCATGCAGATCCGTCGTCGCCTGCCAGCCCCATGCCTTGAGGATGAGGCCGACACCGAACAAATCCCAGCGCTGTTCGGCCTCCGCCTTCGTGTTCATGTCGACCAGATTCTGCCCGAGCGTCCAGTAAACATCGCGCCACTGCTGTCCACCGTTGTCGCTCGTGGGGTCATAGCCCATTCGATCCCACGTCGTCAGGGCGGTCGTCGGCAACGTCCACTGTTGCGTGTAGCGTCCCACGAAACGGCCATCGAACTGGGGCGACGTGACCATCCAGTGCAGCATCGGCGCGAGGTAGAGATTCGCCGACACGGTCTGCGGCGCGTTCGGATTCGTGTTGACATCCAGGAATTTGTCGCATCCGCCAAGCAGGGTGAGGCCGCCGGCGAGCAACATCGTATATCGTCTCTTCATCGATTTTTCAGAGGACAGTGATGGTCGACTCGCGCGTCGGCGAGGTTGAACCGCCGCGAGGCACGGAGCGGATCCGTGGATTCCGAATGGCCATTTCATCGTCAGAACCCCATTCGGATGCCGAAGTTCAGGCCGCGGGGGATCGGGAAATTGCCGTAGTCGATACCCGCCGCGCCCGAGCCACCGACCGCCGCCGAATTGCCGTTGACGATGGGGTCGAGCCCGGAATAGTTGGAGAACAGGAAGAGGTCCGTGCCCGTCAGGAAGACACTGGCGTTCGCGAGGATACGCTCGGGCACGACGTAGTTCACCGTCACGTCCCGGAGCCGCAGCCAGTTGATGTCCTTCTCGATGAACAGCTCTTCGCTGATGTTCGAGTAGTAACTCGTCTGGATACTCGGCACGACCACGATGCTGTTCACCGTGGGGGTGGCGGTGTTTTCCTTGCCGTCGCGAAGGACACCGTCGATCACGCGCGGCGTATTCCGGTCCATCGTCCGCAGGCTCAATCCACGTGCAGTCAGGTACTGCTCGGTGGCATTGAACACGTCGCCGCCCTTCCGGATGTCGAGGAGAAAGTTCAGCGAGACACGGTTGAACCTGAATGTGTTGGAGAGACCGATGGTGTAATCGGGCTGGCGATCGTACCCGGCATCGATGAACGTGGTCGAGCGGATGGGGAGTCCGGTCGTCGGGTCGATCAGGAGCGCACCCTGCGTGTTCCGGACGTAGAACGTGCCGGTCAGCGAGCGGGTCGAGAGTCCGGGCGCGGTCCCATTGCGAATGTTTCCGAACAGCCATGTATCGGATACGTACGATTCCGGCAGGTTGTTCGGCAGGGCGAGGACCTTGCCCCGCGCGCTCTCGAAGTTGGCCAGCATATCCCACGAGAAGCTGGACCGCCGCACCGGAGTGCCCCGAACCGTGAGCTCGAGACCCTGATTGCGCGTGACGGCGCCGTTCAGGTTGAACAGGATGAAGCCGGTGGCGTAGCTGCCGCGAATGTCGTTGACGATCTGATCCTTGGTCTGCTTCCGATACACGGTCGCATCGATGCCGAGTCGATCGTCGAGAAAGCTCAGCTCCGTTCCGATCTCGTACGAGCGGGCGAACTCCGGCTTGAGTTCGAGATTCGGTCCCGTGAAGCCGTAACCGTATCCGCCGTTCGCGGAAGTCTTGAACTCGAGCGCCGGCCGGTAGGCATAGGGGCGCGCATCCTTGCCCACCTCGGCGTACGCTGCGCGGAGCTTTCCGGTCATGATGCGGCCGACCGCCGGGAACGCGTCGGAGAAGATGAAACTCGCCGAGAGAGAGGGATAGAAGAACGAGTTCTTGTCCTTTGGAATCGTCGACGTGAAGTCGTTGCGGCCCGTCGCCGTCAGGTAGAGGAACTTCCGGTAATCGAGGGTGGCGCTGCCGAACATGCCGATGAGGCGACGCTGCGCGATCGTCGTCCGGTTCGTCCGGAGGTTCGTGTTGTTGACCGAGACGAAGTTCGGATCCAGGAAGTCCTGGCCCTTCAGCGCATCCACCGTTGACTTGTTGTCGGAGATCTGGTTTCCGACGAGCCCGCTGATGGAGAGAGTTTTCGTGAGCGCGCGGCTGTTGAAATTGAGCAGCGTCTGCGCGTTGATGTTTCGCGTGATGTCGTTCGCCTGGTCGATCACCCCGTTGAACGAACTCGCGAACGCACTCTCGGGATGACGCAGCAGGAGGTTCTGCTGCGTGTAGCTGTCCGTGCCGATGTTCGTCCGGAGATTACCCCAGGAGAACGGTGTCAGGACGAGCCCGAAGTTGGCGATGATATGGTTGTTCCTGGAGTTGATCTTGTTCTTCTCGACGTTGAAGTACGGGTTGTCCACCTCCGACACCGCGCTCAGGAACAATCGGCGCCGGATGCCGGCGGGCGTGAGATACGCCTTCGCGTCATCCGTCTGCGGCCAGACGAGGAGTCCGATCAGCGGACCACCGTCTCCCTTGAACGACTGGTCGTTGCTCGCGTACGTGTAGCCCATCGACAGATCGGCGCGGAGCCACGGAAGCACCTGCGCCTGCGACGCCCCAGTCAGATTGATCTTGTTGAGCTGCGAGCCGGGAACGACACCGTTCTGCTTCGTCGATGCTCCAGCGACCCGATAGTTGATCCTGTTGTCCGTGGCCGCGCCGCTGAACGAAAGATTGTGCTTCTGCGTGAGCGCCGTCTGGAAGAAGCCGTCGATGTTGTCGAAGAACGCCGTCCCTGACGGATACGGAGCGCCGAAGTACTGAAAGGTGGAGTTGCCCGCGGCACTCGGTGAGTAGGTGCGCTGCAGCTCGGGCCGGGCTCTCGTGCTCTCGATCCGGAAGCTGTTGCTGTAGTCCAGTCCACCCGTGCCCGCCTTGCCGCGCTTCGTCGTGATGACGATGGCCCCGTTCGCCGCATCGATGCCGTAGAGCGCGGATGCCTCCGGGCCCTTCAACACGACGAGCGACTCGATGTCTTCCGGATTGAGGTCGGCGGCACGGTTGGTGAAGTCCACCCCTCGGTTGTTGAACGCGGTCTGCGAGCCCGGCGCATCGGACGCGAGCACATTGGAGTTGAGCGTCTTGTTGTCCATCGGGAGTCCATCGATGATCATCAGCGGCTGATTGCTGCTGCTGATCGAACTGACCCCCCGGATGGTGATGGACGACGACGCCCCGGGCACGCCTGACGTGCTGACCACCTCGACACCGGCGACACGTCCCTGCAGCGAATTGACGAAATTCTCCCGCTGCGTCTGCGCGATGTCCGCGCCGATGACGCTCTGCTGCGAGGTTCCGAGCGACCGCTGCGCCGTGGTCTGGCCCAACGCCGTCACCACGACGGCATCGAGGTTGGTGGCCGTTCGTCTGAGCTGGACGTTGATGACGTTGTCGGCGCCGACCGTGCGTTCCACTGGAAGCGTTCCGATGAAACGGTACTGGAGCACCTGTCCCGCAGCGACGCGAATGGAATAATTGCCGGCGTCGTTGGTGTAGGTGCCGGTGGTCGTGCCCCTGATGACGACCGACACGCCGGCCACGGGCGACACGTTCTCGTCGGTCACCTTGCCGGTCACCGTCTTCTGTTGTGCGATGGCTTGCGCGGCGAGGAGGAACATTCCCATCACCGACATGATGGCTACTCTGGTTTTCATGACGAGGTGCACCGGGTTCTGGTGAAGATTGAGTCAGGCTCTTGCCGCCCGCGCAGATGCAGTCGGGCCGATCGTAGCAAACGGTGTTGAGTCCCTCGGGCTGTGCTGGAGGGACAACGCGTGCGTGCAGTCGTACAGGTCGGAGTGCCGCGGACGGTCGCGCAGCGTCGCCTCGAGCGCGCGGCCAACCGGCGAGTGGGAACACACGCCCATCACGAGCGAAAACGGCGCTCGCGACAGGGAGTCACGGCAGAGGGGCCAGGGAATCGACGACGTGAGGGAGACAGTCTCCCACGCTCCCGCCGCTGGTGCATCCTGTCATGCGAAACATTTGGTTACTTGCCGATCGCTGACCATCATATCCCCCGGCCCGGAAGCTGTCAATTCAATCATGCACCGCCGGTGGGGCGGATGGCGAGAACGAACGGACGATTCTACGCGCGGGGACGGATCACGGTCAACCCCGGCGCGCTATCGGATCAGGCGCGCCCCGTCGCCGCTCGTAGTGTCGATTCCAGCGGCAGCGCGTCCCGCGCCTGCACCGCCTCCACGAACGGTCCGAGCAGATGCGCCACGCTGTTGGCGTAGTAGCTCACGAGCGCACGCCCGCGCGGCAGCACCAGATACCCTCCCGACGTTTCTGCGAGCACTCGACGCATCCGCAACATGCGCCACGCTCGATCGAAGATCTCGATGCTCGATCGATCGGAGCGCAGACCTCGCGCGTTCAACTCGTGAAGCACTGCGTGCATCTCCTCGACCCGGCCGAGCAACGCAGTCCGCGTGATGAAGTCCGAGTCGAAACTCTGAATGGCGGCGCACACCAGCGGCACGGCGGTCACCGGGATGAGCTCCCCCACGGTCGCCAACAGCTCGTCGCAGAGCGTCTGGACACGCGCCAGGCGCTCGTGCCGATCAACCAGGAAGAGATCCGGCTGACGCGCGAACCATGGACCAAGCGGTATCGGCGCGCCAACGACCACCGCGGCTCGGCCGTAGCGCTGCAACCGGCGCGAGAGCAGGCGCGCCATGTTGGACGCGAGATAGCGGCCGACCTCCCAGGCCTGTGCGGCGCGCGAGGGACGGCGCCCGCCCGCAGCCACGTCCAGCTCGCGCAGGAGCGAGCGGTCTTCCAGCACGCGGTCGTAATTCACCGCCACCGGGACGACGTGCAACCGCGACGCGTACGCCGGATCGCGGCCGATGCCGAGCACGTAGTCGAGCAGTCCGATCTTGGGCGCGCGAAGCCGGCCATCCCGGGTCAACCCGCCCTCGACGAATATTCCCTGTGTCACCCCCTCGCGCGTGATGAGGTGGACGTAACGTTCGAGCACCGCGTGATAGAGCGGCTCACGATACCGTCGCCTGATGAAATACGAGCCGAATGCCTTGAACACGGCCTCAAGCGGGAACGCGCGCGCCCATTCCCCCACGGCATACGAG
>JAJAYP010000313.1 GCA_026786185.1 Gemmatimonadaceae bacterium
CAGATGGTGCTGCCGTGGGCGGTGGAGCGCATGCTGATGACCGCGCCGGCGGGCGCCGATCTGAAGAGCTGGCGATACTGAGCGAGGTCGCCCCGGGCGCCGGCCTCGCTAGAGCGAAAACATCTGCGTGAACTTCACGATAACGCCGAATCCGCTGGCCGGCGCATCGGGCGTGGTGATGCGCTGCTGATTGAGCACGATGAACAGGTCGCTCAATGGACGGTGGATGATGTTGAAGCGCAGGTTCGCGTTGAACAGATGCTGGCGCGGGTCGTACTGCGTGAGCGCGTCGAAGAACATGTTCGTGGTGAACGAGTAGTTCGCGCGCGCCGTGTACAGCAGCGCTTCGAAGCTGGCGGCCGGCAGATCGAGCGTCGCCTCCGTGTGCGAGACGCCGATCGTGGTGCCGAGCTTCTCGGACGGGCGCGCCGTCACCGCCAGCTGCTGCGTGCGCTGTCGTCCGCTCCACAGCCCGCCGGCGATGAACGAATACGATGCCGAGAGCGGCCGGCTCGCGTTGGTCCCGCCCCGTAGCTGGTACTCCGTCCACCCGTAACTGCCCACGGGAATCGGCGCGATGGAGCGATTGATCGTGAACGGGGTGCCGATGCGCTGGAAGTTCGGATTCACCGACAGCTCGGCGAACCCGCCCTGGCTGAAAAAGAAGCTGTAGCCCGTGTGCAGGTTCTTGGCGGTCATCTCGCCGCGCAGATTCTCGTAGTAGTTCCACGTCACGTGCGGATGCATCTCGCGCACGCCGATGGCGCCGAGCCACGTCGGACGCGGACGGACGCCGAAGTCGAGGATGTACTTGCGCGTGTCGGTGCGGCGGAAGTAGCCGATGTCGTCGGAGAAGCCCGAGCCGATCTCCAGCACGCCCGCCTTCACGTGCATGAAGTTTCCCTCATGGCCGATCGAACTGCGGTAGGTATACTGCCCCCCGCTCTTGCCCGGCTTCCTGCTGCCGACGCCGTAGCTGTTCCAGTCCCAGTCGCCCGGCAGGCGGAAGTTCGCATCCAGACCGAGCAGTCGGTTCCAGTTGCCTTGCGCTCCAATCCCCTCGCGGTCGAGCGCAATGATGCCGACGTCGGAGCCCGCGAAGAGATTGCGACGCAGCCGGAGCACGGAATACTGGCTCGCCGGCGCGATGGCGGTGGACTGGGTGCGCATCGAGAGCGCGCCGACCGTGATGCCAGCCACGCTCCCGGTGAGTCGAAGCCCCGCCGGGATGGAGACGTCACGCCCATCGCTCGACAGTCCCACTCGGCGACTGAAGAAAAGCAACATGTCCTCGTCCGGCGTCGGCGAGAGGAACACGCGATTGTTCCGCGCTGCATCACCTACGTAGAAGATACCTGAGTTCTCCAGGAAGAACTCGCGCTTTTCAGGGAAGAATTGACTGAACTGCGTGAGGTTCACCTGCTGCTCGTCCGCCTCCGCCTGGGCAAAGTCCGGGTTCAGCGTGAGGTCGAGCGTGAGCCCCGGAGTGACGCCGTATTTGACGTCGAGCCCTGCATCGCCCGAGGACGCCGTCTGGAGGCCGCCCGTCTCGCGGAGACTGCGGCCGGCGACATACGGCTTCACGCGGAGGTCGCGCGCCGTGCCCGAGTGGGCGATGCCGGTGAGCTCTCCGGCAAGCGACACACGGGCCAGCGTGTAGGCGCGCGGCACCGGCGCCCAGAAGCTCACCTCGTTCCGCCGGCGGATCCGCCGCGAGAAGTTGATCCCCCAGTTCTCCGCTCGTGCGAAGTCGAAGCGCAGGGTGCGGAACGGGATCGCCATCTCCACCATCCACCCGTCGCTCACCCGCTGCGTCTTCACTGTCCACACCGCATCCCAGCTGGTGTTGATCTCGCGGCCCTCGTTCGCCACCTGCCGGTCGGCTCGCGCGCCGGCGACATTGGTGATGAAGACGTATCCGTTGCGACGGTCGCGAAAGGTGTCGAGGATGACCTCGAAGTCGTCCTGCTGATCCGGGTTGAAGTCCTTTCGGATGTCGTTGACGACGATGTCCCCCGGCGCGCGATCGTGCAGGTACGCACCGATGTAGAGTCGCTCGGCGTCGTACAGCACACGAACCTCCGTGGCCTCGGTGGCGGCTTCGCCGCTGCGGGGTTCGCTCTGCACGAAGTTGCCGGCCACGGGAGCGGCCTGCCATTCGGGCTCGTCCAACCGGCCGTCCACGAAAACGCCGCGCTCGACCTGATGCGCGCGCAGCACACGTGCGCTGGTGGCGCCCGGGGCGCTCGATGTGGTGTCGGCCGCGGGGGTGAGAGACTGGGCGGATAGCCGAGTCGTGAGCAGGACAGCGCCCAGGACAACGGCGCGAATCGGGAGGGACATTTGGCGGGGGAGAGGGAGCGCTTCGCCCAAGTTAACAGGCGGTACCGAGGTCCGGGTGATCGCGCCGGCCCGCTGACTTGCTCACGCGTGCCGCGGTAGGTTCAGATCAGTCGATGGGCACACCACCTCGATCCACGACACATGTTGATCACGCTTCCCGTGTTCGCGCTTGCTTCGTCGGCCCTGCTGCTGCTCGAGGGGTGCGGCCCGGCTGTCTCGTCCTCGACCCCTGACTCCGTGAGGACTGCCGTGGCGGACGCACAACGAAGCTTCACTCGAATCCTGACGCAGAACACGAGTGGCTTCCTCGAACCGACGGAGCTGGTCATTCGCGATGCGACGGCACTGCGCGCGGCATGGACGACACTATTCGAAGGGATTCCGGGCAACCCTCCTCCCGCCGTGGACTTCGCGAGTGAAACGGTGGTCGTTCTCGCACTGGGTCAGCGGTCGAGCGGCGGATACACCGTGAAATTCGACGGGGTGACCCGTGCCGGTGGCGCCTCACTCGTGCGTTACACCGCCACGAGTCCCGGGCGCGACTGCATGACGACCCAGATGATGACGTCGCCGGTGGACGTGGTTCGAGTGCCACGTCTCGACCCGACGGTGCGCTTCGAGCGGCGCGACGTTACCGCGGCCTGCTGACGAACTCGCGCGGTCGCATCGACGGGCGCGACGCAGTGCACCAGCGGAGAAAAACGCGCGCGATCGGCGAAGCCGACGAGGTAGCGGCCCGCCATGCCGGATTCGGCTCCCGAAATGATGGCCGTCGTGGGCGCGACAGGACTGAAGATCGCCTGGTCGCCGCACGCGGTGAGACCGACTGCTGCGGCAGCGACAAGCACGAGTGCACTGCGACGAGCCATGTGGGAATTCTCCGGAGGGAGGGGGAACGGATCGTTGCCCCAGAGGTGAGGACGCGCAGCGATAGCATGGCGCGAGCCAACCAAATGTTTCGCTGGCTGGACCACGCCAACTAGTTGGAGAGGGGCACTTTGGTCAAGTGAAGGAGCGGCGTGACCGAGCCATGCAGCTGGATAGTGCCGGGAGGACGCGACATGTCCTGGGGCTCGCGCGCCACAGCGGAGACTCTCCACCTCTCACGCGATCCCGCGTCGAATCGCCTGTCCGATCCGCTCGGCGAACAGGTCCACCTCGGCCACGGTCGTGTACACGTTGGGCGTGATGCGCAATCCATGGAACTCGTCGCTCACCAGCGGCGTGGTGACGATGCGATGCTTGTCGAGCAGCCAGCTCCCGAGCTTCGCCATGTCCATTCCGTCGATGGCCAGCACGCCGATCGCCCCGCTCTCTTTCGGACCGATGCGCGTGAGCATGCGCGCGCGGTCGCTCGACGCCAGCACCTGCTTCGCCCAGCGGTCGCGGAGCCAGCGCAGG
>JAJAYP010000314.1 GCA_026786185.1 Gemmatimonadaceae bacterium
GAATACTGGTGCGCCCTCTCGATCTCGTCAGTGCGCGGTCGGTCGTGCGATCCTACCTCTGCACGTCGCTGGCAAATTGCCACGGCGTTTGCTGCGCAACGTAGAGCGCCGGCCAGACGGTCATGCCAATCGGCATCGATGCCACCATCGCCGGTGTCGCGAGGGCGGACGGCTCGGTTTCTGGCAGGTACGCAACGACCGGAGCGAGACGAATCGTGTCTCGCTCACCCGTACCGTCAGTGAGCGCCGTCGCGAGGCCGGCTGCGGCCAGCATTCCCGCTGCCATCGCCGCATAGGCACCTACCGTCAGCGGACGCCACCAGTGGTCCTCGCGCTCGGCGCGGGAGACCCGGGCCGAGGCGATGAGTAGCCGTTCCTGCGCAAGACGGCGCTGGAGCCGCTCGGTGAATCGCGCCGATGGCTGAATGACCGGGAGGTTGTGTGCCACCAGTAAGGCGCGGCGCACTCGGGTATCCAGACGCGCGCACGGCTCACAGAGGTTGCGGTGACGTGCCATCGCATCCAGTTCGACGCCACTCAAGGTGTCGTCGACGTAAGCATCGTGCTTGCTACGGAATGCCCGACAATTCATGAGGCGTGTGAGGTGGGTGTGGAGCAGGCGTGCCGTGCGAATCGACGCCCCTTCCGTACCCGCGCACGGTAGCCCTGTTCCCGGAAAACCGGCCTGCTCGACCGCCCGCTCTCGCCTTCGACCACCCAGTGACGACCACGGGCGCCCCGGTCTGTCGCTGGGGCGCCCGCACTCGCTTCCTGGAATAGCTCCATGTCGTCCCTCACCACGCCTTTCACCGGAACGTCAGTCCACCCACGGCTCGATGATTTCAGCGAACGCATTCCGCGCTCGGTTGAGCCGCGATTTCACCGTACCCAGGTTGCAGTCCGTGATCTCCGCGATCTCTTCGTACGACTTTCCCTCGAGCTCGCGCAGCACGAAGACCTGACGGTGATGCTCCGGCAACTTCGCCACCGTTTCGGCCACCAACTCACGCAGATGTCTCTTGCGGTAGAGGTCGTCAGGGCGCGCCGTCGTATCCTCGAACTGCAGCGGGCGGTCATCATCGTCCCAGTTGCCCTTGATCGTCTGGAAAAGCACGAGCGGATTGCGCGACCGGTTACGCAGCTCGTTCTTCGCCAGATTCGACGCGATGGTGTACGCCCACGTCGAGAACTTCTTCGAGCGGTCGAAGCGATGCAGGTGTCGGTATACGCGGATGAATACCTCCTGCACCAGGTCTTCCGCCTTCTCCCGATCGCCGAGCGTGCGATAGATGAAGTTCAGCAGACGCGTCTGATACCGCTCCACGAGTTCTTGAAAGGCACGCTCCTCCCCTCCCAGAAACGACGTGACGACTTCCGCATCGTCCATCGCGCGAAGCTGTTCGCGGATTGACGGCCCAACCTGGGCACTCCGCTTCATTGCGATGTCAGCCATGATCTCAACCCCCAGTGCCTGCGTAAGGGACACGCTTCGACGATGCAGTTTGATGCAGCGCTCCTTGGCTCTCTCTGGCCCCCACTAAAGGCAGGGTCCGTGCCCGCCAGTTGTACGCAGTTGTTTTTCCATAAGTCGTTATTCTACAACAATTTACAACACGAATATTTTAGCTCGTAGGCTGCCTCGAGGCGTCCTGTTTTTAGCACAGAACGTGAAAATGCCCCCGGTGAGTGTCCACTTTGGACACAATCGGAGGCAATCAGGTTGTCGCCAGACCATTACACCGCCAGTTGCATTTGGAGCCCACCCAGAACCGGCAGAGCTCGCTAATTCCCCGTTTTGAATCCCGCTACATAAAGAATGGAGAGCGCGGTCTTCGCGTCCATGATCTCTCCGACTCGAATCAGATCGAGTGCCTCGGCGAGCGACACGATGACGACATCGACGAACTCGTCCGCCTCACGTGCGGACGCTCCGTGCGACAGCCCCGTCGCCATGAAGACGTGAATCTTTTCGTCGGTGAAACCGGGCGTCGTGAACATGGTGAACAACGGAGCCATCACGTCCGCCGTACACCCGGTTTCTTCCTTGAGCTCGCGGACTGCACAGTCCGCGGGCGACTCGTCTCCGTCCAGCCGGCCGGCCGGCACTTCGTAGATGTAGCCGCCCGCTGCGTAGCGGAACTGCCTGAGCAGGAGAAGCTGCGGGTCATCGCCCTCCGGGTCGCTCATGAACGGTACGATCGCCGACGCGCCCGAGTGACGAATGATGTCCATCTCGGCGTCGGACCCATCGGGAAAACGCACCGTGTCGCGGTCGAGCCTGAACACCTTGCCCGTGTACAGCTCCCTCGACGCGAGTTGCGACTCCGGCGTTGCTCCCCGCTTGCGCGCCGCCACCTGCTCCGCCGTCACCACGCGCGAGGCGCGCTTCCTGGTCATGCCGGCCTCTCCATTCGCTCTGGTACCATGACGTCAGGTGTCATTCCCGCTGCCTCGCCGAGCGGCGTCGCAATCACGGTCGGATCCCCCACCACCACGATTCGCATTCGGTCGGGATGCAGGTGCGCCTGCGCCGCACGGAGCACGCTGCGTGTCGTCACGGCCCGCACGCGATCGCGGTATCGGTCGTAATAGTCGTCGGGCAGCGCGTGAATCACCAGATTCGCGAGCGCGGCCGCGATCGCTGCCGTGGTCTCGTAGCGGATCGGAAACACCCCGTCGAGATAGCTGGTCGCGAGCGTCAGCTCCTCCTCACCGATTTCGTCACGGCGCATTCGCTCGATCTCGCCCAGGATCTCGCGAACGGCTGCCCCTGTCACGTCGCTTTTCACGGCGGTGGACACGACGAACGGTCCCGCCCCACGTCGCCACTCGAACGCCGAGAAGGCGCCGTAGGTATAGCCGTGCGCTTCACGCAGGTTCAGGTTGATCCGCGACGAGAAGAGACCGCCGAGCACTGCATTCATCACCATCGCGTCGAAGTAATCGGGCGCGCCGCGTGCCAGGCCGACGTGACCCACGCGCAGCTCCGACTGCGGAGCGTCGGGCTTGGAGACGATGCGCGTCAGGCGTCCGCTCTGCGCCGTGTCGACGGCCGTCACAACCGGCGCAGGCGAGTCGCCCACCCAATCTCCAAACAGTGTGTCGGCGAGCGTACGCGCCTGCGCCTGCGTCACGTCGCCCGCGATCACCAGCGTCGTCGCTGCAGGACGATACCGCGCGGCGTAGAAGGCGAGCACGTCGCCGCGGGTCAGCGCGCGGACACTCCCCGAGTCGCCCTCGGGAGGCGAGGCATAACGGACGTCGGGGGCATACAGCGCCCGCGCGAACTGTTCGTCGGCGAGCCCCCGCGGTTCGGCGCGCTGCTGCAGGAGCTCCGCGAGTCGTTCCTCCTTCAGCCGCGCGACCTCACGTTCCGGGAACACGGGGGCGCGCAACAGGTCGCGCACGAGCGCCAGTGCAGCTGGCAGCTGCGCCGTGAGCGCGGTGAGCGATACCGCTGCGACATCCCAGTCGGCATGCGATTCGACCGAGGCCCCAAGTCGTTCGAACCGTTCGGCCAAGGCGGCTCCGTCCAGATCTCCGGCGCCTTCGGGAAGAAGACGCGCCGTGAGCGCCGCGACTCCCTCCTTGCCCGTTGGCTCCGCCGACGCGCCCGCCTCGACGATGACGATGACGCTGGCGATCGGCAGCTTGGTCACCGGCGCCACGACCAGGTGCATGCCGTTGCCCATTCGCTCACGCTCGAACCGTGGGAACCGGTAGCTGCGTGAGGCCGTGGGCACAGGACGAGGAGCAGGGACTGACGCTGGTCTCGCCGCCGTCGCGTCACGTTCGATGGACGTGCTCATGGCGCTTCCGCCATCGCCAGCTCGTTCCCCGACGTCGCCGCGTCGACTTCACGCGGAACGTACAACAGGGTCGCGCGATTCGCGCGCACCAGCCGGCTCCGAAGGAACGCGTTCACCTGTTCGGCCGTCACGGTGCGATACCGGCGCGCCTGTTCGTTCACGAGCCCTGGATCACCGAAGTATGTCGCGAACATGGAGAGTTTGTCCGCACGCTCGCTGGCCGACTGCAACGTCGCCACGAGATCCGTCTCGATCATCGTCACGACGCGCGCCACTTCATCGGCCGTCACCCCCGTGTCGACGATCCTGTCCAGTTCGGCGTGCACGGCCTCCTCCAGCTGCTCCACCGTCGTATCGGGACGGGCCGTCACGTCCACGACGAGCAGGTCGCTTCCCTTGGCGAGGTCGTAGGTGAAGGCCTGTGCCTCCGCCGCCAGCTGCTGGTCGCGTACGAGCGTGCGATACATCCGGCTTCCTTTCTTCATGCCGATGATCCCCGCCGCGACGCTCGCGGCGTAATACGCTTCGCTCCCGAACACCGGCGAGCGCGCGGCGAGAAAGAGTCTGGGAAGCATGACGTCATCGGACACGACCTCGCGCACCGGACTGCCGTAGGTGGAGGGCACCGCCATGTCGGGCAGTGCCGGCTTTCCCGCCCCGCGCGGAATCGACCCGAATTGCCGCTCGACCATCGCGCGCGCCTCGGCCTCGTCGAAGTCGCCGGCAATCGACAGCACGGCATTGTCGGGGGTGTAGTACGTCGCGAAGAATTGAGCGATGTCGTCAAGGCTCGCGGCATCCAGGTCACTCATCGAACCAATGAGTGAATGGTGAAATGGATGATGCGCCGGAAACGCGAGCGCGGGCAGGCGCTCCCACCACGTCCCGTACGGCTGATTGTCCATCGACCATCGGCGTTCGTTCTGCACGACGTCGCGCTGCGTGTCCAGCTTCTGCTGTGTCATTGCCGGCAACAGCCATCCCATCCGGTTCGCTTCCAGCCAGAGCGCGAGCTCGAGCTGGTTCGAGGGCACCGTCTCGAAATAGTTGGTGCGATCGAGCCAGGTGGATCCGTTGAGCGTGCCGCCCGCGCGCTGCACCAGTTCGAAATGCTCGTTCGCGCCGACGTCTGCCGATCCCTGAAAGAGCATGTGTTCGAAGAGATGCGCGAACCCGGTGCGTCCGTGGCGTTCGTTCGCCGATCCGACGTGATACCACAGATTCACTGCCACCAGCGGCGCCGTGTGATCCTCGGACAGGATGACGGTGAGCCCGTTGGGCAGGGTGAAGCGTTCGATCGGAATGTCCATCGACGAAATCTGCATGGGTAGCGCGCACGGTGGAACGGGCAGCGCGTTGCGGGGTGCGGTGAATGTCACCCGCGACTGGCGCTGAAGGACACGAACGAGCGGGGCTCGTCGTGTTCCTTCAGCGCGTGACCTGCTGTCCCTTACGGCGTCGGTAGTGCGCCCAGGACGTCGCGCACGTCGCGGATAATGATCTCGCCCGGCCGAAGCGCCCGAAGCCCCGGCTCGATCGTCTTGCGGTCGCCCACGATGACGAGCGTGAGCTTGTCCGGATCGACGTACTGGCGTGCAACCCGCTGTACGTCCGCCTGGCTCACCGCTCCGATGCTCTGGACCGCGGAGTTGTAGAAATCCAGGGGAATACCGTAGGTGATGAGCGGCAGGAACTGCCCTGCGATACTTCCCGTGGTCTCGAAGTCTTCGGGCAGGCTGAGCTGGAGATACCGCTTTGCCTTCGCCAGTTCATCGCTCGGTACGGTGTCGCGAATCGCCCGTAGCTCCTTCAGGAACTCGAGCAGTGCCGAGTCGGACTTGGCCGAGACGATTTCGGCGCTCGCCGTGAAGGGCCCCGCCTGCCGTCGCATCGAGAAGCCGGAATTTGCGCCGTACGTATATCCTCTGGTCTCTCGCAGATTCTGGTTGAGGCGACTCGTGAACGATCCACCGAGAATCGTGTTCAGCACCTGCAGTGCGAAATAGTCTCGCGTCGAGCGGGGTACGCCGATGCCGCCGAGCCGGAACGAGGACTGTGCGGCTCCCGGTTTGTCGATCAGCACGAGTGTCGTCGCCTTCGGCAGCGTCACCGATGCCGTCGTCGGTGCTGGAACGTCGCGGCGTGCCCACCCGCCGAACAGCGCCTGCGCGCGTCGCTCCACATCGTCCGGCTTCACGTCGCCGACGACGAGCAGTGTCGCGTTGTTGGGTGCATAATACGTGTCGTAGAACGCCTTCAGGTCGCCGCGCGAAATCGTCGCAATCGATGACTCGGTTCCCGTGAGCGGGCGACCGTATGGATGCTGCTCGCCATAGAGCGCCGTCGCGTACGCGCGGTCCGCGATGGCCGGTCCGCGGTCCCGGATCTGCTGGAGCGCCGTGAGGCGCACCTTCCGCACCCGTTCGAGATCCGCCGCGGGAAAGGCAGGTCGCATCGCCACGTCCGCGAACAGCGCCATCGCGCTGTCGAGCTGGGCCGTCGGTGCATGAAGCGACACCGTGGACTGCTCCCACCCGCTACCCGCCCCGACGCGCACACCGAGGAACGCGGCCTGGTCGGCGATCTCCAGCGCGGATCGCGTGGTCGTTCCCTCGGTCAGCAGCGCCGCCGTGAGGGCGGCCGTGCCGCTGTGCCCCGTCGGATCCGCTTCGCCTCCGCTTCTGATCTGCAGCAATACGTCGGCGAGTGGCAGTTCATGCTGCTCGACGATCACGATCTTCAGTCCGTTCGGAAGCTGGCGCGTCGTGATCGGCGGCACCCGAAGGGCGGGAGCCGCGCCGAGTGTCGGCGGTTTCGTGAGGTCGATCGGCGCGGCGACTACCGGCATGGGTGGCACCGGTGTCGTCGTCGTCAGCACGGGCGCACTCGTGCAGGCGGTCAGGGCCGTCAGGCCAGTCAGTGCCGTGAACGCGAAGTGACGTGAGCGCATCATTCGGCTCCTCCCATCACCATGAGGTCTTTCTTTCCCAGGGGAACCACGGTGAGCACCACCTTCGGCTTGGTGAGATATTGGGCGGCGACGCGCTGGACATCCGCCGCGGTGACTCGGTCGTAGCGCGCGGCGTCCTGCTGGATCCAGTCGGGCGTGCCGGCGAAATAGTTGTACTCGGCCAGTCGGTCGGACTTGCCGAGCACCGATGCGACCTGGTCGAGGAACGAGGACCGGCGGGTGTTGAGCGCCCGCGCGAGCTCGCGGGGCGTGATGCCGTCCGCCACGATCCGGCTCACTTCCTCCCTTACCAGTTCCGCCATGCGCGTCGGCGTCTGTCCAGGCTTGGGTGTCACGAGAATGTTGAAGTCACCATCGAGTTTCGTGCTGTTGTTGAACGCACTGACATCTTGCGCGACCTGCATGTCGAACACCAACCGCTTGTAGAGTCGCGAGTTCTTGTCCCCGGCGAGTACGCTGGCGAGGATGTCGAGCGGAGCGTCGTTTTCGTGATAGATGCGCTCACCCTTCCAGGTCTGATGCAGCCGGGCCAGCGTCACACGATCCTCCAGCACCAGAAACGTGTCCCGCTGAACCGTCACGACCGGGACGGCAGGGCGAGCGGGCATCTGTGGACCGCGGGGGATGGCCCCGAAGTATCGGTTCACCCACGTCAGTGTCGAATCGCGGTTGAAGTCGCCGGCGATCACCATCGTCGCATTGTTGGGTGCGTAGTACGTCCGGAAGAACTCCTTCACGTCTTCGAGTGAGGCTGCGCTGAGATCCGCGAGCGATCCGATCACCGGCCAGTGATAGGGATGATTCGCGGGATAGAGCGTCGCGAGCACGGTTTCGCGCCACTTGCCGTAGGGCACGTTGTCCACTCGCTGGCGGCGCTCGTTCTTCACGACGTCCCGCTGGAGATCGAGCTTCGCCTGGTCCATCACCGGCAGCAGGCGTCCCATCCGGTCCGCATCGAGCCAGAGCGCCAGCGGCAATGCATTCGATGGTAGTGATTCGTAATAGTTCGTCCGATCTTCGGTCGTCGAGCCGTTGTTGTTCGCACCGGCTGCCTCCAGCCATTTGTCGAACGCTCCCACCGGTACGTTTTCCGATCCCATGAACATCACGTGCTCGAACAGGTGCGCGAATCCCGTGCGGCCGGGCTTTTCGTCACCTGATCCGACCTTGTACCAGGTATTGACGACGACGATCGGCGTCGAGTGATCCTCGTGCAGGATCACTTCGAGTCCGTTCGGGAGGGTGATCTTTTCGTACTGGAGCTTCGGCACACCCTGCGCCCCTGCGCCGCCGGCGGATCCCGCCGCAGCGGTTACTAATGCGCAAATAGTTACTAAGTAGCGTAGAGTCACCGGCTGGTCCTCTCGAAGATGTAGGCTAGGGGAGCTTTGACGGATTCGCTCAGGGCGTATTTCCAACGCTCGCTCGGGCTCGCCGCGATCGGGCTGGTCGGCGTCGGCGATGCATACGGCTCCAGCCCATGACGCCGCGCCAGGATCGTGAGCCGAAGCATGTGGAAGGGATCGCTCACGAGCAGCACGTCGCGGCGCGATCGGGACCGCAGTATGGCCGCGACACCACCCATCGATTCGCTGGTCGTGCGCCCCTCATTCTCCATCAGGATGGCGGCGGCTGGTACCCCGCGACGGATCGCATAGCGCTGGCTGACCGCTGCCTCGCTCGTCGTGTCGCCGGTACCCGTACCGCCGGTGACGATCATCAGTGGCGCGAGTTTGCGGTTGAACAAGGTGATCGCGTGATCGAGTCTCGCACGCAGCACGGGTGACGGACGTCCCACGTACTGCGCAGCACCCAGGACCACGATGGCGGACACCGGACGTGCCTGGTCATTGCGCTCCCAGACGAGCACTGCGCCGAGTGAAGTTGCCCACACGAGGAGCAGGAGCCCGAGCCCGATGAGCACCAGACGCACGAGCGGTGGACGGGATGAGCGCATCGGAGAGAAGCTAGTCTGCGTTCGTTCGGGGAGGTACGGTGGCGGCAGTCATTCCGCGATGCTGAGCAGCGCCAGCCAGAAGAGATCGAAGCTCGCGCGGCGCTGGCCGGCTGATGCGTCCGCGATCGCCAGTCCATCCATGAACGCGATGCTCGCCCGTCCGAGCAACGGCGCAGGCATTCGTGGGGTGAGCCCGAGACCGGCGAACAGTCGCTCTACCGTCCGTGACGCTGCATGCAGGCGTGCCGCTCCAGCGGCGGCGGCGGCGGCACGTATCTCCTCCTCGTGTTGCATGGCGAGCTCGAGCAGCGCACGCAGCTCGCCGCGCGAGAACTCGCCGTCGAGCCACTCCCAGAGCGCATCCACGGCACCGCTGCCTCGCGCCGTGTCCATCGCTGCCCTCTCGCGCGCGACGATCTTCCGGCCGAGCACCGTGAGGACGTCGGCCAGCAAACTGGCGCGGTTGGCGTAGTGATAGTGCAGCAATGCCTTGCTCACACCACCCTCGATCGCGATCGATGCCATGCTCGTCGCCGTGACTCCGTCGCGCACGAGGCATCGTACCGCCGCGTCGGCAATGCGCGTTCGGGCCAGTGATCCCGCGCCCGACGCGACGGTGGGAGCCACGGGATCCGTCACAGGATGACGGTGGTTCGCGGCATCGGCGTGCTCACCGAGGTGTATCCGGCACCGCGCAACTGGTTGGCGAACGCATCCTGCGCGTCCGGTTCGCCATGCACCAGGTGCACGACGGGTGGTGCGCCGTTGGCGTTGCCGGCACGCACGGTGTCCAGCCACCGCTGAAGCTCCGTCCGGTCACCATGCGCGCTGTACCCATTCAGCACTTCCACGCGTGCGCGCAACGGAATCTCATCTCCGAAGACCCGGAGCATCGGCGCGCGCTCCACGATCCTCCTGCCGAGCGTATGCTCCGCCTGAAAACCGACGATGAGGATCGTCGTGCGCGGATCCGATGCCCCGTGCGCGAGATGATGAAGGATTCGCCCGGCTTCCGCCATGCCCGACGCGGCAATGATGATCATCGGTCCGTGTTGCGCATTGAGCGCCTTGGATTCACTTGCGTCGCGCGTGTAGCGGACCTGGGTGAAGGCGAACAGGTCTTTCACCTTGCGCACGAGATCCTCCGTCTGGTCGAAGATCTCGGGGTGCATGGCGAAAACCGTCGTCGCGTCGATCGCGAGCGGACTGTCCACGTAGATCGGGATCTGCGGGATCGCCCCTTCCCTCGCGAGCAGGTGGAGGTCGTACACCAGCTCCTGTGTGCGCCCAACCGAGAAGGCAGGCACCAGGATCTTTCCGCCACGCGCCGCCGTCTCCGTGACCACGCGCGCGAGCTGCGCGCGGGCCCCTTCCACCGACGCATGATCGCGATTGCCATACGTGGACTCCAGGAGGACGACGTCGGCACCACCCGCCGGCGGGTGTGGGTCGCGGATGATGGGAAGTCCGTTCCGCCCGACGTCGCCCGAAAAGACGATCCGCTTCGTCTCCCCTCGTTCCGTGCACTCGAGCACCACGGATGCCGAGCCGAGTATGTGCCCCGCGTCGGAAAAGCAGGCGCGCACGCCGGGCGCGACATCGAACCAGCTGTCGTAGGGCAGTCCGATCATGCACTCGACGGCCGTCACGGCGTCCCGCATTCCGTAAAGGGGTTCGACGACCACCTGCTTTCGCCGCGCCAGGAACTCTGCGTCTTTTTCCTGAATGTGCGCGGAATCGGCGAGCATCACGGCGGACAGATCTCGCGTGGCGGAGGTGCAATGAATGGGGCCACGGTATCCGTGCCGAGCGAGAAAGGGAAGCCGGCCCGAATGATCGATGTGCGCGTGCGAGAGCACGACCGCGTCGATCTCGGCAATCGGGCACGGCAGCCGGGCATTCTTCTCGCGCGTTTCACTGCGTCGACCCTGAAACATTCCGCAATCGAGGAGCACGGTCTGTCCCCCGACCCGAAGGACGTGACAGGAGCCGGTCACTTCACGTGCGGCACCAGCGAACTCGATCTGCACGGGCTACCTCGCCGGCGTTCGGGACATGTCGAGCGCGATCAGCCGTCGCCCCGACGTGCGCAGCGCGACGGAGACGCTGCTGCAACTTGCCGATCGCGAGGAATGATCGCTACCCGGTGGCGTGCTCGCGCCACCCGCGCCGCCGGTCGCCGCGGTACTTGGCCAACGAGCACGCTCCCAGCGATGTGCGCCCGGTGTGCGTTGAGCTAATCGAGCTGGCGATCCGCGGGGTGCGCCCTCCACCTGCTCGTCCCACCGACGATCGTACCCTTGCGAATGGCCCCATCCTCAATCCACCGCTTGGTGTGTCGGCGCGCGGCTGTCGCCGTACGTGTCGTCGCCATGTTCGTTCCCGCGTTGGCCGCCGCACAACCGGGTGCGTCGCCGTCGGCCCAGCATGTCGCACGGCAACTCGACTCGGTGCCGGCGGCTCGCGTGTATCCGATCGACCCGGAGCGCGCACCGCGCCCGACGATGAGCGCCGTGCGCGCGGTGCGCGCGCCCGTCATCGATGGAAACCTCGAGGACGCGGAGTGGGCGCGTGCCGATTCCGCGACCGAGTTCATACAGCAGTTGCCCGTCACTGGCGCCCGTGCACTGTACCGAACGGTCGTTCGGGTTCTGTACGACTCCGATCACATCTATGTCGGCGCCGTCAACTATGATCCCCGGCCCGGCCTGGCGATCACCGCCGGACTCCAACGCGACTTCGTCTCGTCGAACAGCGACGTCTTCGCCGTCGTGCTCGACACCTATCACGATCGCAGCAACTCCTTTCTCTTCATCGTCAATCCGAAGGGAGCCGTGCGTGATGAGCAGACGTTCAACAATTCGCGCACCATTGTCGAGGCCTGGGAAGGCGTGATCGACGTAACGACGGCCGTCGTCCGGACCGCGTCCGGCGACTCGGCCTGGACCGTCGAGATGGCGATTCCACTGCGTACACTGCGCTTCGACGGCACGCGGCCGGTACAGGATTGGGGGATCAACTTTCTTCGGCGAGTCCGCCGTGTGAACGAGTCCTCGTACTGGTCTCCGCTCGAGCGGCAATACCGCCTGCATCGGATGTCGAAGGCGGGTACGCTCGTGGGGCTCGAGGGATTGCGTCAGGGGCGCAATCTGCAACTGAAGCCCTATGCCGTCGCTTCGAGCGCCACTGGCGCTCAGGTGCTTCCGTCCGCGCGGGGTTCGGAGGCCGATGCCGGGATGGATCTGAAGTACGGCGTCACGCCCGCGCTCACGCTCGACCTCACGTACAACACGGATTTCTCGCAGGTGGAGGTCGATCAGGAGCAGGTGAATCTCACGCGCTTTTCGCGGTTCTTTCCTGAGCGCCGCGAGTTCTTCATCGAGAACGCCGGTGTCTTCACGTTCGGTGATGTCGAGGAACGCGGCTATCGCATGGGAGCCGGCCTCCGCGATTTCACCCTGTTCAACTCGCGACGCATCGGCATCACGCCGGAAGGTCGGCCCGTCCCGATCGTCGCCGGCGGGCGACTCTCGGGGCGGATCGCGGGATGGGAAGTCGGCGTGCTCGATATGCAGACGCGGCGCATGGACACCGTAGCCGGTGAACAATTTGCCGTTGGGCGGGCCCGGCGATCCTTCGGGAATTCCGACGCCGGCGTGCTGGTGTCGAGCCGGTCTGGAAGTGGAGCCGACAACACGAGCTACGGTGTCGATGCGAACCTTCGGCCCACCGCGAACCTCGTGCTCAACGCTTACCTGGCAGCGAGCGATGCGGCGGGTGACAGCTCCGATGGGTCCGCGGCTCGCACCTCGCTCGCTTACCGCGGACGACTCTGGAACAGTTCGGCGATGTGGAAGCGAGTCTCGGATCGCTTCGATCCAGGGCTTGGCTTCATCCGGAGACGCGGCATGCAGCAGC
>JAJAYP010000315.1 GCA_026786185.1 Gemmatimonadaceae bacterium
CCCCCCCACCTCTTTTTCATTTATCCCCCCCCCCCCACCACAAACAAAACAACTCACCGCCCGGTGGCCGGCCTTTCTCCGTATCACCCTGCGCGGGGGGGGGGGGGCGGGGGGGGCGCCGCGCCGCCGGCCCCCCGGGGGGGCCGCTCCTCCTAAGGCACACCATGTGGGGCACTCACGGGAAGGACCGAGAAACGTATGCGTATTTCATCCCCATCTGTGCAGTGGGGATGGCGGTGGTCGCGGCGTTCGGACCGTAGCACCTGCCCGGTGAAGCGCTTAAGTGCTCCGCGCTGTCGCAGGGATTGGCCGCATCGCGGTCGAGGCGACGACTGCACTGCAGCAGGAGAGCGCGAGAGCTGGCAGCGAGAAGCACTGAGCACTGAGCAATGAGGGGCATGCTCCTCATCGCCCATGGCTCACGGCTTCACGCTGCACGCTCCAGGCTCGCGCCCTTTCCGGCGATGGTAGTCTGTCGTGGTGAAGTTCGTTCACCGTTCACCGTTCACCGTTCACCGTTCACTCGCCTCACCGCCTCACAACCTCCAGCGCCGATCCCCGTCGCGGCCCCGGGTACCGCGCCTCGCCCTTCGCCGCGCGCCAGAGCACCCGGTTGAACAGGTCCTCGTCCGCGACGTCCTCGATGCGCAGGTCGAGCCGCGCGGACTCGCGGGCGGCGGGGCCTGCACTGGCGTTCATCTCCGTGAGACTCACCGCCGGCACGAGCGCGGTCCACGGGCGGAGATCGGGCGTGTCGCTCCAGATCTCCCGGAGCGGACGTCCGAAGTAATCGAAGTGCGACAGCGCATCGAGTCCGAGAATCTCTTCGATCGTGCGCAGCACGTCGGTCGTGTTCGCGAATCGATGCGAGACGCCGGAGCGCGAGTACGGCGAAATGACGAGCAGTGGCGACCGGTGCGAGTCCACATGGTCCGGTCCGTTCTGCGCGTCGTCCTCGAGCACGAACACCACGGTGTTCTTCCAGAACGGTCCGCGGCTGAGTGCCTCGATCATGCGTCCCAGCGCCAGGTCATTGTCCGCCACCATCGCCCTTGGCGTCGGCGAACCCGCGCGCGCGCCCGCCGTGTGATCGTTCGGCAGCCGGACGATCTCCAGCGCCGGCATCACGCCGCGCCGCGCGAACCCCTCGTGCTCCGCGATCCACTCATCGGCGCGTCGCTGATCGGGAATGGAAAGATCGTAGCCCGGGAAGCGTGGATTCGTGTGCGCCGCGAGGAATGGCTTGTTGCCTCGGTAGCCGGCTGGCAGCGCCTCGTCGGGATCGGTGTCGCCGGGCACGACGAATTCGCCGTAGTTGCGGAAGGTGATGCCCCTCTGCTGCGCGAGCGTCCAGAGATATCCGCGCGCCGGCTCCGCCACGTCGTCGTCGGGAATACGGCCGCGATTGGTGCCTTCGAAGTCGTACCCGCGCCCTCGGCTCGAGTAGTTGAGCTGCACCGTCTTCTGCACGTAGTCGGTGGCATACGCCGCCATCGACCAGTTGTGGCCGTCCGCGCTCACCTCGGCGTTCACGAAGAACCGGTCGAAGGTGCCGAACCGCTCGGCCATGGCGTGGTGATTCGGAGTGACGGGCCTCCCGAACATCACGAGCGACGTGTCGCCATCGGCGAGCGGGAGATCGCCGAGAATCTGATCGTAGGTGCGGTTCTCCTTCACGATGTACACGACGTGCTCGAACGGCGGGTAGCGATGCGCGGCCGACCGCGTGTCGGTCCAGCCATTCGCGCGAGATACCCGTGCAGAATAGGTCGCGAGCAGTGTCGACGCCGGCATGGGAAGCGGCACGATCATCAGCGAGCCGTCGAGCTGCGACAACGTCGTGTTCCGGCCGGCCGGCTGTACGCGGTCTCGCGCCGCCACGGGCTGCGGTCCATCCGGGTTCGCGCGCGTCCCGCGACCCTTGCCACTGGCCACGAGCAGCGTGTCGCCGCGCTCGAGCACTGCCGTGGGATACCATCCGGCGGGAATGCGACCGGCCAGACGGTCGTCGCCCCGTGCCGCGGGCACACCGCTCGACACGGGTGAGAGGTCGAATACCGCCACCGCGTTCGCATCCGCCTCGGCCACGAACAACCGCATCCCGTCGGCCGACAGCGCGAGGGCGTTGGGTGTGCTGCCCTCGCCCGGACCGGCGGGCGGCGGATCGAGCAGCTCTGCCACGACTCGGCCACGCGCGAGATTCACGGCGACCACACGATCGGTGGATGACGTCGCGACGAAGAGTCGGGTGCCGTTCGCGTTCATGAGCAGCGCCGACGGATGTCGACCGACGCGAATGCGTCCGGCCGGACGCAGGGTGCCGCCCGGCTCGGCGGCGAAGGCGGAGAGGTCCCAACCGCCCCAGTTGGAGACGTACACGGCGCCGGTCGGCGCGACGACCACCGCGTACGGATAGCGATCGGTCGCGAGCCGCTGCACGACGCGGCCCGTCGCGAGGTCGACGACAGCGAGCGAATCGGACAGATTCTCCGCGACGTACAGCATGCGACCGTCGCGGGACAGGGCGAGCCCACCCGGATAGCGCACGCCGCTGGCGCGCGTAGATGCACGGACCTGGAGCACGATGCTGTCGCGCAGGGTCGCCGCGCCATCGCGCCAGTCGAAGCGATAGACCGCGTCGGTGTTGCCCCCCGATGCGTAGAGGGAGCTGCCGTCGGGCGAGAAGCCGAGTCCCAGGAACGCCGCGGGCAGCGACACCGTCTGCAGCACGCGCCCGCTCTCGCGATGCACCACCTGGATCCCGTTCTCGCGCCAGCCATTCAGCAGGAGTACCACGCGGTCGCGCTCCGGCGCGTCCACCATCGCCAGTGGCATCTGTCCCACCGGGTGAAGCGTCGTGGCGGGGTCGAGGCGTACACCGGTCGGCAGTCGATCGAGCGTGCTGCCGATCCCGCCCGCACCGGGATCCACGCCAACGGGGGCCGGCGCCCCACACGCGGCAACGGAAATGATGAGGACGAACGCGGCGCAGGCGCGAGATGAACGTGCAGGCATGATGGATCGAGTCACGAGGAAGGTCGCATCTGGTCGGATGGAGTGCGCGAGAAGATACGGTGAATGCGATGCGGCCGCCGCCGCGAGACGATTACGTTACGGGAATGCATTCTCCCGCTCACGCTCAGTCATCGCCAGACCATTCGGCTCGCCCGCGAGATGAACACGTCGCGCGGCGGGGGCCGCTCACCCGCGCTGTTCATGCATGCCGGGTCGCCGTGCTCGCCGGACTGTTGGCCTGTGGCGGCAGTGACATCACGCCGCCGTTGGAGCCGCGTCCGGATCCCGCGCCGGCGACGCGCGCACCGTCCACGATGACGGTGCTGGGTCGTGGCGAGGTGGCTCCGCAACGCACCACGGCGGAGGTGGCGGTACGAGGCACCACGGCCTACACGACGACATGGGAAAACCGTGCGGCGGTGGGCAGCGTGTTCTACATCTGGGACGTGAGCGGCAACGTACCGGCACTCCTCGACTCCGTGAAGGTGCCGTTCGCGACGACGCTCGGCGATGTTGCGGTCTCCGACGACGGGTCACTGCTGACGATCGCGACCGAGCACGCTGGCGGCAGTCTGCTCATTTACAGCCTGGCCGACTCGCGCCGCCCGACGCTGCTGTCGCGGTTCACCAATATGAACACGGCGGAGGGGGTGCACACGGCGGAGATCGGGCGGGTGAACGGGCGGCTGTACGCATTTCTCTGCGTCGATCAGAGCGCGTCGCTGCCGTCCCGCCTCGTCATCGTGGATCTGAGTACGCCCACCGCGCCGACGGAGGTACTGGTGCGGGCGATCGGGCGTCCGTTCGTGCACGACACCTTCGTGCGCGATGGACTGCTGTATCTGGCCCTCTGGGATGACGGCGTCGCGATCTGGGATATCGGCGGCGGCGGACGCGGCGGTTCCGTGAGTGCCCCGGTGGAGCTGGGCCGGGTGCAGACGGCGAACGGAAACGTGCACAACGTCTGGTGGCTCAAGGACCCGGTCACGAACATCACGCGCTACGCGTTCATCGGTGAGGAGGGCGACGGTGCGGCCGACGCGTCGTCGACCGGGGACGTGCACGTGGTGGATGTGAGCGTGCCGGCCACGCCGCGCGAGGTGGCGTACTACACAGTCCCGGGCGCCGGCACACACAATTTCTCGGTGGACGAAGCGAGCGGCATCCTGTACGCCGCGTATTACAACGGCGGCATCCGCGCACTGGACGTGCGTGGTGAGCTCGGCAACTGCACCGCATTGCAGAAATCATCGCCCAGGGGGTCGGGCCCCCTCTGTGATCTGCGTCTGATGGGCCGGGAGATCGGGGTGGGGCTACTGGACCGCCCCACCTCGGTCTTCGTATGGGGCGTGCACTTTCTCGAGGGGTCAGTGTATGCATCCGACATGCTGAACGGACTCTGGAAACTCCGCGCGCTGTCCAGGTCTTGACTGGATTCGGCACGTCGCGCACCGCGATGTGCGTCGAGGTCTTCACTTCGAGGTCGATCGCATGATCCGCCCACGTACCGCGGCTGCCGCATCGCTCTTTCTGCTCCCCATGGTCGCGGGCGGGTTCCTGCTGCGGCAGGCGCCGGCGCGCGCGACGCCCCGCCTGTTTGATCAGGTGCTCGGCATCGTGGCCAGTCGCTACGTGGATTCCATCGCCGCGCCGGGCATCTACGAGCAGGCGGCGAAGGGTCTCGTGCGCGAGCTCAACGACCCCTACAGCGAACTGCTGGCGCCGCGCGAGACCGAGGAGTTCAACCGCAGCACCGGTGGCCGGTACGGCGGGGTCGGCATGCTGCTCGAGGAACAGCGGCACAGCGGTGGCACCAGCATCGTGGTCTCGCGAATCTTTCCGCACACGCCGGCCGAGAACGGCGGCGTGAACGAAGGTGATCGCATCGTGCGCGTCGACTCGCTCGCGACCGCGAACGCGACGATCGACAAGGTGTCGGATGCGTTGCGCGGCCTCGCTGGCAGCAGCGTCCGGGTCACCTTCCAGCGACCGGGGGTCGCCGCGCCCGTGACGCTCTCGTTCCGGCGCGCCGTGGTGCACGTGCCCGCGGTTCCCTACTCGACGATCGTGGGCGACCGGATCGGCTACATCCCGCTGCAGACGTTCAACGAGAATGCGGCGGAAGAGGTGGAGGCCGCGGCGTCGAAGCTGGTGCAGCAGGGCGTGAAGGGACTCGTGCTGGATCTCCGCGACAATGGCGGCGGCATCGTGGAGCAGGCGCTGGCGGTGAGTTCGCTGTTCCTCCGCCGCGATCAGGACATCGTGAACGTGAAAGCGCGAAACACCCCGGACGAAGTCGCTCGCGCGTCGAGCGAACAGCTGCCGAGCCAGCCCCCTCTCGTGATCCTCACCGACGGCGGTACGGCGTCCGCGAGCGAGATCGTCGCCGGCGCGTTGCAGGACCACGACCGCGCACTGGTGCTGGGTACCACCAGCTTCGGCAAGGGGCTCGTCCAGTCGCTCTTTCCGCTGGACGGGGGATACGCGCTCAAGCTCACCACCGGGAAGTGGTACACGCCCAGTGGCCGCAGCATCCACCGCGAGCGCACGCTGCTCGCCGACGGCCGCTTTGTGGAAACGCGTCCCGACTCACTCGAGAGCGACGCGAGCAAGCGTGCGAGGCCCACGTACTCGTCCGATGCCGGCCGCACCGTGTACGGTGGCGGCGGGATCACGCCCGACGTACGCGTCGCCGATGATACGCTGCTGACGTCGGAGCAGACCTTCCTGCGCGCCATCGCGCCGAAGGCACAGGCGTTCGTCACGGTGCTGAATCAGTACGTGCTGGAGCTGAAGCCGGCGGCGTCGCGCAACGTCACCATCCTGCCGGCATGGCGCGTCGAACTGCGGCGCCGGCTCGCGGCGGCGGGGGTCACGATCGCTCCCTCGCAGGAGGTGGGGTCCGCGCTCGTGCTCGATCGGGAGCTCGACCGGCGGTTGAGCCGACTCGTGCTCGGCGATGCGGGCGCGCGGAGCCGCTCGGTCGCGGACGATCCGCAGCTCGCGCGCGCGGTCGAGCTGTTGAACGGGGCACGCTCGCAGGAGGCACTGTTCGTCGCCGGACGAGCGTTTTCCGGCGCGTCGGTGCGTGCCGGCCTTCCGACGACCTCGAAACCGCAGCCCTGATGGCGGAGCGCCAGGTCGTGACTGTGGACCGCGATTCGACGATGACGCCGCACGCGCTCGTCGTTCCGCGCACGGCGCGCTACTACACCCTCGGACCCACCCACGGCTTTCCGCGCGAGCTCTGGTTCGTGTGCCATGTGTACGGGCAACTGGCGGGACGCTTCCTGCGGGAGTTCACCCCGCTCGACGACGGCAGCCGGCTGCTGGTCGCCCCGGAAGCGCTCTCGCGATTCTACCTCGACCCCATCCCGCAGCGTCGCCGTGATCCCTCGCCGCGCATCGGCGCAAGCTGGATGTCGCGTGAGGATCGCGATGCCGAGATCGCCGACTACGTCGCCTACCTGGAAAAGCTGCAGCTGCAGATCCGGCATCCCCTCTCGGGCGCTGCACCTCGGCTGGTGGTGCTTGGCTTCTCGCAGGGCACGGCCACGGTGTGCCGGTGGCTGGCGTCGAGCGACCTTCGCGTCGATCAGCTCGTGCTCTGGGGTGGAACCATTCCGCCGGAGCTCGATCTCGCCGCGTGGTCCGCAAGACTCCACGGCGCGGCGATCACGCTGGTGGCAGGTGACGACGACGAGTATGCGACGCCCGACGCCGTGGCCGCCGAAGCCGAACGCCTGTCGGTCGCAGGCGTAGCGTTCACCCTGCAGCGGTTCAGCGGCGGACATGTCATCGATGGGCTCGCGCTGCAGCAATTGGCCGAAGGATTCGTCGGGCGATAGACTCCCCCTGACGGGTCAGAGCTTTCGTCGCTCGTCGCGCAACCGTTCGAGGTCTCGCCGGTCTCGCTTCGTGGGCCGGCCCTTCTCCTCGTAGATGAATCCCGCCGGCGCCGTGCGCAGCTGTTCCGCCAGCTTGTCGCGCGCCGTCCGACTCGCCTCCGTTTCGTCGTACAGCGTGACCGCCACGCTGGCGGGTCCCCGTCGTTCCGAGACTGCCCGGACGATCACGATGTGCTCGTAGGGTCCGAGGCGCAATCGCACCTCGTCACCCGCCTGCAACGGCTTCGCCGGCTTCGCCCGTTCGCCGGCCACGAGCACCTTGCCTCCACCGATTGCCTCGGCCGCGAGCGCCCGCGTCTTGAAGAAACGCGCCGCCCACAGCCATTTGTCCAGCCGCACGCGACCTGCCGTCGAGTCACTCGGCTCCTCGATTCTCCGCATGCCGTGAGTATAGGGACTCGCCCACTTGACCGGCCACCGGCGCCAGTATACATTTCGACATCGAATAATTGGAGAGCTAAGAGAATCATGCCGACTCGCTACAAGGGAACGGCCCGCGAGATCGCGGCGCTCAACGCCTTCATCAAGCTGAACCGGAGCGTCAACGCCCTCCAGGCGCGTCTGCTGCCACCGCTCCAGAAGGAGTTCGGCCTCACGGAGAGCCAGATCGCCGTGCTCGAAGCGCCCTTTCACCTGGGCCCGCTGGCGCAGGGCGAGCTGTGCCGGAAGATTCTACGAAGCGGTAGCAACGTTACGACTGTGGTGGACAATCTGGAGCGGGACGGCCTGGTTCGGCGGGAACGGGACGCCCACGACCGACGGATCCAGATCGTGCACCTCACCGATGCGGGCCGCGACCTTCTGATGCGGGCACTACCCGTTCACGTCGAGCGCATCACGCGCACGATGTCGGCGCTGGAGCCGGACGAACAGCGCGAGCTGGGTCGTCTCTGTCGCAAGCTGGGCACGTCGACCGCCGTCTGACGGCAAAGTGATCGCAACTACGAACTTTGCACCATCACTTCGACATCACAATATTTTCATGAGGAAAGTACGGCATGCGTACCATGGACACCGATAGCCCAAGCGTCGTCGTCGATTCCACCGCCAGCAGTGCGGCCGACTCGCGCCGGTCCATCCGCCAGTACGAGCCAACGCCCATTCCCGATGCCGACCTCCGCGAGCTCCTTCGGCTCGCCGGTCGCGCTCCATCGGCCTACAACGCGCAGCCGTGGCGGTTCGTCGTGGTGCAGGACGCAGCGCTGAAGGCGCGACTCGCCGCCGCCGCGTACGGGCAGCGGCAGGTGACCGCGGCGCCCGCGACCATCGTGATGTACAGCGACATGCAGGATGCGCTCGAGCGCATGCCCGAATCGATGCACCCCGGCATGCCCGAGGATCAGCGGACCGCCGGCGTGGAAAGCTTTCGCGCCACCTTCACGGGACAGACGGTCGAGCAGCGCGAAGCCTGGGGAATTGCACAGTCGAATATCGCGCTTGGCTATCTGCTGCTGCTGGCCGAGTCGCTCGGCTACGCAACGTCGCCGATGCTCGGCTTCCATCCGGAGCAGGTGAAGGCGCTGCTCGGACTGCCCGCGCACGTGCGCATCACCGCCCTCGTGACCATCGGCCTGGCCGCGGAAGACGGGTTCGCGCCGCACCGGCTTCCCGCGGAATCGCTCGTCACCTTCAGGTGAGCCGTGAACGCCCTCGATCTGCATGTGCACAGGTGGGAGCCAGCGACAGGAGCCGATGCGCCGACACTCCTGCTGCTGCATGGCACCGGTGGTGACGAGAACGACCTGATGCCCCTGGCGCGGCTGGTCTCACCGAAAGCGGCCGTCCTGAGCGTGCGCGGCAACGTGACGGAGCAGGGGATGCCGCGCTTCTTCCGACGATTGAGCGAGGGCGTGTTCGACCTCGAGGACCTGCGCCAACGCACCGCGGAGCTAGGGGAGTTCCTGGATGCGGCGGCTCGACGCTACGGGTTCTCGGCCGATCGTCTGTATGCGCTCGGCTTCTCCAACGGCGCGAACATCGCCGCGAGTCTGCTGCTCTCGCAGCCCTCGGCTCTCGCTGGTGGCGTGTTGATCCGCGCCATGGTGCCGTTCGAGCCCGACATCTCGCCGGATCTACACGGTCGGTCCGTGCTGTTGAGCGAGGGACGGACGGACCCGCTGATCCCCGCGGCGCATGCCGAGCGGCTCGCGGCGATACTGCAGGCTGCCGGCGCCAGCGTGGAACTGGTGTGGCAGCCGGGGGGACACGCGCTTGCGCAGGGAGACATCACCGCCGCGTCGCGCTGGCTCTCGGAGCGCGCATCGCCGGCACGATGACGTGTCGTGGTCGGCAGCGCTGATCAGGAATCCGATGCGTAGACGTCCACGTCAGCCGACCCATCCCGTCCGTATCGGACGTACATGAGGATGGGGCGACAGCAGACGTGGCAGTCCTCCACGTATTCCTGATCGCTCCCACTGCCAGGGTCGAGCGCGATCTCGTTCGCCTCCCCGCAATACGGACAGGTGACGAGCGATTCCGTGTCGGCAGTTCCATCGCCGAGCGGAAACTCGTCGTCGAGAGCCGCCTCCGTCCAGTCATCGGTCACGAGTCCACCATGGTCGAAAGGTAGCGACGGAGGCGATGGGCTCATCGGCTGTCCCCCCGAACTGAAACACCGGCGTCCACGCTCGTGGACACCGATAGAAGGACGAAGCAGGCTAAGTAGTTGTCAATTCATTCCTTGTGATTTGTGTCACGCATGGCGTGCCGAATGCCTCTGCTGGTTGCCGACCATCGCACCTACAGGAGCCCACGCCATGCGTTTCACTCATCTGCGTCACCGCGGTGCATTCACTGTGCTCGCCGGAGCACTCGTCCTCCTCGGCAGCGTCGGCTGCTTCTCGAAGCGCGTCACGCGTATCGAGCCCACGGCCGTGACGGATCTCTCGGGTCGGTGGAACGACACCGATTCCCGGCTTGTCGCGAACCAGCTCGTGGAGCAGACGCTCGGCGCTGGCTGGGCGAAGCGCTACACCGACGCGCATGGCGGCGAGGCACCGGCGCTCGTGATCGGCACGTTCAGCAACCGGACACTGGAGCACATCGCCGTCGGCACGTTCGTGCAGGACATCGAGCGAGCGTTCGTCACCACGGGTGCGGCACGGGTGGTTGCTTCGGGTGACCAGCGCCGCGAGCTGCGGGGCGAACGCACGGATCAACAGCAGCATGCGCGTGCCGACACCCGTGCGCGGCAGGGGCTGGAGCTGGGCGCGCGATACATGCTCGCCGGCGATCTGCAGGCGATCGAGGACGTGGACGGGCGCGAGCGCGTCGTGTTCTACCAGGTGGACGCGTCGCTGATCGACCTCGAGACGAACACGAAAGTCTGGGTGGGCCAGCACAAGATCAAGAAGTACGTCGAACGCGCACGCTTCGGCTTCTGACCTCTCACGCGGAGAACCAGCATGTCCAGCTCCCGATTTCCGCAGCTTGCGCCGACACTCTTCATCACCGCGCTCGCCGCAGCCTCGTGCGCCAATCCCAAGCGCATCGATGAAGGCCCGATCACCGTGATGCGCAACGGCGAGCGGGTGAACCAGCCGGTGCGGGCCATCGATGCGGCCACGACCCAGGCGCTCGATGCCGGCATCATCGGCCGCGAGCGGCGCGATTCCCTCGCGGCGGTGGCGTACGCCGGCTGTGCTCCCACCGTGTGCGCCGCGCTCGGGCGCGGTGAAGTCGCGCTGGGCATGACGGACGCGCAGCTGTTCACCGCCACGCGTACGACCGAGCTCGCGTGGACCGCTCGCCGCAGCGGCAACGTCACCGTGCTGGCACCACGCGACGCCGACGTCGCGCCGCGTGACGCCGTGGCGGCGCTGGCGCTGGTGCAGCTGGCCGGCGGTACGGTGGCAAGCCTCACGTACCGCGAGCCGCAGGGACTTCGTACGGTGTCGAGCGCGTCCGATGCAAGCTCGGCGAATCTCGCGCGCGCCGCGGCGCTCACGAAGGAAGGGGACGCGATGGCCGCTGCAGGCGACTTCACCGCGGCGCTGGAGCGGTACGATCGCGCCAGCGTGGTGAGCGAGGCGGATGCGACGCTGCAGTACAAGATGGCAACCGCGCTCGACAAGCTGCTGCGTCCGCGCGAAGCCGAGCTGCGCTATCGGCTCTTCCTGCACCGTCTCGAGCTGGAGACGATCGACGCGGAGGGCACGGCCAACGCGAAGCTGGCTGACGCCATTGCGCAGGCGCGCGAACGGATCATCGTGCTGGACCGTCGGACGCGCTGACCTGCGCGAACATCTACCGAGGCGACGATGCGCACCCCCACCGGTGCTCGACGTTCCAGCCGCTCCATGCGCCACGCGCTGCCGCGCCTGCTGGTGATGGTAGTGCTGAGCGGCGGTGGTGCGGCGGCCACGGGCTGCGCGACCGTGCGAGCCACGATGTCGGGCTATTCCACGGGACCGAACGGCATCGCGAATCCCCAGCTCCGGTTGCGGCGCGCGCTGATGGATGGAAACTTCGTCAAGGCGTTCGCCTGGCGTGACGACGATGCGCTTCTGCAATCGCTGACGATGGGGGCGGCGGCGTTCTATGCGAAGCAGTACGCGCGCAGCGCGGCCGTGCTGGATACCGCGGCGCTCCTGGCCGACGACCGCATCACGGCGAGCGTGTCGAGGAACGGGCTCGCGCTCGTGACGAACGACATGGCGCGGCCGTACCAGGCACGTCGGACCGAGCGGCTGTTCATCCCCTATTACGCGATGCTCGCGTACGTGCAACTCGGTGCCTGGGAGGACGCGGCGGTCGAGGCGCGTCGCGTCGTGAGCCTGCTCGCACAGTACGGTGAGGATCGTCACGCCGGGGAGCGCGACGTGCACGGGGCGATGCAGCAC
Organism: Gemmatimonadaceae bacterium; assembly: GCA_026786185.1. Taxonomy (GTDB): domain Bacteria; phylum Gemmatimonadota; class Gemmatimonadetes; order Gemmatimonadales; family Gemmatimonadaceae; genus AG11. The sequence goes on from JAJAYP010000315.1 coordinate 11,768, forward strand.
CTCGCAGGGGCGGTGTTCGAGCGCACCGGGGCGCTGGACGACGCCCGCGTCGCATATCGTGCTGCGCACGCGCTTCGTGCGGCGCTACCGGGGACGAGCCCGGGAAACTCGGACAGCAGCGACGGTGAACTGTTGCTGGTGGTGGAGCGTGGATTCGTGGCGCACCGGACCACCGAGACGTTCGACGCGTTCCTCGACGGCAACGATCGCGACTCGCTCCGACTGGCAGGAGACGGGCCCCGTCGCGCCGCGTCGCGCATCGCGGAGCGGGCGAATGCCGGCGCCACGCGCGGACGGAGTTCCATGTCGATACTCGCGTCCGCGACGTCGGGCC
>JAJAYP010000316.1 GCA_026786185.1 Gemmatimonadaceae bacterium
GCTGGGGGCCCCGGCTCTGGGGGGGCGGGGGGGCGGGGGGGGCGCTCGACGTGCTGTCGCTCCGGTGCGGCCTGAACGCGGCGGAGGCGCTGGACGCGATGGCGGATGCTCCCATCGGACTCAAATGGCCCAACGACCTCTACGTGGGCGCACGAAAGCTTGCCGGGATTCTCATCGAGACTCGGTGGCGGGGCACCGCACCCGACTGGGTCGCCATCGGGTTCGGCCTGAACGTCCGCGCACCCGAGGTCGAGACAGGAGTGGGGCTCCGCACTGGCGTGTCCCGCCTCGACGCGCTCGAGCAACTCGTGCCCGCGCTGCGCCGCGCCGCAGCCTCTGCGCGGCACCTGTCCGACGACGAGCTCGCGCGCTGGCGTGCACGCGATGTCGCCACCGCGCGCGCCGTCGCGACGCCCGTGGCCGGACGTGTGGCCGGCATCTCTCGCGAGGGCGAGTTGCTCGTCAGCGACGCGCACGGATCCATCTCGCGGCACCGCACCGGTTCGCTCACCTTCGCCGATTCGCCCGCATGATCCTCACCTTCGACGTCGGAAACTCCGAAACCACCATCGGTCTGTTCGAGGGCGACACGCTCCGCGCGCACTGGCGGATGATGACCGACGTCCCCCGCACCGCCGACGAGCTGGGCGTGCTGCTCCGCGGTTTCCTCGCGGGCGCCGACATCGCGCTCGGCGACGTGCACGGCGTTGCCATCGGGTCCGTCGTGCCGCGCGTCACGCAGCCGCTCGCCGATGCCTGCCGCGGGTGGTTGCCGGCACAGCGCATCGAGGTGCTCGACGCCACGTCGCGGCTGCCGATCACGCTCGCGGTGGACGAGCCGTGGTCGGTCGGCACGGACCGGATCATCAACACGCTCGTCGCGAGTCGGCTGTACGCGCGCGATGCGATCGTCGTCGACCTCGGCACCGCGACGACCTTCGACTGCATCACCAGGGATGCGGTGTTCCTCGGGGGCGTCATCGCCCCGGGAGTGCGCACGTCGGCGGAGACGCTGTTCCGTCGCACCTCCAAGCTGCCCGCCACCGAGCTTGTGGCCCCGGCGCGCACCATCGGCACACGGACGGAAGCGTGCATCCGGTCGGGCGTGATGTTCGGTGCTGCCGAGTCGATCGATGGGATCGTCCGCCGCATCATGGCCGAGTGGCCGGGTCCGGATCGGCCGCTCGTCATCGGCACGGGCGGTCTGGCGGAGCTCTTCGCACCAATCTGCACCTGCTTCGACGTCGTCGACCCCCACCTCACCTTGCGCGGGCTCGCCATGGCGTTCGATCTCGTCGCTCCGGGCCGCTGACGATCGTTCTGGCAGCGGCGGGCGCGTGCGGCAAAGGTGTTGCCGTGCAACAATTTACCGCACACCCGTCGATTACACCGCCAGCCCTTGCCTCGGCGCCCGGTGCCGTCTATGTTCCGCCTTGTTAGCACTCGTCGTAAGTGAGTGCTAAGGCCAATCGGCACCTTTTTTCACCGCTACACAAGACGGAGGCGCACCACCTATGGCCACCAAGAGCGCGGCCGGCGTGAAGATCACCCCGCTGTCCGACCGGGTTGTCGTGAAGGCATCGGAAGACACCGAGCAGATGCGCGGTGGACTCTACATCCCCGACACCGCGAAGGAGAAGCCGCAACAGGGCGAGATCATCGCCGCGGGTCCCGGCAAGTACGAGGACGGCAAGCTCGTCCCCATGTCCGTGAAGGTTGGAGACAAGGTGCTCTACGGCAAGTACAGCGGCACCGAGATCACGCTCGACAACGAGCAGGTTCTGATCCTCCGCGAGTCCGATGTGCTCGCGGTTGTCTCGTAATCACTGCCAACGCATAGAGGCTTACCATGGCTAGCAAGGAACTGCATTTCAACGTCGATGCACGCGCGGCTCTCAAGCGCGGCGTCGATCAGCTCGCCGAGGCGGTGAAGGTCACCCTCGGCCCCAAGGGCCGGAACGTCGTCATCGACAAGAAGTTCGGCGCCCCGACGGTCACCAAGGACGGCGTGACGGTCGCGAAGGAGATCGAGCTCTCCGATCCGCTCGAGAACATGGGCGCACAGATGGTGAAGGAAGTCGCGACCAAGACGTCCGACATCGCCGGCGACGGCACGACGACGGCGACGATCCTCGCCCAGGCGATCTTCCGTGAAGGGCTCAAGAACGTCACGGCCGGTTCCAACCCGATGGCGATCAAGCGCGGCATCGACAAGGCCGTCATCGCCGTGATCGAGGAGCTGAAGAAGATCAGCGTCCCGACCACCGGCAAGAAGGAGATCGCGCAGGTCGGTACCATCTCCGCGAACAACGACTCGGAGATCGGCAACCTGATCGCCGAAGCGATGGAGAAGGTCGGCAAGGATGGCGTCATCACGGTGGAAGAGGCGAAGGGCCTCGACACGACGCTCGAGACGGTGGACGGCATGCAGTTCGACCGCGGCTACGTCTCGCCGTACTTCGTCACCGATCCGGAGAAGATGGAGGCCGTCCTCGAGGACTGCATGGTCCTCATTCACGACAAGAAGATCTCGTCGATGAAGGATCTGCTTCCTGTACTCGAGAAGGTCGCCCAGCAGGGCAAGCCTCTCCTGATCATCGCCGAGGACATCGAGGGCGAGGCACTCGCCACGCTCGTCGTCAACAAGCTGCGTGGCACCCTGCGCGTCGCCGCGGTCAAGGCGCCGGGCTTCGGTGATCGCCGCAAGGCGATGCTGCAGGACATCGCGGTCCTCACGGGCGGCAATGTCATCAGCGAGGAAGTCGGCTTCAAGCTCGAGAACGCGGTCGTCTCCGATCTCGGCCGCGCCAAGCGCGTCGTCGTCGCCAAGGACAACACCACGCTCATCGACGGCAAGGGTGAAGACGACAAGATCAAGGGACGCGTGAAGGAGATCCGCGCCGCGATCGACACGTCGACGTCCGACTACGACAAGGAGAAGCTGCAGGAGCGTCTGGCCAAGCTCGCCGGCGGTGTTGCGGTGATCAACGTCGGCGCCGCCACGGAAGCCGAGATGAAGGAGAAGAAGGCGCGCGTCGAGGATGCCCTCCACGCCACGCGTGCTGCGGTCGAGGAAGGCATCGTCCCCGGCGGCGGCGTCGCCCTGATCCGCGCCCAGAAGGCGCTCAAGGGTCTCAAGGTCTCCGAGCATGACGAGCAGATCGGTGTCGACATCATCCGTCGCGCCATCGAGGAGCCCCTCCGCATGATCGTCCAGAACGCGGGCGGAGAAGGTTCGATCGTCCTCGAGAAGGTCCGCTCGAGCAAGGACGACAAGTTCGGCTACAACGCGCTGACCGACACGTACGAGGATCTCGTGCAGGCCGGCGTGATCGATCCCACCAAGGTGACGCGCACGGCGCTGCAGAACGCCGCGTCGATCGCCTCGCTCCTCCTCACGACGGAAGCGATCATCGTCGAGAAGAAGGAGCACAATCCGGCGCCTGCGGGCGGCGGTGGTGGCGGCGGCGGCATGGGCGGGATGTACTAACCGCTCGGCTGCAACTGGAATGAGAGCGCGGCGGGTGCCTTCGGGCGCCCGCCGCGTTCCTCTTTCCGCGACCGGCCGTCAGAGCGCCATCGAGTACTGCGCCTCCGCTGCGCCGCGGCCCGACCGCGGACTGAAGGGCCCGACCACGCCATGCTGCATGGCGACGCTCAGCGCCCCGCGAAACCGCGTGCCGCGCAACCGATCCGCCGTCACCCCGTGCGCCAGACCATGATCGTTGCACGTGTCGCTCAGGTGCGCCAGCACCACATGGGCGAGATCGCGATGCACGACGTCGCGTATGAGCTGCGCACTCTCGCGATTGGAGAGATGCCCGGAGCGCGACGCGATCCGCGACTGCACGAACGGCGGATAGGCGCTCGCCCGCAGGCGCTGTTCGTCGTGATTGGATTCCAGCACCAGCAGGTCGGCACCGGCACACAGGGCGCGCACGCTCGCGCTCACGTGCCCGACGTCGGTGCACACCGCCGCGTTTACGCCGCTCTCGAGACACGCGAGTCGCACGCCGATCGGGCCCGCCGCATCGTGTGGCGTCGCATACGCCGTCACCCGCAGCCGCGCGAGCGACACGCTGTCGCCCGGTTGGACCGCGACGCACGTAGCCTCGCGTAGCTCCGGCCACGCGGCGATCGTTTCTGGGCTGGCGAGCAGCGTCCAGCCCCATCGCTTCGCGCCAGACGCAGCGCCCTTGATGTGGTCACTGTGCTCGTGGGTCACCACGCAGGCCTCGATCGACTCCGGTGCCACCCCGATCGACCGAAGACGCCCGGACAGCTCGCGCGTCCCGAACCCCGCGTCGACGAGCACGCGACTGCCGCCGCACTCGACGAGTACGGCATTGCCGGCGCTGCCGCTGCCCAGCACCCAGAGCTTCATGCGTCGACGGTCCAGCGCGCCGCGTGCGACGCCAGCAACTGCCGCCGCATCGCCGCACTCATCGTGACGTGGCGCCGTCCCATCATGCGCTCCGCCACGTCCAGGAACTTGTCGGCGCGATACTCCGCGAAGCGTCCCGCGTCTCCCCACGCGAACGGCGCAACGGCCTTGGGCGGCATCTGGCTCCCGTACACGTTCGCACCGGCACCGAGAACGGTACCGGTCGTGAGCGTCAGGCCGATCCCGGTCTTCGCATGGTCGCCGAACAGCGTGCCGAGAAACTGCAGCCCCGTCTCGCGAACGCCATCGGGAGTCCAGAGTTGCACCGTTCCATAGGTGTTCTTGAGATTGCTCGTGATGGTACCCGCGCCAAGGTTCACCCAGCGGCCCAGCATGGAATGGCCGACGAAGCCGTCATGCCCCTTGTTGGCGTGTCCAGTGAAGATCGAATTGCTCAGCTCTCCGTGCACCTTGCAGCTGTCGCCGATGCTCGAGGCCGCGACACGGTCGGCCGTGACGCTGCTTCCTTCGCCGACATAGAGCGGCCCGACGAGTCGCGTGAACGCGTGCACATGCGACCCGGCACGCAGCAGGATCGGCCCCGCGCTGGTGTCGAAGCACACCGCGGGCTCCACGTCGGCGCCCCGCTCGATGTACACGGGCTGCTGGCCGACGTGTATGGCGCCCGGCGGAAGCGTCGTCGACATCGCGGTCGCCATCGTCGCACCCAGTCGCGGGATGTCATGCTCCAGCATCGGCACGAGATGGCGCACGTAGTCCCACACCTCGTGCGCCCACCAGCCCGGCTCAGGCACCTGACGCGTGCCGCCCGCCGCCGCCAGCGACGCGAGGTCCATGCGTCCATCACTGAACCTGCTCACCGGGATCGCCTCGCGCAGGCGGACGGCGACCACGCCCTCGTCCACCAGCGTCGTGTCCTCCGCCGCGATCCGCGCGAGGGCGGGGAGATAACGTGCATTGGCGACCCACGATCCGGCGGGCACCACGCCGGTCTCGAGCACAGCGGCCGCTCCGGGCTCGTCGAATCCGGCGAGATGCGCCGACGTCAGATGCCCGGCCACCGGCGCGCCGAGCGCCATGGACCAGCGCTCGCGCACGAGTAGCGCGCCCGCCCGCAACTCGCCAGCCGGTCGCGTGAGTGCGAACGGCTCGAAGCGTCGCGCGCGCTCGTCGTCATAGAGATGTATCGCGGTCATGCCTGGCCCCCAAGTCCTGCGGGGAGCGACTGGATCAACGACTTGAGATCCGCCGACTTCTCGATCGTCGTCACGAGCGTCAGGCCGTCTCGCGTCACCACGACGAGATCGTCCACTCCATACAGCACCACGGCGTTCCCGTCCGCATGCACGACATTTCCGCGCGCGTCGAGGGCATGGACTGCGCCCGACAGGGCGTTGCCTGCGGCATCGAGCGCTCGCACTCGGCGAAGTGCCCCCCACGTCCCCACGTCGTCCCAGCCGAAAGCACCACGCAGCACGAGCACGCGCGCGCTGCGCTCCAGCACGCCGACGTCGACGGCAATGCCCGACGTGATCGCGCCGAAGAACGCCGCGAGGTCATCGCCGTGCGCGGCCAGATGCGGCGCGACTTCCGGAGTCAGCGCGCGCAACTCGCCGAGAAAATCGCCGACGCGCCAGACGAAGATGCCGGAGTTCCAGAGGAACCCCTCGGTCACCATCGCGGCGGCGCGTACCCGGTCCGGCTTCTCGACGAACCGCGCGACGCGACGCACTGCCGCGTCGACCGGTTCCCCCGGCTGGATGTAGCCGAACCCGGGATCGGCACGGTCGGGCACCACGCCGATCGTCACCAGCGATCGGTGACGCTCGGCCGCGTCGGCACCGGCCAGCAGCGCGCGCCGGAACCCCTCGTCGTCTCTCACCGCCCAGTCGGCGTGCACGCTGAGCATGACCGCGTCGTCGCCGTCGCGTTGCTGGATGCGGTGCGCCGCCCATGCGAGCGCGGCAGCCGTGCCGGCAGGTTGCGGTTCCGCGATGAGGTTCTCCCGCGGCAGCGCGGGCGCCATCGCCGCGATTGCGTCCACGAGGCCGGCATTCGTCAGCACGAGCGTGCGCGCGAGCGGCACGATGGGCGCGAGGCGGCGCAGTGCATCGGCGAGGAGTGGCGCGTCACTCACGAGCGGGAGCAGTTGCTTCGGCCGCGCGGGCGTGCTGACCGGCCAGAAGCGCGAGCCCACCCCGCCGGCAAGAATCACGGCCCACCGCGTCATGACGCGCCGGACGTCGGTTCGTCGAGGGGCACGCCTGCCAGCTCCGCCGCCCGCGCATACAGCTTCTTCGGGCTGAACGGCTTGGTGAGGAACTCGCTCGCGCCGAGCTCCATCGCCATGTGATGCTGCTGCTCCTGACCGGCGGCGGTCAGCACGATCGTCGGCACGTGCTTCAGGCGATCGTCACGCTTCATCTCCGCCAGCACGTCGAGTCCGCTCAAATAGGGCATCATGAGGTCGAGCAGGACGAGACCGATGTCGCCCTCGCGCCGAAGCACCTCGAGTGCCTCGCGACCGTCGTACGCCAGCGTGACGCGGAACGGACCCTGCTCGAGCTTCATCTTGATGATGCGCCCGATGTGCGGCTCGTCATCGGCGACGAGCGCATGGATGAGTGCGGGCTCGCTCACGCTAGACGAGGGCCGCGATCTGTTCACGGTTGCGGCGCAGCTCGAAGAGCAGCTGGCCGACGTTCGCGTCCGGCTTGACGAGGACGAGGAGGATCGCATCCGCGCTGAGCACCGAGGCGATCGCGAGCCCGTCGCGGTACTCCAGGACCGCCGTCACCAGTGGACCTCGATTGGCTCCGCTACCCAGCTCGTCCGCGGGCGCGATGATCGCGGGAATGCGCGCCGCGATAGCTTCCGCATCAACTCCGGCTACGGATTGGCTGTCGATCAGCAGTCCGTCGCGGCCGAGGATCACCGCCGCTTCCACTCCGTCACGCTGCCGGATCGCGCCGACCAGGTCGCGGATGCTTGCCATGCCAACTCCACCGGGGAAAGTGTTGCGAAGGTTAAGGTGGAGGGGAGTGAAGTCAAGCGAGCGCAATCGCTTGAGTTTGCCCGCGTCGCGTCCTATCGTACGCACAGTCCCCATCACCTTCGCCCCATCCGCCTCATGCTGCCGACTCGCCGATCGCGCGTCGTCGTCGTGGCCCTCGCCGTCGTTGCCATCGCCTGTGGCGATCCGACGAAGCCGAATGCCACTTTCACGAACGTCCTCAGTCGCTACGCGCTCTACGCGTTCACCGGCGCACCCGTCAACGCCGCCACCGCCATCAGCTTCCTCGGCGGCCCGGCACGCGCCGACGCCAGCTTCGCATTCGACGTGGCGTTCGATCTCGATGGCGCTGGTCGTCCGATCATCTATCCGGTACGCTCCATCGCCAGCGATCTCGCCGGCACCGTGAAGCGCGTCGGGCTCCAGGTCGTATCGGGCCCGTTCGACTCGGTGCGCGAAGTGCCGGCCACCGGGTACGACACCCTCGCCGCGAAGTCCATCAACGTCGGTGACGTGCTCGCCGTGGAGTTGCACGATCTGCAGAACTGCCGGTTCAGCCTTGGTGGCCAGTCGCTGTACGCGAAGCTCACGGTGGACAGTGTGAACGCCAGCGGCCGCCGTATCTATGTCCGCGCCGTCTTCGATCCCAACTGCGGCTACCGTTCGGTAGTGCCGGACTCGATTCCGAAGCGCTGATGCACGATGTAAGGCTGGTCCGCGAGCGACTCGGCGACCTGCGCGAGGCGATGCGCCGGCGTGGCGCGCTGGACTCGCTGGCTCCCCAGCTCGATCGGTGCGAGGTGCTCGAACGTGAACGTCGCCTCCGCATCCAGACGGTCGAGGAGCGCAAGGCAGCGCGCAACGTCAGTTCGCAGGAAGTCGCTCGGCGGAAGAAGGCCGGCGAGCCGGCCGACGACCTCATCCTGCGGGGGCGTGCGGAGAGCGAGGCGATCGGCAAGCTGGAAGGCGAACTCGCCGCGATCGAGGACGAGCTCACCGGCATTCTCGCCGAAGTCCCGAACATCACGCTCGCCGACGTGCCGGCCGGCGGGGAAGAACACAACGTCATCGTCCGGACCTGGGGCGAGCCGCGTTCGTCCGCTGGCGTGCGGCCGCACTGGGACGTGGCCGCCGCGCTCGGCATTCTCGATCTCGAACGAGGGGCGAAGGTCAGCGGATCTGGATTCCCCCTGTTTCGCGGCCGCGGCGCACAGCTCGTCCGCGCCCTCATGAGCTACTTCCTCGGGTTGCACACCGGGACGCACGGATAAGAGGAGGTGTGGCCGCCACTGGCGGTGAACCGCGCCAGCATGACGGGCACCGGCCAGTTGCCCAAGTTCGAGGACGACGCCTATCGCGTCGCCGGCGATGAGCTGTTCCTCATTCCGACGGCCGAAGTGCCGGTCACGAATCTCTATCGCGACGAGATCCTCGAGGGCGCGACATTGCCGCGTTGTTTCACGGCGTACACCCCATGCTTCCGGCGCGAGGCGGGGTCGGCCGGAAAGGACACCCGTGGCATTCTTCGCGTGCATCAGTTCGACAAGGTCGAGCTCGTGCGATACTCCACGCCCGAGGAGTCGGCGGCGCAGCTCGAGTTGATGCTCGGGCACGCCGAAGCGGCGCTGCAGGGACTCGGCATTCCGTATCGCGTCAAGCTGCTCGCCGCTGGCGATACGGGGTTCTCGAGCGCGAAGACGTACGATCTGGAAGCGTGGGCACCCGGCGTCGGCGCGTGGCTCGAAGTGAGCTCCGCCAGCACCTTCGCCGACTTCCAGGCGCGACGCGCCAACATCCGGTTCCGGCCGGCAAAGGGTGAGAAGCCACGCTTCGTGCACACGCTCAATGCGTCGGCGCTCGCCTTCCCCAGGACGATCGCGTGCATTCTCGAGCATTATCAGCAATCCGACGGCTCCGTCGTCGTTCCGGAGGTCCTTCGGTCGTTCATGGCGACCGACCGGCTCGTATGACCTGATGCGCCGCGGCGCCCCCGAACTGCTCGTCGCGCTCGTCCTGACGATCCTGCTCGCCTCGTATGTCATGTACACGCAGCGAATCGTTCGCGAGTTGCAGCGGGAGGCGCGGCGGTCGAGCCTGATGTACGCGCGCGTCTTTCGCGCGCAAAGCGACACGAGCGAGGGCACCGGCACGCAAGCGCTGTTCGATCTGTCGAAGAGCATCGTCGCGCAGGGCGTCCCGCTCATCGTGAGCGACAGCGCGGGTCGTCCCACGGCGTACGCCAATCTGCCGGCCGATGTCGCGGCCGACGAGGCGCGTGTGCGCGATTACGTCCGGCAACTGGACCGGCAGAACGCTCCGGTCGTGGATTCGCTTGTCGGGCAGATCCACTACGGCAACACGCCGCTCGTCAGGTGGCTGCGCATCATTCCCGCACTGCAGGCGGCCACGGCCCTCGTGCTTGTGCTCGCGGGCGTCTGGATCGTGCGGGCGCGGGGCAACGCCGAGCGCGAACGCGTGCTCGCCGGCATGGCGCGCGAATCGGCCCACCAGCTTGGCACGCCGTTGTCCAGTCTCGCCGGCTGGATCGAGTTGCTCGAGGAACGGCCGCACGATGCGAATACAGCCCTCGCTGTCTCGCACATGCGCGTGGATCTGGAGCGACTGGACCGGGTGGCGCACCGCTTCGAGCGCATCGGCCGCGAGCGGCGCCGCGATCGGGTCGACCTCCATTTGCTCGTCGATCGAATCACGACCTACTTCCGCGCGCGCGTCCCCACCCTCGCACATCAGGTCGCGATCGACGTCGCCGCGCGAGCGGAACCCGTCTCGGTCGTTGGCGATGCGGTGCTGCTCGAGTGGGCACTCGAGGTCCTCGTCAAGAATGCCGTGGACGCCTTGGCGGGACGCGGCGGCCGCATCGTCGTCTCCGCGCTTCGGCGCCCACACGGCGGTGCGACCGTCGTCGTCACCGATGACGGAC
>JAJAYP010000317.1 GCA_026786185.1 Gemmatimonadaceae bacterium
ATCCTCGCGCATCACGATCACCCGGAGACCGGGAACGCTCGACAGCCGTGCAGCGATGGAATCGCCGGCCGGCGTCCCGCGCACCACACCGACCGCCAGCACGTCGGCCGGCTTGTTCCGGAAGGCGATGCCGAGGCCCACCGTGAGGATCACCGGAAAGGCAAAGGTCCAGAACACGGCTTCCGGCTCGCGCAGAAATTCCCTGAACCGTACGAGCGTGAGCTGTGCCATCGAACGCTGCGACCACGGCAACGGCCTGGCCGACGCCTCGCGCATCATGGGCTCGCGCCGAGGCTCAGCCATCGCGCAGTTGCCGCCCGGTGAGATGCACGAACACATCCTCGAGCGTGGCCGAGTGCGTCGCGAGATCGCCGAGCGCGAGTGCGCGGCGGGACAGTTCACCCAGCAGCGCCGGAACCGCGCGTGCCAGTTCCACGACTTGCAGCGTCCAGCGTCCGTCCTGCTCGCGCGCTGCACGCACGCCATCCAGGTCGCGGAGCAACTCGGTGGTCAGTGCGCCCGCCGGCGCGCCGCGCACGGTGAACTCCACCACGTGTTCCGCCCCGAGCGACGCGATCAGTTCACGCGGCGAGCCCAACGCGATGACGTGCCCGTGATCCACGATCGCCACGCGATCGCACAGTCGCTCCGCTTCATCCATGTAGTGAGTCGTGAGCACGATGCTCCGCCCGCTCGCCCGCAACTCGATGATCAGATCCCAGAGCTGCCGTCGCGATTGCGGATCAAGCCCGGTGGTCGGCTCGTCCAGGAAGAGCAGCTCCGGATCGCCGACGATGGCGCAGGCGAGCGCGAGTCGCTGTTTCTGCCCGCCACTGAGCTTGCCCACGCGTGCGCCACGCTTCTCGCCGAGCTGCACGACGTCGATCACTTCGTTCACATCGCGGCCCCGCGCGTAGAAGCTGCGGAACAACTTCACTGTCTCGTCCACGGTGAGCTTTTCGGCGAGTTGCGTTTCCTGGAGCTGGATGCCGAGCCGTTCGCGCAGCGCGCCTTCGTCGCGATCCCAGGTACGACCGAGCACCTCGACGTCCCCCGCATCGGGTTCCGTGAGTCCCTCGCAGATTTCGATCGTGGTCGTCTTGCCGGCGCCGTTGGGGCCGAGCAATCCGAAGCACTCGCCCGTCGCCACGGTGAGATCGAGTCCGTCCACTGCCGTCACGGCGCCATACGACTTGCACAGGCCGCTGACACGGAGGGCGAGTGGGGACGCAGAGGAGGCCATGCGCCAAAAGTACGGTCAGGGCATGCCGCGCGTGAGCACGCGCTCCGGCTCTCCGTCGAACCACTCCACTCCGGCCTTGAGGAAGCGGGCGGTCGCGGTTCTGTCTCCCGCCGCCACGGCTTCGCGAAAGGTGCGCAGGTGCTGCTCGCACGCCACCAGTGCATCGACGATCGCCGCCGCGTTGTCCTCGACGATCGGCAGCCACATCGCGGGCGATCCGCCAGCGAGCCTCGTCATGTCGCGCCCGCCGGGACCGAGCGCCGAGCGCCGCACGCCGGCATCGCGCAGCGTGACGGCGAGTGCGCTGGAGAGGAGGTGCGGCAGGTGACTGCGCCACGCCATCTGATCATCGTGCGCCGAGGCGTCTAGCACTTCCACGCCCGCGCGCAATTCCCGCCAGAGTGATTCCGCCAGCTGCAGCGCCCCGGCCGTCGTGGAGCGCGTGGGGCACAGGAACACGCGAGCGTCGTCGAACAGTGAAGCGCGCGAAGCTCCCCATCCGGTGCGGTGGCTCCCCGTGAGCGGGTGTGCGCCGACGAAGCGTGGTCCGAGCCCCGCCGACTCCGCCGCCGCGACGATGCTGCGCTTGGTGCTGGCGAGATCCATCACCAGGCGCGCATCACCGATGCGCGCCGCGAGTGAAGGGAGCAGCGCGACCGTCGCGTCCACCGGTACGCGCCAGCACCACCACCTCGGCGGTGGCGACCCCCGCCAGGTCGGACGCGAGCGCCTCCTGCACGGCGCCGTCGCGCAGTGCGGCCTCGAGTTGCGTGCCATCGCGGTCGAAGCCCAGCACGTACACACCGCGCACGTGGAGCGCGCGCGCCATCGAGCCCCCCATGAGGCCGAGTCCGATCACGGCGATGCGCGTATCGGGGATCATCGCGCGTCTTCCTGTGCACGGCGCGAGATGCCGACGATCTGCCGGAAGATCTCTCGCACCGGATCAGCAGGAAGTCCCTCAGCGCTCGCCGCTCGGAGCGCGGCATGAATCACGTCCGCCTCGCGCATCGTATTCACGATCGGCAACCCCGCGTCGCGCTTCGCCCGCGCCGCCCGCAGTGCGAGTTCGACGCGCTGTGCGAGCAGGGCGACGATGCGCTGATCCACGACCTCGATCGCATTGCGACATTCCATCAGCTCGCCGTGCGGATCGCGTGCCGAGTCGTCCGGCGAAGTCATGCGGGCGCTCCGGCGGATGCGGTCGTCATCGTGCGGCCCGCCGCCGCGGCGAATGCGGAGAGCCGATCCATGAGCGAGACGAAGGCTGGTGGGGCGAGCGACTGGTCGCCGTCGGAGAGGGCGCTCTCCGGATCGGGATGCACCTCGATGATGAGTCCGTCGGCGCCGGCCGCGATACCGGCGAACGCCAGCGGGGCGACGAGCGAGGCGTCGCCGCCAGCATGACTCGGGTCCACGATGACCGGAAGGTGTGTCTCACGCTGGAGCACGGGAATCGCCGACACGTCGAGCGTGTTGCGCGTCGCACGCTCGAAGGTGCGGATGCCGCGCTCGCACAGCACGATGTCGCTGTTCCCGTTCGCCATGATGTACTCGGCCGCCATCAACAGTTCGACGATCGTGGCTGACATGCCGCGCTTGAGCAGGATGGGACGCTTCGCCCGTCCGAGCTCGGCGAGCAGCGCGAAGTTCTGCATGTTGCGCGCACCCACCTGCAGCATGTCGGCATGCTCGGCCACGAGATCCACGTCGCGGGTGTCGAGCACCTCGGTCACCACCGGCAGACCCGTAGCAGTGCGCACCTCGACCAGCAGCTTCAGCGCTTCCGCCCCGAGTCCCTGGAAGCTGTAGGGCGAAGAGCGCGGCTTGAATGCGCCGCCGCGCAGGATCGTGGCGCCCGCGTCGCGTACGGCGACCGCCGTCTCCTGCAGCATGTCGCGATTCTCCACGGAGCAGGGTCCGGCGATCACCGTGATCGCCTGGCCCCCGATGCTCGCCCGCTCACCCACCCGGACCACCGTGCGGTCCACGCTGAACTCGCGCGATGCACGCTTGTAGGGCTTCAGCACGGGCAGCACCGACTCGACGCCGGGAATGGAACGGAGTGGAATCTCCTGGAGTCGCGTCTCGTCGCCGATGCAGCCGATGATCGTGCGGTGCTCGCCCCGCGAGAGGTGCGTATGCAGGCCGGCCGACTCGATCCGCTCGCGGATATGATCGAGCTCGTCGTCGCTGATGTCCGGGCGTGTGATGATGATCATGGGGATGCGCGGACTGGAGTGGCGGACAAAACAAGACGGCCCGTGGAGTTCCACGGGCCGTCGGCGGGTCATCGTGCGGTGAGCTCTCGCTCAGTCGCGCATGCGTCTCCGGCCACGGCCCGTCGCAGGATGGGCGTAGTAATAAAAGAAGACGGAATAGGTGCGCAGGCCGGTCATGCCCGTACGGTAGGTGCGAAGTGGGTACGCCGTCAAGTGCGAGATGACGAGATGACGCACTGACGCACTGACGTACTGACGCACTGACGCACTGACGCACTGACGCACTGACGCACTGACGCACTGACGTACGGCGAAAGGCGTACGGCGCGACGTGAGGCGATAGGCGTGCGGCGTACGGCGAGGGATTCGGAAGGGGCGGTTTGATGACCAGCACAGCGGCAGTGCAGGAGCGGTCGATCAGTGCGGGCAGTTATCCAACCGCATCCTCCGAATTCCCGCCGCACGCCGTGCGTGCCCCGCCGGCCGACGCGCCGCACGCCTTTCGCCGCACGTCGAAGGCGCCCCGCCGGCCGACGCGCCGCACGTCGAAGGCGCATCTCACGAGCGCGAGTCCCGCAATGCATCATGATCGGCATGCGTCCACTCCTCCTGTTGCTCGCGCTCGCTTCCATGCCCGGGTCGGCGCAGACGGCGCGTGCACGTGCGCGCGACCTCGGCGTCGCGCCGGGCGTCTTCTCGCCGGGCCCGGCGAATGCCATCACCGATGTGGCCGGCGTCCGCGTCGGCCACGCGACGCTCGTCATCGGGGATTCCATTCGTACCGGCGTGACGGCGATTCTCCCGCATGCCGGCAACCTGTTCTTCGATCGCGTTCCGGCCGCGGTGCACATGGGGAATGCCTTCGGGAAGCTCGTCGGCTCGTCGCAGGTGGAGGAGCTGGGTGAGCTCGAGACGCCGATACTCCTCACGTGCACCCTGTGCGTCTGGCGCGCCGCGGACGCCCTCGTGGACGAGCTGCTCGCACAGCCCGGGATGGAGCGCGTCGGGTCGATCAATCCGGTGGTCGGCGAGACGAACGACGGCGCGTTGAACGCGATTCGCACGCGTCCGGTGGGGCGCGATGCCGTGCGCGAGGCGCTCGCGGCGGCGGCTGCGGACCCTGGCGGCGGCCCGGTGCGTGAAGGAAGCGTCGGCGCGGGCACGGGCACGGTCGCCTTCGAGTGGAAGGGAGGCATCGGCACGTCGTCACGCCTGCTGCCGGTTTCGCTTGGCAGATGGACCGTCGGCGTGCTGGTCCAGTCCAACTTCGGTGGAGTGCTCCAAGTGCTCGGCGCACCAGTCGGGCGCGAGCTCGGCAAGTACGCCTTCAAGCCGGACGTCGCATCCGAGCGCGGCGATGGATCGATCATGATCGTCGTCGCGACCGACGCGCCATTGTCCGAGCGCAACCTGAAACGGCTGGCGGCCCGGGCGATCATGGGGCTCGCGCGCACCGGTTCCAGCGCGTCGAACGGATCGGGCGACTACGTGATCGCGTTCTCGACGGCGAAGGAAGTGCGTCGCGTTCTGGTCTCGCCGTCCGCACCGGCGCCCCCGCGCACGCTCCGACCGACATCCGAGGTGACCAACGACGACATGTCGGGCCTCTTTCAGGGCGTCGTCGAGGCGACCGAGGAGGCGATCTACAATTCGCTGTTCATGGCGACGTCCGTCACTTCGCGTGGACGCACCGTCGACGCCATCCCGCTGGACCGGGTGCGGGAGATCCTCGCGAGGTTTCGTGTCGCGGGTCGATGACGGCGTGTCGGGAATCACGTCAACGGCTTCCGCTCTCGATCCGTAGCTCTCCCGTCTCTTCCTACCGGAGCTTCCCGCCTGATGCGCCACGCTACGTTCGCCACCGCATTCGCCGCTGTCTCGTTGCTCGCGCCACAGGCATCGGCCCAGGGCCGCGCCATACCCACTCCCGCCTCCGTGATCGGCTTCGAGCCCGGCACCGATCGCCGGCTTCCGCAGTGGCGTCAGGTGGTCTCCTACTTCCAGGCGCTCGACGCCTCGTCGTCCCGCATGGAGCTCCACACCCTCGGTACGACGACGCTCGGCCGGCCGTTCATCGCGGCCTTCATCGGTGATCCCGCCACGCTCGGCAACCTGGCTCGTGTGCGCGATGCGGCACGCCGTCTCGCCGATCCGCGGCTCACCACGGCGCAGGAACGTGCGACGCTCGAGCGCGAGGGCAAGGTGGTGGTGCTCGTGACGTCCAGCATTCACTCCACCGAAGTGGGCGGGATCCTCACGCCGCTCGTGCTCGCGCACCGGCTCGTCAGCGGTGAGGACGAGGAATCCCGCTCGATCCGCCGAAACACGCTCACCATCCTCGTGCCCTCGCTCAATCCGGATGGCGTGGACATCGTGGGCGATTGGTATCGCGGATCGCTGGGATCCGCATGGGAGGGCAGCGGACCACCCACGCTGTATCACCACTACACGGGCCACGACAACAACCGCGACTGGTATGCATTCACGCAGGCCGAGACGCGGATGGTGATCGACTCGCTGTACTCGCAGTACCATCCGCAGATCGTCAACGACATCCACCAGCAGGGATCGAACGGCTCGCGAATCTTCATGCCGCCGTACATGGATCCCGTGGAGCCGAACATCGATCCCATCCTCATCGCCGGCGTGGCGCAGATGGGAAAGTCGATGACGTGGCGCATGACCGCGCAGGGCTTCACCGGCATCGCGAACAACACCTCGTACGATGCGTGGACGCCGGCTCGTGCGTACCAGCATTACCATGGCGCGATCCGCATCCTCACGGAGACCGCGAGCGCACAGCTCGCGTCGCCCATCACGGTGAGCTACGACTCGTTGCGCGGCGGCCTCAACGTCGATCCGAAGGTGACGGGCGTCGATTTCCTGACGATCTGGAACGGTGGCGCGTGGGGGATCGGCGACATCGTGCGCTACCAGACTGCGGCGTCGTGGACGTTGCTCGCGCAGGCGGCGGACGATCGCGCGCTGTGGCTGTCGAGCTACTCGCAGGTGCAGCGGAACGCCGTGGCCGGCAAGCGCGCGCCGGGCCGCGCCGACTGGCCGGCCTCGATCGTGATTCCCGCACAGCCGGCGCGCGACACGGCGGTGAACGCCGCCATCCGGATCCTCCAGCGCGGACAGGTGGAGGTGCGACGCGCTTCGGGAAGCTTCTCGGCCAACGGACGCAGCTTTCCCGCTGGCAGCTACGTGATTCACACCGCGCAGCCGTACGGCGCGTTCGCCAAGACCATGCTCGAGACGCAGCGGTACCCGAACCTGCGCGAGTATCCGGGCGGACCGCCGAAGCGTCCGTACGACGTCACCGCGCATACCCTGCCGCTGCTGCTCGGATTCGACGTCGCGATGGTGCGCGATTCGGTGACCGCCGCGACGAGCATGGTGAGCCCGGTGGCAGCCACGCGCTGGGTCGCGACGGGGCTCAGCGACTCGCGCGCGCGCCGCATCGCGATCTTCGCGAACGCATCGGCCGCGATGGACGAGGGATGGACGCGCTGGGTGTTCGACCAGTACCGCGTTCCCTTCACGGTGGTGACGGCGCGCGAGATTCGCGCCGGCAACCTGTCGTCGCGCTTCGATGCGCTCGTGCTCCCCGACCAGAACGCGCGCCTCATTCAGCGCGGGCCAACGGGCAACTATCCTGATTCGCTGAAGGGCGGACTCGGTGACGCCGGCGCCGCGGCGCTGGGCGCCTTCGTCGACGCCGGCGGCACCGTGCTCGCCTTCAACGACGCGAGCGAGTATGCGATCGAAGCGCTGCAACTACCCGTCAAGAACGTGCTCGACGGCGTGAAGCCTACAGAGTTCTATGCGCCGGGTTCGCTGATCAAGGTGGAGTACGACCGCGCGCACCCGCTCACCGCAGGCGCCACCGCGCCCGAGTCGGTGGTCTGGTTCGAGACCTCACCCACGTTCGACATCACCGATGCGAGCCGAGCGACGGTCGTCGCACGCTATCCCGCCACGGGAGATCCGCTGGCGAGCGGTTGGCTCCTCGGCGCATCACGGCTGGCGGGCAAGGCGGCGCTCGTGGACGTGACGAGGGGCAAGGGACACGTCGTGCTGTTCGGTTTCCGGCCGCAGTATCGCGCACAGAGCATGAGCACCTTCCCCATCATCTGGAATGCGCTGCGCGGCACGCGCGCAATGCAGCCGTGAGCCACCGCTTCGCTACTGCGCGTACCGCAGGATGTCGTAGAGGAATCTGACGCCGAACCCCACGTTCTCGACGGACAGGCGCTCGTCGTTGCCGTGGACGCCACGCTGTTCGTCTGCTGCCTCGACCCGGAACGGGTCGAGGCCGTAGGCGATGATCCCCAGCTTGCGGTAGCTCGGACGATCCGTCGCGCCAGTCATCATCGAGCTCGTCACGAAGACGCCTGGCTCGCGCTCCCTGGCCGCGCGCTCCACGGCGCGAAAGAGGTCGGTGTTCGCCGGACTCTCGAATGGCGGCTTGGGGCCAAGCAGTGTCTCGAAATGCACCGCCGTGTCGGCGACGATGCGTTTCAGCGTCGCCAGCATGTCGGCCGGGTCCTGATCGGGGAGCAGCCGCACGTCGATCTCCGCGCTCGCCTCCGCCGGTATCACATTGGTCTTGTTCGAGCCGGCGAGTCCCGTCAGCGAGATCGTGTTGCGCAGGATCGCATTCCAGTACACATCGCGCAGGATCCACTCGCGCGCACTCGGCCTGGTGAGCGCCGTCTTCACGTCGGCGAGCCAGGCGCGCTGCGGCGCCGGATAGTTGCGGCTGATGTCACGAAAGAACTTCTCGACGCCCGGCGTCACGTGCAGGGGTGTTTCGTATTTCGCGATCCGGTCGAGCGCGGCCACCAGGCGAGGCACCGGATTGGCCCGCGTCGGACGCGACCCGTGCGACGGAGTTCCCTTCACGACGAGCCGTTGCCACATCGTGCGCTTCTCCGCCACTCCCACACTGAAGTACTCGAGCTTGCCGTTTCGATAGACGTTCGCGCCTCCTTCAGTGAAGAGGTACTCGACGTCCCGTAGCAGGTCGGCGTGCTTCTCGACGAACACGATGCCGCCCGTGCTGTTCAACTCCTCGTCGGCGTTGGCCACGAACACGATGTCGCGCGTGAGCGGTACGCCACTCCGCTTCAGGGCAACCAGCGCCATCAGATGCGCCACGCCCTGTCCCTTCATGTCGAGCGCGCCGCGACCGTAGACGAATCCGTCCTTCAGCTCGCCGCTGAATGCCGGCACCGTCCAGTACGCCGGTGTCACCGGGACGACATCCATGTGCTGCACGAGCGCGATCGCGCGCTTGCTTCCGTTTCCCTTCAAGCGCGCGTACAGGTTTGCCCGCCCCGTTCCCAGCTCGACGGTATCGAGAATGACCGCCTCGATCCCCTCCTTCTTCAGGAACGCCTGGAGGAAGCGTGCGGTGGCCAGCTCGTTGCCCGGCGGATTGGAGCTGTCGATGCGCAGGTACTGTCGCAACACGTCCACCGCCTCGTCCTGCATCGCCGCCCAATCGACGGCGCGTGCCGACGAACGACTCTGCGCGTCGGCGATGCAGGGCACTACCAGAAGCAGAAGCAGACCGACGATTCGATGTACGAAGCGCATGATGACGTGGCGAGAGTGTTGAATGGATCGAGATCGGAGGAGCTTGCCCGGTCGTTGCGCGTCGGCGCAAGACGGACCTCGCCGGAAACCTTTACTGGCCGGTACCGTACCAGGAGGACAGCCTCCCCCTCCTCCAAGGGTCGTCCCGCATGTTCGCCCATCTCGTCGCCCTGCTGCTGCAGGTGCCCTCCCCATCACCGCAGACGACCGTTCCACCCACCGTCTCGGCGCTCGATACGGCGGCCGACTCCTCGAGCGATTCGCGTCGCAAGCGCGAGAAGCGGCCACCGAAGCGCGCCGACGTCACGGCATACCATCTCGCGACGGCGTTCAAGGACATGTCGGCGCGGGGCGTGCTCCTCCTCGCGCGCGAGGCGCGACTGCGACAGGACTCGTCGCTCGCCTCGTACGACGCCACCACCTACCAGCGCGTCTCGGCCGGAATGGGGTTCGCCAGGATCGGGCGTGACAGACTCGCCTTCCGTTCCGAGGAGGCAACGCGAGTTCGCTGGCGACGCGGCACCGGAGCCTACGTCGAGGTGACCGGCTCCCGCGCGGTCGTGCCGATCGCCGGCAAGTCCGGCGGCATGACAGTCGACGGCAGCATCTCGCCCATCCCCTATCAGCCCGGCACCGAGACGCTCTGGATCGGTTCGAGCGTGGCGCGATCGAAGGTCAACGAGAACGAGGGCATCGTGCATCCGTTGGCCGAGGGCGCCGAAGCCTACTATACGTATTCGACGGGCGACTCGGTGACCTTTCGACTGCCCGATGGAAAGTCGATCCGGCTGCGCGAGCTCAGGATCCGTCCACGCGAGCCAAAGTGGAATCTCGCCGTCGGATCGCTCTGGTTCGATCTCAGCGGCGGACAGCTCGTTCGCGCCGCGTATCGCATGAGCGTGCCGATGGACATCGTTGCCGTCGCCAAGGCAGAGGATCCCAGGGAGTTCGACGACGTGCCGGCGCTGATGAAGCCGCTGCTCTTCCCGATGACGGTGCAGATCAGCACGATCGGGGTGGAGTACGGCCTGTTTCAGGGGCGATTCTGGCTCCCGCGCCTCCAGATCGCCGAGGGTGGAGCCCGAATCGGCGTGATGCGCGTGCCGTTCGAGCTGCAGCAGAAGTTTCAGTACGATCGCGTAAACGCTGGCGAGCCGCTGCCACCCATCGTGCTCGATTCCGCAAAGCGCAACCGGGGCGAAGTGAACATCAGCGTCGGTACGGGCGATAATACGGCCAGGTCGACGCCGAAGACCAAGCGCGATTCACTGCGCGCCGAGCATCGCGCGGCGCGCGCGAAGTGCGACAGCGCTGGCAACCGGACCTACGCCCGCCAGCGTGACGGCATGCCGAATCCGATCTTCGTCACGATCTCCTGTGACACGGCGAAGCTGGCGCATTCGCCCGACCTGCCGCCGTCGATCTACGATGCAGGTGAGGAGACGATCGGCCGAGAAGAGATTGACGCGCTCGTGGCCGAGGCACTCTCCATGGACGCGCAGGCGGGGTTCATGCCGCAGCTGCCGACGTTCGGCGCCGATCGCCCGCGCTACAACCGCGTCGAAGGACTCTCGCTCGGCGTTCGCGCCGAGCAGGTGCTCGGCGCGGGATACTCGCTCGCGGCGCGCGCGCGCATCGGTACTGCCGACCGCGAGCCGAATGTCGAGCTCACCGGCTCGCGCACCGACCTCCGGCGCACCACGTCCCTCACGGCATACAACAGGCTGGTGTCGGCGAGCGAGTGGGGCGATCCGCTGAGTGTCGGCAGCTCGATCTCGTCGCTCGTGTTCGGCCGCGACGAGGGGTTCTATTATCGCGCGTCGGGCGTGGAGCTCACCAACGGGCCCGACGCGGGTGGTGACGGCGCGTTCACGTGGGGACTGTTCGCCGAGCAGCAGCGCACGGCACGTCAGCGCACGACGTTCTCGCTGGCGCGGTCGGTGAGGGGCACGCAGTTCGAGCCGAACGTGGAAGCCACGCGGAGCATTTACGTCGGCGTTCGGACGCGCGCCGTGCGAACGCTCGGTCTCGACCCGCAGGGTTTCCGTCTGTTCAGCGACGCGCGCCTCGAGGGTGCACGTGGCGACTCCGGCGGCTACGGCCGCGCGGCGCTCGACGTCACGGGGTCGCATGGCATCGGCAACGGCGCCGCGTCCATCTCCCTTGGCGGCGGCAGCTCGCTCGGCAGAGTCCCGGCGCAGCGATTCTGGTTCCTCGGCGGTACGCCCACCGTGCGCGGACAGCGTCCGGGCGTGATGACGGGCAACGCCTACTGGCTCGCGCGGGCCGAGCTGGCGCACGGCGCAGGCGTGATACGGCCGCTGGTGTTCGGTGATCTGGGCTGGGCAGGCGATCGCACACGGTGGCGCGATGCAGGCCGCCCGGCATCTGGCGTTGGCGTGGGCGCCTCGCTGCTGGACGGACTCGTGCGGTTCGATGTGGCGCGGGGGATCTTCCCGGAGAAAAGCTGGCGTGTGAACGCGTATCTGGACGGGAAGTTCTAGGGGCGGGGCGCGTGGCCGCTGCGCCGCACCGCCCCGCAAGGCAGCGCGCAGCGCCTGCCGCCCCGCCGTTATGATGTTCCATGCCCCGCCTCCCTGGCATCGCCCTCTGCGCGGCGCTCGCCCTCGTGGCCACGGCGCTCGGGACCGTCGAGCGCATGGCCATGGGTCGTGCGTGGATCGAGCCCCTCGTGCTGGCGATCCTCCTCGGCGCCGTGGTGCGTACGCTGTGGACGCCAGGCTCGCGCTGGAAGCCCGGCATCGACTTCTCGGCGAAGCAGGTGCTCGAGGTGGCGATCGTGCTCCTGGGCCTCACGCTCAACGTGCCCCTGTTGTTGAGCGCCGGCCCGTGGCTCGCGGCAGGAATCATCGTGGCCGTGCTCGCGGCACTCCTGTTCGGCGTGTTGATCGGTCGGGCGTTCGGTCTGCGCCACCGCCTCGCGATCCTCGTCGCCGTCGGAAACGCGATCTGCGGAAACTCGGCCATCGCCGCCGTCGCTCCGGTCATCGGCGCCGAGCCGGACGATGTCGCGTCGAGCATTGCGTTCACTGCGGTGCTCGGGGTCGCCGTCGTGCTCGCGCTTCCGTTGCTCGTCACGCCGCTCGGCCTGTCGGAATACCAGTATGGCGTCGTCGCGGGACTGACCGTCTACGCCGTGCCCCAGGTGCTCGCCGCCACGCTGCCCGTGAGTGCGTTGAGCGGTCAGGTGGGCACGCTGGTGAAGCTCACGCGCGTGCTGATGCTCGGCCCCATCGTGATCGGACTTTCCATCGCCATGCGACGTCGCGACGCGCGTGCGACAGAGCTGCGAACGACCGATGCGCCCGCAACCCACACGAATGCACCACGCGCGACGGGTCGCCCCAGAATCGACATCGGCCGACTCGTCCCCTGGTTCATCGTCGGGTTCGTTGCGCTCGCCGCAGTGCGTGCCACCGGCGTGCTGCCACCGGCTGTCGTTACTTCGGCTCGCATCGTCTCCGGTGCGCTCACCATCGTCGCGATGGCGGCGCTGGGACTGGGTGTGGATGTGCGCGTGCTGCGCCGCGTGGGCGCACCGGTCACGGCGACGGCGATCGCCGCGCTCGCCCTGCTCCTGGGCATCAGCATCGCGCTGGCGCGTACGCTGCACGTCGGCTGAGCCGACAAGCCCGTGCTCCGCTCGGCCGCTGAGCCGACTTGACTTTCGCGTCGCGCCCGGCGACTCTCCAGTCATGCATCGCAACGCCGCCCCCACCCTCATGTGCACAATGTGCATGTGTCAGCTCATGTGGCATCAGCCGCAGGAGATGGGTGGCGTGCAGCATTAGTTCCTCGACGTGACCGTACGTCGTCGACGCGCCCCGATCTCTCCACGATCGGGGCGCTCTGTGTTTCGGGGTGCGGCGATCGCGGAAGAACCGGGCGCCGAGCCGGCGGAACGGTTTGACCTTCCACCTGATTCCTCGCGCATGAAGCCCATCGCCGTCTACCACGAACATCCCGACTGGTTCCGCCCGCTCTTCATCGAATTGGAGCGCCGTGAGATCCCGTTCGTCCGGCTCGACGCCGCTGCCCATCGATACGATCCGTCCGAACGCAGCGTGCCGTACTCGCTGGTGTTCAATCGCGCGAGCCCGTCGGCGTATCTGCGCGGGCATGGGCAATCGACCTTCCACACGCTGCACTGGCTCAAGCATCTCGAGCGGCTCGGGGTCCCCGTCGTGAACGGCAGCACGACGTACGGGTACGAGCTGTCCAAGGCCACACAGCTCGATGCGCTGGTGCAACTCGGTCTGCCCTTTCCACGATCCGTCGTCATCAACGATCCATCGCAGGCGATCGACGCGGCCACCGACCTGCGATATCCCGTACTGGTCAAGGCGAACATCGGCGGAAGCGGTGCCGGCATCACGAAGTACGATACGGCCGACGCGCTCGCTGGTGCGGTCGCCGCGGGGCAGGTGAGCCTGGGCATCGACGGCGTCGCACTCGTTCAGGAGGCAGCTCCGCTTCGCGACGGTCACATCACGCGCGTCGAAACACTCGGCGGAAAGTTCCTGTACGCCATCGACGTCTATCCGGCCACCGGATCGTTCGATCTCTGCCCGGCCGACGCGTGCCAGACGACGGGCGGCGTCGAGCTCGTCGGCGCGGCGTGCGCCGTGGATGCGGTGAAGAGCGGACTCCGCGTGGAAGGCGTCACGCCGCCTGCGGAGATCATCGCACAGGTCGAGCGCATCTCGCAATTCACCGGACTCGACGTGGGCGGCATCGAGTATCTCGTCGATGACCGGGACGGAAAGCACTACTTCTACGATGTGAACGCGCTGTCGAACTTCGTGGCCGATGCGCCGAACGTGGTGGGCTTCGATCCCTGGCTCGACCTCGTGGCGTATCTCGAGACGCGCGCATCGGCCGACGTCCCGGTGGAGGTGGGAGCATGAGCGCGACCTTGCTACCCGAGGCCGCTGACGCGGCGGTCGCGTTCACGGAGCCGGCGAAGCGATTGCGGTTCGGCTACTGGCTGCCGGTGTTCGGCGGCTGGCTGCGCAACGTCGACGACGAGCAGATGGACGCGTCCTGGACCTACACGCGCCGTCTGGCGCAACGGAGCGAGGAGATCGGGTTCGACCTCACGCTCATCGCCGAGTTGTTTCTCAACGACATCAAGGGCGCCGATGCGCCGGCGCTCGACGCATGGAGCACGGCGGCCGCGCTCGCGGCGGTCACGGAGCGTCTCGAGCTGATGGTCGCGGTTCGGCCCCAGTATCACGCGCCGGCACAGCTCGCGAAGCAGGCCGCGAACATCGATCAGATCTCGAACGGGCGCCTCGCGCTCAACGTGGTGAGCGCCTGGTGGGCCGACGAGGCGCGCCGATACGGCGTACACTTCGACCAGCACGACGACCGCTACGCGCGCACCGCGGAGTGGCTCGATGTGGTGAGCGGCGCGTGGTCGGAATCGCGGCTCACTCACAAGGGCACCTACTACGATGTCGCCGACCTCATCGTCGAACCCAAGCCCGCGCGCCGTCCGCGGCCGACGATCTACGCCGGCGGCGAATCCGAGACGGCGAAGAACCTGATCGCCAGGCAGTGCGATGCGTACGTGATGCACGGCGATCCGGTGGAGCACGTCGCGCGCAAGGTGAACGACATGCGCCAGCGTCGAGCACTGTTCGGCGCCGAGCCGCTGGAGTACGGCATGGCTGCGTACGTCATCGTCCGCGACAGCGAGTCGGAGGCCCGGCGTGAGCTCGACCGGATCACCAACGTCGCCGAAGGATCGCCCGGCTACCACAACTATCAGGACTGGATCGCGAACACGCAGCTCGAATCACGCGTCTCGCTGGAAGACTACTCCGTGTCCAATCGGGGCTTGCGCGCGGGGCTCGTCGGTACGCCGGAGCAGGTGGCAGACCGCGTGCGAGCGTTCGAGGATGCGGGCGTGGGCCTGCTGCTCCTGCAGTGCAGTCCGCAGCTCGAGGAGATGGAGCGATTCGCCGAGCAGGTGATGCCACTGGTGCGGTAGCGTCGAGGCGAGGACGCAGCCAACTCACTAGCTTTCTTCGAGGCCGCGGCGCGATTGCGCTCCGCGGCCTCGTGCGTCACCCGCGCCTGAGTCATGAGTCTTCTCGCCTGGATCGTCATCGTCGGACTGATTCTCGTCACGGCGCTGTACGTGGCGGCAGAGTTCGCCGTCGTCAGTGTGCGCCAGAGCCGCGTCCAGGCACGTGCCGAGGAAGGGAGTGCGCTCGCGCGCAAGCTGCTGCCCATCCTGAGCGACCCTCACGAGCTCGATCGCTACATCGCCGCGTCGCAGATCGGCATCACGATCTCGAGCCTCGTGCTCGGCGCGTACGGACAGGCGGCACTCTCAGGCGCTGTCGCGCCGATGCTGGAGCGATTCGCCGGCATGGATCCGGAATCCGCGCTCTCCACCGCCGCCGTCGTCATCCTGATCGTCCTGACGGTGCTCGCGATGATCCTCGGCGAGCTGATCCCCAAGTCGCTCGCGCTTCACGCGCCGACGAAGGTCGCGTTGCTCACGCTGCTGCCGATGCAATGGTCGCTGCGCGCGATGTCGTGGTTCATCGTCGTGCTCAACGGCAGTGGTGGCATCATC
The DNA here is from genome assembly GCA_026786185.1 of Gemmatimonadaceae bacterium. GTDB lineage: Bacteria > Gemmatimonadota > Gemmatimonadetes > Gemmatimonadales > Gemmatimonadaceae > AG11. The sequence continues at coordinate 15,680 of JAJAYP010000317.1, forward strand.
CTGCGTGCCTTCGGCGCGTCCATGGAAGGACATCGCCACGTGCACTCGCCGGAGGAGATCGAGTACCTGGTCGCTGAAAGTGGAAAGGGCGGTCTGCTCAAGCCGAACGAGTCGTTGCGACTTCGGCAGGCGCTGCATCTCGGCCGCCGGCCCATCCAGGAACTGATGGTGCCGCGCACGCAGATCGAGGCGCTCGAGGTGGACATCACTCTCGCCGCAGCGTTTCGCGCCGTCGCCGACAGTGCGTACACGCGCATCCCCGTCTTTCGCGACAGCATCGACGACATCGTCGGCATCGTGCATACGCGTGACGTCGCGCTTGCGGCCTGGAGCGATGCTCCGCCGGCGACGATCGAGCAGGTGATGCGACCGCCGCTCGTCCTGCCGGTGAGCATGAAGGCCGACCGCGTCCTCGGCCGGATGAAGGAGGAAGGCCACACGATGGCGATTCTGGCCGACGAATACGGCGGCACGGCCGGTCTCGTGACGATCGACAACATTCTCGACGACCTGATCGGCAACGTGGCGGACGAGTTCCGCGCCGACGAGCCAGTGCCGGAGACGCTCCCCGACGGACGCGTGCGGCTGCCCGGCTCCTACCACGCCGCCGACGCCACGCGGTGGACGCGCGTGCGGTGGCAGGGCGCGTTCACGGTGGGCGGCGTGGTGCTCGCCGCATTCGGGCGCGCGCCGCGTGCCGCGGAGCGGATCGTCATCGGTGGTGTCGAGGTGGAGGTCGAGCGCGTCCACCGCAACCGGATCGACAGCGTTCTCGTGCAACCGCGCCGGCTCGCGTCGTCGGACGGCGAGCGCGCACCATGATGGACGCCATCGTCCCCACGCTGATCGTTGCCGCGCTCATCCTGCTGAATGGGCTGTTCGTCGCCGCGGAGTTCGCGATCGTCGGCGTCTCGCGGCCCCTCATCGAGCGCCGCGCCGCTGCCGGTGAGCGCGTCGCCCGCCTCGTCGCACGCATCCTTCGCGACCCGCGCGAGACCGATCGGTTCATCGCCACCTCGCAGCTCGGTATCACGGTGGCGAGTCTCGGCCTGGGCATGTACGGCGAGCATCTGCTCGCCGCCTGGTTCGGTGACATGTTCACCGATTGGGGTGCCGGCCGCTGGATCGCCGCACACACCCTCGGCAGCATCACCGCCATCACGATCCTCACCTACTTCCACATCGTCGTCGGTGAAATGGTGCCGAAGACGATCGCACTCCAGCGTGCCGAGGGAGCCATCCTGCTTCTCGCGCCCGTGATGCGCGCGCTGCAGTTGGTCGCGTTCCCCGTGATCGTCGTCCTGAACGGAGTGGGCAACGGATTGTTGCGGCTCGTCGGCGTGAATCGAGGGGAAGCCAATGCGGACCAGCACCGCACTCCGGAGGATCTCGCCTTCCTCGTGCAGGAGGCGCGGGCGGGCGGGTTGCTGCGCAGCGACGCGGCGCAGGTGGTATCCGAGCTGCTGGAGTTCGGCGACCTGACGGCGGGCGAAGTGATGGTGCCGCGCGTGCGCGTGGCGGGGATCGCGCTGGGCTCGACGAACGCCGAGCTGCACGCCGCGTTGCGCGAGCACCCCTACACGCGGTACCCGGTGTACGACGGCTCGCTCGACCGCATCGTCGGGATGGTGCACGTGAAGGATCTCATGCGGCGGTCTGCCGAGCGCGACGGGATGCTCGCCGAGGAGACTCGGCCAGTGCCGTTCCTGCCGGCCACGGCTCGAATGGAGCAGGTGATGGGGGCCATGCGAACGGCGCGATCGCAGCTCGCTGTCGTGATGGACGAACATGGCGGCACGGCGGGCATCGTCACCGTCGAGGACCTGTTCGAGGAGATCGTCGGCGACGTGGGCGACGACGAAGATCACGCGCAACCGATCGCCCGCGACGCCACCGGCCTGCTCGTTGCCGGCACGATGCGCCTGGACAACCTCGGCAATGAGCTGGGTGTCCCCCTCGAGCACGATGAAGTGGACACGGTGAGCGGGCTCGTGCTCGCATTGCTTGGCCGGACCCCCGCCATCGGTGATCGCGTGGAGCATGCGGGGGTGGCGCTGGAGGTCGTGGCGATGACGGGTCGCGGAGTCGGCAGGGCGCGCGCCACCGTCCGACACGCGGCCGCGAACCATCCAGAACCCGACTGAGTTACTCTTTCCGCCATGCGCACTCTTTACCGCTACCTGAAGCCCTACTGGCGAATCGTCCTGCTCGCGCTGTTCCTGGCCGCGATCAACCAGATCTTCTCGTTGCTCGATCCGCTGATCTTCCGGCACGTCATCGACAGCTACGCAACCCAGTACGACAAGTACACGCGGCTGGAGTTCTTCAAGGGCGTCGGGCTCCTGCTGGCCATGGCGGTGGGTGTGGCCTTCGTATCGCGCGTGGCGAAGAACTTTCAGGACTATTTCGTCAACGTCGTCGTGCAGCGCGTCGGCGCCGACCTCTACTCGGACGGCATCCGCCACTCGCTGGCGCTGCCCTTTCAGACCTTCGAGGACCAGCGGAGCGGCGAGACGCTCGGCAAGCTCCAGAAGGTGCGCTCCGACACCGAGCGATTCATCGCTGCCGCGGTGAACATGGTGTTCACCACGCTCGTGGGCGTTCTCTTCGTGATGGTCTACGCCTTCAAGGCGCACTGGGCCATCGCGCCGGCGTTCTTCCTCACCGTGCCCATGCTGGCCGTGCTCAGCTCCGTGCTGAGCAAACGGATCAAGACCATCCAGAAGGTGATCGTCGCCGAGACGACCGCGCTGGCAGGTGCGACGACGGAATCGTTGCGGAACATCGAGCTCGTCAAGAGCCTGGGCCTCGCGAAGCAGGAGGAGCTGCGACTCAACGCGACCACCGAAAAGATCCTCAAGCTCGAGCTCAAGAAGGTGCGCTACCTCCGGTCGCTCAGCTTCATCCAGGGCACCGCGGTCAACTTTCTTCGCACGTGCATCCTGTTCCTGATGCTCTACCTGATCTTCGAGAAGCAGATCACGGTGGGACAGTTCTTCTCCCTCCTCATCTATTCGTTCTTCATCTTCGGCCCGCTGCAGGAGCTGGGAAACGTCATCAACATCTATCGCGAGACCGAGGCGTCGCTCGCCAACTTCGACGCCATCTTCGAGATTCCCATCGATCCGAAGCCCGTGGATCCGGTCACGGTGGACGACCTGCGCACCCTCGCGTTCGGCGACGTGAGCTTCACACACGCCACGGCATCGGCGCCCGCGCTGGCGGGCGTGTCGTTCCAGGTGCAGCGTGGCCAGACCGTCGCGTTCGTCGGGCCGTCGGGCGCAGGCAAGACGACGCTCGTGAAGCTCCTCGTCGGGCTGTATCGGCCCGGTGCGGGAGAGATCCTCTACAATGGAGTGCCGAGCGAGCGCGTCGACCTCGACCGGTTCCGCGAGCGCATCGGATTCGTGACGCAGGATGCGCAGCTGTTCAGCGGGACCATTCGCGAGAACCTGCTGTTCGTGCGTCCGGGCGCCACGGACGAGCAGTGCCTCGACGTCCTGCGCCGCTCGGCCGCGCCCTCGCTGCTCACGCGCGCCGACAAGGGGCTCGACACGGTGATCGGTGAAGGCGGGATGAAGATCTCGGGTGGCGAGAAACAGCGGTTGTCGATCGCCCGTGCGCTGCTGCGCGAGCCGCAATTGCTCGTGTTCGACGAAGCCACCAGCTCGCTCGACTCTCTGACCGAGGAGGAGATCAGTCGCACCATGCGCGACGTGGCGGAAGCAGCGGACGTCATCACAGTCCTCATCGCGCATCGCTTGAGCACCGTGCTGCACGCCGACCGGATCTACGTGCTCGAGCGCGGGCGCATCGTGGAAGAGGGACGACACGACGAACTGCTCGCGCGCACGGGACTGTACTACGCGATGTGGAGGCAGCAGGTGGGGGAGCGGCGCGCCGATCCGCCGGCGGCGATGCAGGCCCGTGCGGCAACGCGCGGCGGCACGATGGTGGGCGTGTAACACTTCCCCCGGCGCGGCGGCGCCGCACGTGCGCGCGACAGAACGACCGAAAGACGACGTATTGGCTCGGTCAGTTCGACCAACGCGTGATTTCGTGATGCGTGCCGGTCGGATCAGGCCAGTCACGTTCGTGCGACGCGTCACGCACCCCCTCGTGGCAGTCTGCGCGAGCCTGCGCAGTACGCGATGCCAAAGCCCGCCGGCACGCGGGACAATGGCTCATAAATGCTTGTGAGATAAGGCCTTACGGATATCATCTCCACCGGCACGTGGCTCGCCACTGCACGTTGGTGATGACTCCGCCTCCCAGCATCGACCGCGGTTCGGTCACCCTGTCCCGGCTCTTCACGCCACGCTCGATTGCGCGGATGGCCGCTGCGCCGCACGACGCCGGTCGCGATGCCGCGGCCGCTGCGGTGCTCGTCGCGCAGGCGCGCTCGCGAATCGTCATCGCGCTCGGCGTGACGGTCGTGCAGTTGGCGATGGTGTTCTGGCTGGGTGGCAGCGCGACTCCGGCGATACTGCTCGGCATCGCCCTCGCGTACGCCGCATTCAGCGGAGTGCTCGCCATCGGTGTCGGCCGTCTCGAGCGCGCCACCCCTGCCGTCGTGACCCTCGCGCTCGCTGGCGACATCGCCTTCAGCTTCGCAATGACGGTCGCCGGCACGACAGCCGTCCACTACGAGCGTGCGCTGTTCGGGGCGATGATCGTCATCCATCTCGCCAACGTCTATTTCGGCCGTCGGCAGGCGTGGCGCATGGTGGTGCTATCCTTCGCGGCGTACCTGCTGCTCATGTTCGCGGCGCCCGACAGACTCACCGCCCTCGACCGCGTCGAGGACCTGTGGACTCTGCTCATCGGCGCGGCCGGCACGACCATCGTCATCGTGAATGCGGGCCACGTGCGCCGTCGCCTCCGCGCCATCGTCACGCTGTTCGAGCGCGCCGAGGAGGGCGACTTCTCGGGCGAATACGACGAGGAGGCGGACGTGCGTCCGGACGCGATCACCCGCGTCGGACGCGCGTACAACCGCGTCCGCATGCACCTCGCCAGCATGGTGCTCACCGATCCCCTCACGGGCTGCCTCAATCGTCGAGGCTTCGAGCAGGCGCTGGCGCGCGCCGCGGCGAGGTCGTCGCGTTCGGGTAGCGAACTCGCGCTACTGGCGCTGGATCTCGATCACTTCAAGCAGATCAACGACACGCATGGACATCTCGTCGGCGACGAAGTGCTCCGCGCAGCGGGTGCGCTGTTGAACCAGGCGTGCCGCGCCGGTGACGTCGTGGCGCGCACGGGTGGCGAGGAGTTCACCATGCTGCTGCCCGACACCGATGCCGCCGGCGCGTTCCAGTTCGCCTCGCGACTCTGCGACATCGTGCGAGGGCACTCCTTTCCGCCCCCCGTGCCGTGGGCGCCGGCGATCCGCCTGACCACCAGCATCGGCGTCGTCGCCGGCGCCCCCGAATCGCGCGACGACTTCGCCGCGATGATCTCGGCCCGCGCCGACACCGCGCTGTACGTCGCCAAGCGGTCGGGGCGCGACCGGGCCCGCGCATGGAGCCCCGATCTCAGCGCTGCAGAACAGCTGTAGCCGACAAGGGCGGACGGCGACGCCTCACCGCGACAGCAGCCCATCGAACGCACCGTCGCACGCGGTGAGGCACCGCTCGAGTCCCTCCAGCGTGTGGTCGCCCATGTGGCCGATTCGCACGGTGGTCTCCTTGTTCTTGCCATAGCCGCTCCCGATGGTGAAGCCGCGCTCCTTCACCGCCTTGATCACCGTGGACGCCGTGAGCGACTCGGGCAGCGTGATGCTCGTGACCGTCGGCGACCGATGGCCCTCGCGCGCCAGGACGTGCAGCGCGTCGCCATGCCGGCCGCCGAGTGCATCCACCCACGCATACGTCCGCTCGGCCATGGCGGCATGGCGGGCCCATCGCGCCACCATGCCCTCAGCCGCGATCGCCGCGAGCTGCACGTCGGCCGCGAAGAAGAGCGGAATCGCCGGTGTGTTCGGCGTCTGCCCCTTGAGCGCGTACGCGTCGAACTCCACGAGATCGAAGTAGAGCCCGCGGCCCGGTGTACCTCGCGCACTCGCGATGAACGCCTCCGACGCCGCGGCGAAGGCGAGGCCGGGCGGGAGCGCGAGCGCCTTCTGTGATCCCGTCAGTGCGAAGTCCAGCTCCCAGTCGTCGAACCGCAGCTCCGCGCCACCGATGCCCGTCACCGAGTCGACGAGACACGCGGTGCCCTGCTCGCGTGCGAGCCGGGTTGCGGTCCGTACATCCTGCCGCGCTCCGGTCGAGGTCTCCGAGTGCACGATCGTCAACGCCGCGTATCGCGTGCTCCGGAGCCGGCGCGCGAGATCGTCCAGGTTCACGGTGTCGCCCCACGGTACCTCGAGCACGTCCATCTCGCGGGCACACGCCTGCGCGATCGCCGCGAACCGGGCGGAGAATGCGCCGTTCACCACCGAAAGGATCCGCCCGGGCGGAGCGCAACGCACGCCCGCTTCCATCAGCCCGGTCGCCGACGAACTGCTCACGTAGACGGGACGCCGCGTGCCGAAGATCATGCGCAGCGACTCCTGCATGCGAAGGAAGAGCGCTTCGAACGCCGCGCCGCGATGCGGGATCATCGGCTGCGTCATCGCCGCGAGCACTGGTGTGCGCACCTCGGTGGGGCCCGGAAAGAAGAAGGTGCCGTTCGGCAGCAGCGGTGCGGTCATGCGAGCACGAGGTCGATGAGCTGGTCGAATGAGTCGATCACGAGGTCCGCCTCGTTCACGATGGCGTCTCGACGGACGAAGCCGGTGAACGCCGCGAATGCGTCCACGGCGGGGCGCATCGCAAGGTCGGTGGCGCCATCACCCACGGCAAGGATGCGCCGAGGCAGCGCGAGCGACGTCACGATCGACCGCTTGCCCGCAGCGGTGGTGAGCGGCGACGACGTGTCATGACCCGCATACCGGCCATCGGGCGCGAACCGCACCGACACGGCGTGCACGTCGTTGGCATGAATGCCGAGTGACTTCGCCATCGGCACGATGGCCTCGCGCACGCCACCGCTCACCAGGACCACGCGACGTCCCGCCTCGCGAAGCGCCCCGAGCGCGCGCGCGACTCCGGGCGCGAGGGCGGCGACGTAGGCGTCCGTCAATGCATCGATGTCATCACTCGTCGGGTCGACGAGCGAGAGCCGTTCACCATACACATCGTCCAGCGCGACCTCGCCCCGCATGGCGCGGTCGGTGAGCTCGGCCACGCGCACACCGATGTCCGTGCCCTTGCGGTCCGCCAGCCAGTCGATGCCTTCGACGCCACAGAGGGTGGAATCGACATCGAGCACCACGCTCGCGTAGCCGCGGCTCTCCGCACGGCTCACAGCACGTTGCCGGGCGCGAGAATGCCGGCGGGATCGAGCTCGCGCTTCACCGCCTGCATCGCGCGCACCTGCAGCGGCGACATCTGCAGCGGCAGCCACTTGCGCTTCAGCTTGCCGATGCCGTGCTCCGCCGCCACCGTGCCGCCCAGCAAGATCACCTCGCGCAACGTGGCCGCCACGACGAGCTCGATGCGCGCGAGCTCGTCCGCATCGTGCGCGATGAAGTTCTGATGCGGATGCCCGCTGCCGGCGTGGCCATACGTCACGGCCTGGGGCACCCCAGCCTCGTCCGCCAACGCCCGCGCCCGCGTGATGGCCTGCGCGAGATGCGGGTACGGGACGGCCCAGTCGGTGGATACCTTGCGGCCGCCATGCGCGCGTCGCGATGCACCGCGCTCGTTCATGTGTGCCGGCACCGCATGTCGCACCCGTCGGGCCTCGCGCAGCGCGGTCTCTCCCTCGTACACGCGAACGTCGTCCACCAGTGCGCCGTGCGACTCGGCCATCGCCAGCCATTCGTCGAGCGCGAGCCCCACGCCGGCCGGTGGCACTTCCTCCACGTAGACGAACGCCGTGGCCGACGACGCCCAGTCACCAGCGCCCTCCGCCTCGCGCGCGATCGCCAGCGCGAGCGCATCGAAGAACTCGATGCAGCGTGCATGCACGCCGCGATTCTCCCGCGCCGACACGACGAAGCGCAACGCATCCCGCTCGGTGGCAAATGGAATCGCGAGTCCTACCACCTGCTCGGGCAACGGCAGAAGCGCGAGCTCCACCTCCACCACGATGCCGAGCGTGCCCTCGCTGCCAACGAACCAGTCGACGGGGTCGTGCGCCATGGCGTAGCCCACCGTGTTCTTCTCGAGTGCCGTGCGCCGCAACTCCACCAGCGACCCGTCCGCAAGCGCGACGCGCAACGCACGCACGTGCGGCCGCGTGGCGCCATACCGCAGGCTCCGTGCACCCGACGCATTGCACGCCACCGCGCCGCCCACCGTGCACTCCTCCTCGCTCGTGGGGTCCGGGGCGAGCAGCATGTCGTGGGCGGCACAGGCGCGCTTGAGGTCACCCACCAGCACGCCCGGCTCGACGCGCGCAATGCGCGCCACGGGATCGATGTCGATCACGCGCTGCATGGCACGCAGCGAGAGGACGATGCCTCGGTCGGTGATCGATGCGCCGGTGGTGCTCGTCTGGCTGCCTGCCGCCGTCACCGGCGTTCCCGCCGACGTCGCCTCCGCCAGCAGCGCCGCCACTTCGTCGGCGCTCGTCGGGCGCGCGATGCCCTCCGGCAGCATGACGAGCCCCGACGCATCGGCGGAATACGCCCGCCGGATCTCCTCGTCCTGCGTGATGCCGGTCAGTGCAGTGGACGTCACTACGCGCCGCGAAAGTGCACGACGGTCGCCGAGCTCACGTCCGGCAGCTTGAGCAACGCATCGCGCACGCCAGGGCCCACCGCACCGTCCACGCTGATGGCCGCGAGCGCTTCGCCGCCCTGCGCCAGCCGCGCCTGGTGATACTCGGCGATGTTGACCCCACTGTCGCCCAGCAGGGTGCCGACGCGACCGATCACCCCCGGCACGTCGTTGTTGGTGAGAATGATCAGCGTGTCGCGCGGTGTCACGTCGATGTGGAACCCGCCGATGCGCGTCAGTCGTCCGGTCGAGCCCTCCGGTGCCGCGCCGGCCACCGCGAGTTCCTGCATGCCTCCGCTGAGGCTCACCTGCATCCCCGACATGCCGAGCGACGACGACTCGGAGCACGACAGCTCGATGCCGCGCGCCTCGGCCAGTGCCCGCGCGTTGATGAGGTTCAGTCGCTCCACGTCCGTCGTCCCTTCCAGCACGCCGGCGGCGGCCGACGCCAGCAGTGCGTTCGCGGCGCCGGCCAGCTCCGGCCCCACCCGCAGCGACAGTCGCTGGATCGCGCGCGCGCCACGATCGGCGAGAATCGCCCGCGCCACAGCGGCTGCGCGCCTCGCGACATGCAGCGCCGGCTGCAGATCGCGCCAGCCTCCCGTTCCCGCGCCGGCCACGTTGATGGAGCGCGAGAGCTCGCCGTGCAGCAATGCGTCGCGCACCGCCGCGCAGGCGTCCACGGCGACGTTGCGCTGGGCTTCGGCGCTCGACGCGCCGATGTGCGGCGTGAGAAAGGCGTTCGGTGCGCGCCGGAGGGCGCTGTCTGCCGCGAGTGGTTCCCTGGTGAACGCATCCACCACCGCCCCGCGAAGCTGTCCGCTCTCGAGCGCCGCAACCAGCGCCGTCTCCTCGACGATGCCTCCTCGCGCCATGTTCACCACCACCGCGCCGCTCTTCATTCGCGAGAGCTCGCGCTTGCCGATCATTCCGTCCGTTTCCTCGGTGAGCGGCGTGTGCACCGTCACCACGTCGGCCGTATCCAGGCCCTCCTCCAGCGTGGCCAGACGCCGCACCTTCAGCGCACGAAAGCGCTCGTCGCTCACGTACGGATCGAACGCGGCCACGTCCATGCCGAACGCGAGCGCACGCGATGCGACCTCGCCGCCAATGCGTCCGAGCCCGACGATCAACAGCGATTTTCCCTTCAGCTCGGTGCCCAGCAGCTTCGACCGGTCCCACTTGCCCTCGCGCATCGACGTCGCCGCGTGGGGCAGGTGACGCAACAAGCCGAGCACCGTCCCGAAGAACAGCTCGGCCACCGCAACCGTGTTTCCCGCCGGCGCATTGATGACGGCGATCCCCAGCGCCGTGGCAGCGTCGATCGCGATGTTGTCGACGCCCACGCCGGCGCGACCCACGACCCGCAGCTTCGTCGCGCGCTTGAGGAGGTCGGCGGTGATCCGCGTCGCGCTTCGGCCAACGAAGGCGTCGTACTCCCCGATGCGCTCGAGCAGCTCGGCCGGCGGCAGCGTGGGCACTTCGTCCACCACGAAGGAGGGCTCGGCGCGGAGCAGGGCGACGCCGTCAGGGTCGATGTCGTCGGTGACGAGAATGCGATGAGGCACGAAGCGAAGTCCGGAAAAGTGCGAAAAAAGGCAAGCTGACGGGGCGCCCCGGCAAGGGCAACTTCGTGCTTCCCGCCCGACTGCGTCGTCATGAAGGCATGTCTACCGTCTCACGTCGCGACCGGCTGAACGATCTCGCCGCGCTCGTGCTCATCTGTGCAGGAATCGCGCTCTATCTCGATGCCGGTGCACGGCTGCGCACCATCTCCAGCTACAGCTATCAGCATCCGGGCCCGCGCGGTCAGTCCGCCATGGTGGCTGCCGACTGGGCGCGGCGGGAGTCGTACGGCGGACTCGCGCTCACCATGCTCGGGTGTGTAGCCGGAGTGGCCAGCGCCATGCGACACCTGCGTGGGACGCCGCAGCTCGTCAGCTGATCGCCATCGTTCCCTCGCTCACGAGCACCGAGTCGCCGCCCACGCGCACGGCGCGCACGGCGCCGTCGCTGACATCGGCTTCGACCTCGAGCATGCTGGGCCGACCCATCTCGAATCCCTGCTCGATCATCCAGCGCAGCGTGCCGTCGCGCCGGTCGTCGCGCGCGGCGAGGTAGCCGCCGAGCGCCGCGCACGCGCTTCCGGTGGCGGGGTCTTCGGGCACGTTCAATCCGGGTGCGAACATGCGGGCGCGATAGTCCGTCCCCGGTCGCTCGCCTCCGGGCGCGAAGACCATGATCTCCGACACCGGCGCATTCCTGAGCGTGGCATCCCAGGCATCCATGCGAATGCGTGCGCGAGCGACCGCGTTGCGGTCGTGCAGCGGCACGAACAGGAAGGGAAGCCCGCACGACATCGCCTGCGGCGACCACTCCCCACCCAGTAGATCGTCCACTTCCAGCCCAAGCACCCGGGCCAGCTCATCGCGTGAGGGGGCCGGCGCGCCAACCTCGGGCAGCTTCGCCACGGAGAGCTGCGCGAACACCGGTCGGCCGGCACTGGACCGAATCGTCACGGGAACCGGGCCCACCAGCTCTTCCAGCACGATGCGCGTGCTGTCGCCCGTCAGCCGAATTTCTCCTGTCTCGGCCAGCACATGCGCGGTGCCCACCGTGGGATGGCCGGCGAACGGCACCTCCGCGCCCGGCGTAAAGATGCGGACGCGGCGGGCGTGCCGTGCGTCAACCGGCGGGTACACGAAGGTGACCTCGGAGAAATTGAACTCGCGCGTGACATCGAGCAGGCGATGCTCCGGAATTCCGCGCGCATCGGGGAACACCGCGAGCTGATTGCCGCCGAACGGAACGGAGGTGAATACGTCTGCGGTCACGAATCGGAATCGAGGCATGGGCGAAAGCTAACGGCGCTGGCGCGGCGCTGTTCTCTTCGCGACCATTGGACCATGTGACGCCCCGATGACGGCGCGCCGCCGAACGCGCGCGCAGCTCGGTAGCTTCTCACTCCTCCATGCAACATTTCAGGTTCGTCTTCGCCGCCGTGCTCGCCGCC
>JAJAYP010000318.1 GCA_026786185.1 Gemmatimonadaceae bacterium
CGTTACTGTCGAGCGCGCCTCCGGTGATGCCCGGGATCTCGCGGTTGCACAGCACCGTCCTGCCGTTCGCCACGACGGTGATCATCCGGCCCACGAGAGTGATTTCGAAGCTCTGCCATTCGCCCGGATTGCGCGCCGCCAGTTCGCTGGGCGACAGGAAGCCGTAAACGCTGCCGAGCAGGTCGTTCTGCGGCTCGGTCGCAATGCTGTCCTCGATCTGTACCTCGTAGCGCCCGCGGAGATACACGCCGCTGTTGCTGCCCTTCGGATAGCGGAACTCCACGTGGAGCTTGTAATCGGTGAAGGTGCGATCAGTGACGAGGTTCGCTCCCGACTTCGGGCTCTGGAGCACGCCGTTCACGGCGCGCCATTGATTGGGGCCGAGGGCGCGCCAGCCGGTGAGATCGGTGCCGTTGAAGAGGCGGATCGGCGGCCCCCACGCCTTCGGCACGGCATGTCGCAGCGTGGGCGCGCGCTTCGCCGTCCAATCGGCGCGCTTGCCGTCGGCGTAGGCGATCGAACCGGCGAGCGTCTCACCCTGAAGGCGCCCTTCCACCTGCAGGTCACCCGTGCCCGGCTCCCACTGCGGCGGAATGGCGAAGCGCATCACGCCGCCGGTGAACTCCACGCGGGCGACCGGACGTGCACTGCCGACGGAGCCGACGAATTGGCCGACGAAATGGCCATTGCCGGACGGACGGACTTCCAACCACGAGGGGAGTGCGCGGTCGGGCGCAGCGATCGTGATGTCCCAGCGCCCGACGATGGTTTCGTGCGGCGATTCGTAGCCGGCCACCCGGCCGGGTGACGCACCATCGAGCGACGGGGACGTCATGGCGAGCGCGATCAGTAGAGCGGGGACTCGCCACATGGCGCTGCTCCTGTCATGCGAAGTAGTGGCGCGCACGGGTGCGGCTTCGTGGCGCACCCTCAACGATTGATGATCGCAACCTTCTGAAGCTCATAGCTGTTTCCAAGATCGGAAAGATACGTCAGACGATCACCTGAGAAGGTCAGCCTGGTGGTACTTTGTGTGAGCGTATTTGTCAGGCGTACCTCATTGCCGGAGGAAGTATACGTGCCCGCGCTCTGAATGTCGCGTACGACTGGAGCGGCGCCTACGAGGGTCTCACGAATGACTGATGTGCTCTGAAAAGAGCCGTCGGTGGCGAGGCGTAACTCGCCAGAAATCGTCTCGATTGTCTTAAATGAATCCTGCGAGATCGGAGCTGGCAGCGGTCGCCGGTTGATCGAACTGATGAAATACGTACCTGCCACGTTCTCCGGGCGAGCGACGGAAGCGGCGCCGCACGCCGTGCTAAGGTACAGCGCCACGAGCAGCAGCTGTATTGAGAATACGCAGCGAGAGATATGGGACAATTGTTTGAACATGATTGCTCCGGGATACTGCGTGGTTGCAAAGCCCACCTGTAATGAGCATACGCGCGCTCGACTGTCCGTCGTGCTCCATCCGCAGCGGCGTCTTTAAGAATCAACAACCGTTGCGGGATGTCGTAGCAACGTGTTAGACGCCTCCTTGGTTAACGAAAGCTGGATACCAACCGCCCGGCGTCACCGCGCGAAACTCATCGCGAAGGTACGGCCAGATGCTGAACGTGGCATTAACGCCGTTACTTCCCCAGTGAATACCATCGAACCAATACTTGCTCGGCTCGTAGATGCCTTGGCCTAGGACGGGGGAGCCGCTATCTCCGCCCTCGCTTCTGTAGTCCGCCTGCCATTGGCATAGCATGGATCTCCCTGTGTCGACAATATTGCCCGCCAAATCACGCTCGAATTGTGGGGCAGTCACACAAGTACCGGTGATATGACCGCTCGTCCTTCCGGTAGTCCTACCAACCTTCGTTACAGGGTCACCCATTTTCGAGCTGATGGCAAAGAGATCGTGGCCTTGCATCACCGTATACCCGCTCATCAGAAGCGGCGTAAAGACAGAATTAAATGTCCAGACAGTGTATCCGAATCGACTCGCGTCCTCCCCGCCATTGAGAGTGTAGAGCGCTGCGTCTGAATAGCGGCAGCTTCGACTATTAAGTCGGCCAGTAAATACTTGATATTTTCAGCGGATCGTGGTATCTTCGTGCATGACGCCACGCGATGCGCGGAGCCTGCCGGCAGCGGTCCAGGAGGAGAAGCGTCGGACGGCAATGCGGATGCGGGAAGCGGGCGACACCTTCGCCGAGATTGGGGCGGTGCTCGGCGTGCACTGGGCGACGGTGCATGGGTGGTGGCAGCGCTACGAGGACGGCGGCCTCGAGGCACTCGTCGCGCAGCGCCGCGGACGGCGTGTGGGTACGCAGCGGACTCTGACGGCGACGCAGGAGCGCACGATCCAACGGCTCGTCACGGACAAGACGCCTGACCAGCTCAAGATGCCCTTCGCGCTGTGGACCCGTGCGGCCATCGGCGCGCTCATCCGACAGCGGTATGGCGTGCGGATGCCCGTGCGCACGATCGGGCACTATCTCAAGCGGTGGGGCTTCACGCCGCAGAAACCGCTGAAGCGCGCCTATGAGCAACGCCCTGAGCTCATCGATCACTGACTCACGCACGAATATCCGGCGATCGCCGCGCGGGCGGGGCTTCGCGCCGCGCGGGCAGACGCCGGTCCTCACGGTCGTCTCGCGACGCAAGTCGGTCAGCTTTCTCTCGACGGTCACCAATCAAGGCAAGGTGCGGTTCATGGCCCTCGAAGGCCCGCTCTCCGCCCAGATCCTGATTCGGTTTCTGCGCTGACTGATCCGGGATACGAATCGCCGGGTGTTCGTGATTCTCGACAACCTCAACGTCCACAAGGCGGTCAAGGTGCGCGCGTGGGTCGAGGCACACTGTGATGCGATCGAACTCTTCTATCTCCCGCCGTATGCACCCGAGCTGAATCCGGATGAATACCTGAACGGCGATCTCAAGCTCGGCGTGGCGACCCGCGCGCCGGCCCGCACGAAACCGGAGTTGTCTCATGTGGCCCGTTCCCACTTCCGCATGCTGCAGCGACGGCCGGCACGGGTGCGTCGGTGCTTCGAACATCCGCGCGTCCGCTACGCAGCCTGATATCGCCTATTTGATGGCCGGAGTAATAGCTATCAAGCGTCAAGAGTGAAAGATCCGATTGTAGACAGTTGCTACGGCGCATGCGACATAACGCCCGAGTCATCCCACCTCTAGGGTGTGAGTGCGAATTATGAGAGCATTCTCGTCCTCCGCCGACGCGAGGCGCGAGATCGCGTCCGCTGCAGTGGGGATCGATCGACAGCTTGAGTCGCTCCCGCTCGCGGAAGCCACAGGAGGAGTACCTGCTCCTCTGAAGCTCGACGCTCTCCCCTTCGGATACCGCGATCTTGAACCGGTGGCTGACGTAGGTGCGGATGTTCTCGCGGTGCCGGCACATGATGCCGGCCACATGGATCATGGGCTCGAAACGCGAGCGACTCGCCCACGCTCGCCAACGCTCGAGGAAGGGTCGGACAGCAAGGATCGAGCGCTAGTTCTAGATGCGACGGAACGCCGCCTCAAGGACCCGCGCTCGCGCGGTCTTGAGCGTGCTCCGGCAGAGCCGGCGCAACTCGCGCTGAATGACGGCGCTGTAATGTGCCGGATACTTGGGCCAGACAAACGTGGTATGGGTCAATCGCGCATCGCCACATTGCGTGAGGTCGCAATGCTCGCGCCGCCGCACCTTATCAGCGCCTCCAGGACGCGCCCATTACGTGGAACTTGTCGAAAACGATCATCGCGTCCACCTAGTGCCCCTTCCTCGCCTCCCGCACCGCCGCGGTCAACGCCGGGATGATTTCGAGAACATCGCCGACGATGCCGTAGTCGGCAACCTTGAAGATCGGCGCTTCCTTGTCCTTGTTGATCGCGACGATCGTCTTGCTCGAGCGCATGCCCGCCAG
>JAJAYP010000319.1 GCA_026786185.1 Gemmatimonadaceae bacterium
GGCCAGCCTCCTCCGCGAGCCTTTCGCCAGGTCGAGTCGGTGCGCCGTGCGTCGGGGGCGGGGGGGGGGGGGGGGGCGGGGGGGGGGGGGGGGGGGGGGGGGGGGCGGGGCCGCGGCCGCCCGCGCGCGCGGGCCCCCCCCCCCCCCCGGCCCCCGACGCACGGCGCACCGACTCGACCTGGCGAAAGGCTCGCGGAGGAGGCTGGCCTCATTCACGCGATGGGCTTCACCACCTCCACCGTCACCGCCGGCACGTTCAGTTCCCGCATCATTGCGTTGAATGCGGTGAGCTCGCCGCTCTCGAGCGCGCGCAGGCGATCGAGCTGTGCGTCCACCTTGGTCGAGAGATCGCGAAACACGGCGTGCGACTGCTCCGTGGGTGCGCGATCGAACGACTGTCCCATGCGGTTCACGTTGAGCAGTTGATTGTACAGCTTCACCGGATAGTGCAGCGTGATCTGGTCCGCCTGGCTGTGTACGTCCGCCAGCTCGGCACGAATGGCTTCGAGCCGCGCCTTGAGTGGTCCTCCCGCTGCCGAGATGCGACTCGCGTACGGTTGTCCCTTCGCCTGCGACTCGCGATCGGCGATCTGTTTCTGCATCGCCTCGATCCGCCGCACCTGATCGGCGAGCTGGTTGATCTTCGCCACCACCTGGCTGTTGTACGTCCAGGTCGCCGCCAGCTCCGCCGGCGTCGCGCCTGACCGGGGATCGTCGATGACCCGGAATCGTTGCGTTCGCGTCGTGCCGTCGGCCGTCAACCGCACGGTGTACTCACCCGGCACGATCATCGGGCCATCATACGTGCCTTCGTCGTTGACCACGTTCTTGATCGGACGCACGCCGGGAGCGCGAAGGTCCCAGACGAAGCGGTTGAGTCCGACGCGCGCATGCACCACGGAGTCCGCTGGCATGTAGCTCGCGCTGTCCCCCTCGATGTGCCGGCGCTGCGACGACTGCCCCGTCGTGTCGTACGCAGTCAACCGCGCGAGCGAATCGGACGCGGTGAATGCCACCGCCAGTGAATCACGCTTCGGCGCGGAGGAATCAGGACTCGTGAAGGTCCTGAACACTTCGCCGGATGCGCCGAGGAATTCGAGCTTCACCTCACCGGCATTGTGCGGGCGGCGGCTGAGCCAGTAGTCGACGTACACGCCGGCCTGCGGATTCTCACCGGATTCCGCATCGCGACGCGATGACCGTCCCGCTTCGAAGCGCACGGCAGTGGCGGGCGCGAACAGGTGGACGCGAGCCGAGCGTACGGAGTCGGAGATCTGCCGCAGGGGCGAGATGTCGTCGAGTATCCAGAACGAGCGTCCGTGTGTTGCGGCGATGAGATCCTGATTCTTGATCGCCAGGTCGCGGATGCTCACGCGCGGCAGGTTCATCTGCAGCGGCTGCCAACGCGCACCGTCGTCGAAGGAGACGTGGACGCCCGTCTCGGTGCCGGCAAACAACAGCCCGCGCCGCACGGGATCCTCGCGGATGACGCGGGTGTACGCGCCGGCCGGAATGCCGGCGTCGATGCGTGACCAGGTCCTGCCGTAGTCCGACGTCTTCAGGAGATAGGGCTTGAAGTCGTCCTGCTGATACCGGTTCGCCGCGATGTACACGGTGCCGGCGTCGTGATGGCTGGGCTCCACGATGCTCATCTTCGTGAAGGCGCCGAGGCCCGGGGGTGTGACGTTCTGCCACGAGGCGCCGCCATCGCGCGTGACGTGCACGAGCCCATCATCGCTTCCCGCCCAGATCAACCCCTTCACCAGCGGCGACTCGGCCACCGCGAACGCCATGGCGTACCACTCGGTACCGGTCATGTCGCCGTGGATCACGCCGCCTGAACGGCCGAGCGTGCGCGGGTCGGCGCGAGAGAGATCGGGCGAAATCTTCGTCCACGAGTTGCCTTCGTTCGTGGAGCGGAAGAGATACTGCGCCGCGGCGTAGAGCGTCTTCGGATCGTGTGGTGAGAAGAAGAGGGGGAACGTCCACGCGAAGCGGTACGGCACGTCGGCCGCGGCCCATCCGTCGTAGTTGTCCAGCCAGACGGCGACGTTGCGTTGGTGCTTCGTGCGCAGGTCCTGCCGCCAGATCTCACCCATGTAGCCGCCACCGTAGGTGATGTTCGGATCGGTGGGATCGATCGCGATGTAGGCGCTCTCGCCGCCCGCCGCCACGTGCCAATCCTGCCGCGTGATGGCGCCTTCGTCGGAGCGGCTCGCGATGGAGACGGTGGTGTTGTCCTGCTGCGCGCCGTAGATGCGGTAGGGAAACTGGTTGTCGGTGATGACGTGATAAAATTGCGACGTCGGCTGGTTCATGATGCTCGACCATGTGGCACCGCGGTCGAAGCTCACCGTCGCGCCACCGTCGTTGGCGTGAATCATCCGCTGTGAATCCTTCGGGTCGATCCAGAGCTGGTGCGTATCGCCGTGCGGCACGCGGATGCGCGTCCACGTGCGTCCGCCGTCCACCGAGCGCCACGTGCCCAGGTTGTTGACGTAGACCGTGTTCTCGTCGCGTGGATCGGCGGTGAGTGTCGAGTAGTACCAGGCGCGCACCTGCCACTTCTGGTCGCCATCGGTGCGCGTCCACGTCGCGCCGGCGTCGTCCGAGCGGAAGATGCCGCCGCGTGGCGTGCCTGCCGAGTCGGGCGCTTCCACCGTCGCGTAGAGCCGGCGCGGATTCGCGGGCGACACGGCGATGCCGATCTTGCCGAGCGACGTCGTGGGCAGGCCGGGATTCGCGCTGATGTCGCTCCAGCTCTCGCCGCCGTCGCTCGACTTCCACAGTCCGCTCCGTCCGCCTCCCGAGCGCATGCCCCACGGGAATCGCTGCATGCGCCACATCGCCGCGTAGAGGACGCGCGGGTTCGTGGGATCCAGAGCGAGATCCGTCGCGCCGGTGGAATCGTCGACGAACAGTTGCTGCGTCCACGACTTGCCGCCGTCGATCGTACGATAGACGCCGCGCATGCGATTGGGCCCGAACGCGTGACCGAGCGCGGCGACCCAGGCGATGTCCGGATTGGTGGGGTGCACGCGCACCGCGCCGATCTGCTGACTGTCGTCCAACCCGAGGTGCGCCCAGGACTCACCGCCGTCGGTACTTCTATAGATACCGTTGCCGTAGGTGAGATCCTCGCGAAGCTTCGATTCACCCGTGCCCACCCAGATGACGTTCGGATCGCTGGGCGCCACGGCGATCGCACCCACCGACGAAATCGAAGGCGCGTTCGACTTGACGCGGAAGTCGGAGATGTTGCTCCAGCTCTGCCCGCCGTTCGTCGTCTTCCAGACGCCGC
This sequence comes from Gemmatimonadaceae bacterium, assembly GCA_026786185.1. Lineage (GTDB taxonomy): Bacteria > Gemmatimonadota > Gemmatimonadetes > Gemmatimonadales > Gemmatimonadaceae > AG11. The sequence goes on from JAJAYP010000319.1 coordinate 3,302, forward strand.
CGTTCACCGACCCGAAGTAGAAGACCCGTGAGTCGACGTACGATCCAGCGACCGCGACCGACCGTCCGCCGCGGAAGGGACCGATGTTCCGCCACCTGAGCGATGGAAATGCAGAGCGCGCGAGCACACGGGTGGAGTCGGGTACCGAAGCGCGTTGGGCACGGGCGACGTTCGGCGCGAGCGTGGGCACGAGCGAGATCGCGAGCAGCACGGCGAGGCGCAGTGCTGCGCGCATGGAGCGAGGACGAAGCATCGGGATCGTTTTGGGGAAAAATGGAAGCGACGCGCGAGGAGATGAGCGCGAGCGCTACTTCGTGAAGACCATCGTGTTTCCTGCGGACGACAGAGTGAGCGTGTTGCCCGACACCGTGCCCGACACTGCGCCATTCGCCGGGCTCGTGAGGGTAATGGACGTGCCGTTCCTGCTCCAGGTTCCCGCGTCGGACTTCGTCGAGGTCGTGATCGCGCCGTTGCTGGTCGTGCGATCCGCCCTCACCTCGGTCCAGGTCGCGCCATCGGCGAGCGTGTAGGTGTCCGCCGTGATCTCGTACTTGTACGTCCCCGCCTGCTGCGCCACGAACGGCAATGGCGCGCCATTCACCGTGGTCAGGGAATACGCGCCGGCGATGCTCGCACCGGGACTGGTTGAGCCGTCGCCACCGCAGGCGAGCAACGCGAAGAGGGGGAGCATGCACAATTGTCGGCGCATCTATCGAGAGTCGGATGGAGGGAGGGTGCCGGCGGACTGTTCAGATATGCAGGCGCGTCCAATCATGAGCAAGTTCTAATGTTTGCCACCCGACGCACCCGGCGGTATCTCTTTTCACCCCAACGCACCTCCGATCTCCGTCAGCTGTCGCGAGCGACGATCGGCTCACCGTTTCCGCCGGTCATGACGTCAGAGCTCGCCCTTCCGTTGACCGTGCTCGTATTCGGCGCCAGCGACGACTCACTCGCGAGCCTGCATACCGCGCTCCCAGACGGCGAAGCCGAGATCGAACAGCTCACCAGCTTCGCTGGCGCCAACGTCAACAGGGATTTCATCGACCTGTGCATCGTCGACGTATCGATCGACGAGGAAGATGGACGCGAGATCATCCGGCGCGCGCGACGTCGCTGGCCGACGGCCGGAATCTGCTGTGTGGGATGCCGCGATGTGATTCCGCTGCTGGAGGCAGGCGCCGATGATGCGGTGCGTCTGGATTCGCCGCGCGAAGTCGTCGTCGCCCAGATCTCGGCCGCCGCGCGCCGAGCGCGGATCGCCAGCGCGCAGCTACGGGTGGCGTATGGCGACGTCGTGTATGACCGCGAGGCGAGACGCGTCTGGTGCGCCGGTCGCGAGATCTCGCTCACGCCGCGCGAGCTGCGCCTGTTCGATATCCTCTTTCGGCGAGCGGGCGTGCCGGTGTCGGTGGACACACTGCACGACTACGTGTGGAACGACGAGTCTCCGGTGTCCAACGCCCTCGCGGTCTACGTGAGCTACCTTCGCCGCAAACTCGGCGACAGCCGACTCGCGGCGGTGGAAACCATGCGCGGCGTGGGATACCGCCTGACGCGGAAGGCGGAGTAGGGCTGCTCCGCCTCACGACGCGCCGTACGCCTCTCGCCGTACGCCGCGAGTTCGCCGGTTCGTCCGTGCGCCAACTCCCCCGCCCGTCGCCCAGTTGCGCCCCCCGCCCTGTACCAGTCAATTCCACCCATGCCATCGGATCCCGCGGCCACCTCGCAGTCGCTGCTCGAAGCGGTCCCGGCCTCGGGCGCGCTCGCGATGCACGGCCCCCTCGCCGCAGCGATGGACCGGCTCGCCATGCTCGGGGCGTCCGCACTCCGCGCGCCCTTCGCCTTCATCATCCTCACGGGCGACGACCGCCGAATTTTCGCCGCCGGTTCCGCAGTCCCCGACTGGGCGCTCCACGACGCCGGCGCCATGTGGCGCTCCGGATTTGTCGAGCTCATCAGTGAAGAACCCGTTCGCATGGGGGACCTCACCCGCGAATTGACGCCAGACCAACTGTCTGCGTGTCAGGAACTCGAGATCGGCTCCATCATCGGCGTCCCGATCCGCTCCGCCTCCGGCCAGGTGCTCGGCGTGTTCTGCGCCGCCGATCAGCAGCCGTCGCCGTGGAGCGAGCACGACCTGGAGATGCTCCAGCATTTTGCCTCTACCGCCGCCTCCGACCTGGAGTTGCGTCGCACACTCGCCGAGCACGAGGCGAACGAGCAGCGGCTGGGTGCGTTCCATAACCATGATGCACTCACGGGTCTCGCCAATCGCGGCGTGTTCCTCGACCGGCTTCGCCTCGCGCTGCACCGCCCCCGCCAACGCCTTGCGACGGCCAGTGACGGCGATTCGACGTCGAACGACACGTCGACCGACACGTCGACCGACGAACTGGTGGCGGTGTTCTTCCTCGACGTGAACGATTTTCGCGCCCTGAACGAACGATACGGTCACCAGATGGGCGACCAGATCCTGGCGTCGGTCGGCAAGCGCCTCCAGCACGTGGCCGGAGCCGACTCCGTCGTGGCCCGGCTCGGCGGCGACGAATTCGCCGTGCTCGTGGACCGGCTCGATGCGGACGGCGCTGAGGTGATGGCGGAACGGCTGCGTGCCGCGCTCTCGAAGCCGGCCGTCATCGGCGGCGTGGAGTTGTCGATCGGCGTGAGCGTCGGCGTGGCGCTGAGCACGACGTCGGCGGAACTGCCGGAGCACGTGCTCCGCGGCGCCGATCTCGCCATGGCGCGTGCCAAGCGCGCCAATCGGCCCGATGAGGCGGCACGTCCGGTGGTGTTCGACTGGAAGATCGCCGCTGAGGCGCGCTCACGTCGTCGTCTGGAAGACGAGCTGCGCGAGGCGGTGACCGCGGAGCAGTTCGCGCTGCACTACTGGCCCATCGTCGCCCTCGACGACGACCGGATCAGCGGGGCCGAAGCGCTGCTACGATGGAAGCATCCGGTGCGCGGCCTGCTCGGCCCCTTCGAGTTCCTCGCGGTGGCGGAGGAGATGGGGCTCATCTACGAGATCGGGCGATGGGTGCTGCGTGAGTCGTGCAGCCAGCTCCGCACGTGGAATCACGGGCCGGCGGTCTCGGCACCGCTCACCATCGCCGTGAATCTTTCCACGCGTCAGTTCAGCGCGAACGCATTCCTCAACGACATCACGCGCACCTTCAAGGTCTTCGGCCTGCCGCCGGCGAGCGTGACGCTCGAGGTCAACGAGCGCGTCGTCGCCAAGGACGTGGAGAAGGCGGCCGGCGTGCTGACCGCACTCCGCTCGCTCGGCGCGCGCATCTTCCTCGACGATTTCGGCAGTGGCAATTCGCCCATCAGCTATCTGCAGCGCCTGCCACTGGACGGCGTGAAGATCGACCACACGCTCGTGTCGCGGATGGACCGCGACGAGAAATCGATGCGACTCGTGCGCTCGGTCATCGTGCTCGCGCGCGAGTTCGGGCTGGAGGTGGTGGCCGAAGGGGTGAGCACGGCTGCACATGTGAAGGTGCTGAAGGAGATCGGGTGCACGCACGGGCAGGGCAACATGTACTCCAAGGCGGTCGATGCAGATGCGGTGACCGCGATGATCGCGACCCGACCCTGGTGACGTCCTCACCCGAACTGTTTGCCGGTCCGGGCGAGATGCGACAGCGCGTGCGTGACTTCGACTGGTCTCGCACGTCGCTCGGCCCCATCCACACCTGGCCGCGTGCGCTGCGCACGATCGTCGACGTCGCGCTCGGATGCGCGTTTGCGCAGGTCGTGCTGTGGGGCCCGGACCTCATCCAGCTCTACAACGACGCATATGCCGAGATCATCGGCAAGCGTCATCCGGGAGTGCTCGGTGAAGGCATGCGCGTCAGCTGGCCGACGCACTGGGAGAGCAGCCGCCCACACTTCGAGCGCATACTCCAGGGCGAGACCATCTCGCTGCATGACGCCCCATTCGAGTTCGATCGCGACGGCGCCACGACGATCGCCTACTTCACCGCGTCGCAGAGTCCGATCCGCGGCGATGGCGGCGTGATCGAGGGCATACTCGCGACGATCGTGGAGACGACGGCAGGCGTGCACACGCAGGAGATGCAGATCGACCGCGACCGCCTGCTTGAAGAGCTCCAGCAGCGCGCCGCGGAGTTGCGCGCGAGCGAGCAGCGGCTGCGCGAGCTGTTCGATCAGGCGCCTGTCGCGGTGGCGGTGCTCGAGGGACCTGACCACGTGTACACCATCGCCAGTCCCCGGTACACCGCCACCCCTGGCGGCGGCAGGCCATTGCTCGGCCGCACGATTCGGGAAGCGTTTCCCGAGCTCGCCGGACAGGGGTTCGTCGAGACGATGGATCGGGTATACGAGACGGGCGAGCCGTATTTCGTCAACGAGCGGCTGGTGAAGCTCGATCCCGACGGGGATGGGATACAGGATGAGCGCTGGTTCAACGTCGGCTACCAGCCGCTGCGCGATGCATCGGGCGTCGTCTATGCGGTAGCGAGCGTCACGTACGACATCACGGACCAGATGCGTGTGCGACGCGAGCTGGAGATCGCGAACCAGTCAGCGGAGAATGCACGCGTCGAGGCGGTGACGGCGAACCAGGCGAAGAGCGCCTTCCTCACGACGATGAGTCACGAGTTGCGTACACCACTCAATGCGGTCGCGGGGTATTCCGACCTGCTGCTGATGGGCGTGCGGGGCGAGCTCACGGACGGTCAGCGGTCGGATCTCGAACGCATCAAGCGCAGTGGGCAATATCTGCTGGGCCTCATCAACGACGTGCTCAACTTCGCCAAGCTCGATGCGGGGCAGGTGCAATATCGATTCGAGGATGTACCGGTCGCCCAACTACTGGAAAGTCTGGAGGAGCTCATTCGTCCGCAGATGGACGCCAAACAGTTGCGGTACGAGCGCGGCGAGTGCGAGTCGGAGCTCGCTGTGCGCGCTGATCCGGAAAAGGTGCGGCAGGTCCTGCTCAACCTGCTCGCGAATTCGGTCAAGTTCACGGAGCCCGGCGGCATCGTCTCGCTCTTGTGCCGTGCCGAGAGCGACATGATGCACATGACGGTGAAGGATACCGGCCGCGGGATCGCGCCCGATCAGCTCAAGCGGGTGTTCGACCCCTTCGTGCAGGTCGACCGCCACCTCACGCCGATGAGTCAGCAGGGCGTCGGCCTGGGACTCGCGATCAGCCGCGATCTCGCCAACGGAATGGGTGGCAGCCTTGCGGCGTCGAGCGTGCAGGGGGCAGGCAGCGAATTCACCCTCACGCTCCCGATCGCGCGTCGACGCGCCGTCTGACGCATCGCGGTCAACAGGCAGGCTCGCTCGTGCGTAGTCCAGTGACCCGATATGCTGTACCGGGTATACGCGTTCCCGCCCGCTGGCACACCTCCCAGCACCCGACTCACCCTCGAGATCCGATGCCTCGTCCCCTCCGCGCGCTCGCGGTCCTCCTGCTCGTTGCATTCCCCGGTTTTTCCCTCGTCGCTCGCGCGCAGGCGCCGGCTACTGGCCGGATCACTGGTCTCGTGCTCGACTCCGCCTCCGGCCGTCCGCTCGCTGCCGTTCAGGTGCTCGTCGCCGGCACTCGGCTGGGCGGCTCGACGAACGACCTCGGTCGATTCGTCATCACCAGCGTGCCCGCCGGCACCGTGAGTCTCGAGACGCGCCGCGTCGGCTATCGGGGCGGCCGCCGCCAGAATGTGGTCGTCGCCGCCGGCGGCACCGCGGACGTGGAGTTCCGGCTCACGACGATCGCGCTCACCCTCGAGGCGGTCGTCACCACCGGGGTGGTGGATCCCACGAGCGGTACGCGCGTGCCGTTCACGGTCGGACGCGTCAATTCGGAAGACGCACCGGTTCCCGCCTCGAACGCGATCGAGACGATTCAGGGCAAGGTGGCCGGCGTTGCCGTCACGCCCGGTGGACAGCCCGGTAGCGGGACGAACATCCTGCTCCGCTCACCCACCAGCATCAGCAAGTCCACCTCGCCGCTCATCGTCGTCGACGGCGTGATTCTCAGCCAGTCGTTCGACGCGTCGTCGGCCGACCTCGAGTCGATGGACATCGAGAGCGTCGAAGTGGTGAAGGGCGCGGCCGCTGCATCTCTCTATGGATCCCGCGCGTCGGCAGGTGTCATCCAGATCCGCACGAAGCGCGGCGCATCGAACGCGGACGGATCCACACAGATCACGACACGGTCCGAAGTGGGACAGAACTCGCTAGGCGGCAAGATCGACTGGGCGAACCAGCACTACTACCTCACCAACGCGGCTGGCCAATACATCAATGCCGCCGGCGCCGTGGTGCCGAGAGCGCAGCGCGTCCCGAAGCCCGTGTATGCGCGGTTCCAGGACACCGAGTACGCCGACCCGGTCTTCGATCAGGTCGACCGCTTCTTCAACCCCGGCACGTTCTACAAGAACACCGTGACGCTGTCGCAGCGGGCGGGACGCACGAACTGGCTGCTTTCCTTCAACAACAACAAGGAAGGCGGCGTCGTTCTCAACAGCGGCGCGTACAACCAGAACAACATCCGCCTCAACCTGGATCACCAGCTCCGCGACGACTTCAAGTTCGGCTTCAGCGGCTATCACAATCGTTCCGATCGGCAGAACTTGTACGGTGACACGTTCTTCGACCTGATCAATCAGGCGCCCGACGTCGACCTGCTGGTGCCGGACCCCGACGGCACGCCGTACTCGTACCAGGGCGATCCGGAAGGACGCGAGGAGAATCCGTTGTACGTGCTCTCCACGGAGGAGAACAAGCGCCGGCGTGCGCGCACGCAGGGCAGCCTCGAGGCGCGCTGGTCGCCCCTGAGCTGGTTCAATCTCGATGGCAACGTGAGCTACGACCGCTCCGATCGCCGCAACAACTTCTTTCTCGACGCGGGCGTGAAGACCGAAGGATTCGGCACCGGCGGGCTTGGCGAGATCCGTCAGATTGCCGGCCAGACCGATGCGCTGAACGCTGCCGTGAGCGCGAACTTCCTCGGCAAGATCGCCGACGTGACCCTGCGCTCCACCCTGCGCGCGCTCATGGAGCGCGAGAACAACGAGATCACGGATGCGCAGGGGAGCAGCTTCGCCACGCCGGGCGTGCGCAGTCTCAGCAACGCCACGGTGAGCCGGGTCAGCTCCACCATCGAAGAAATCCGTTCCACCGGCTATGCCGCCACCGCCGCCGCGGACTATCAGGGGAAGTACATCTTCGACGCGCTCGTCCGTCGCGACGGCAGCTCGCTGTTCGGCCCCGAAGAACGCTGGAACGTGTACCACCGGCTGAGCGGCGCGTACCGCGTCGCCGAGGAGTCGTGGTGGCCGCTGAAGTCGATCACCGAGTTCAAGCTGCGCGCATCGCGTGGCACGGCGGGCGGGCGCCCCGATTTCGACGATCAGTTCGAGACGTTCGATTTCCTCGCCGGCGGCGGGCTCCGGAAGAACACGCTCGGCAACAAGTTCCTCAAGCCGGAGCACGCGACGGAAACCGAGATCGGCCTGGACATGATCTATCGCGACCGGTACTCGCTGCAGCTCTCGTACGCGCGCAACCGCGTCGTCGATCAGCTGGTGCAGATCCCGCTCTCCGCGTTCTACGGGTATACCTCGCAGTTCCAGAACGCCGGAACGGTGGAGGGCAACACGGTCGAGGCAACGCTCGAGGCGCAGGTGCTCAGCAAGCCGACGTTCAGCTGGCGCATGGGATTGGTGGCCGACCGGTCTCGCAACAGGATCACAGAGTTCAACCGCTCCTGCTTCCAGACCAACGTCATCGGGTATCGCTGCGCAGGTGAGACGCTCGGCGCCATGTACGGCTTCCGATTCATCAAGGACGCCGCGGAGCTTCCGGCCGATGCACAGGCACGCGCCAACGAGTTCCAGGTGAACGACGAAGGGATCCTCGTGTACGTCGGACCCGGCAACGCGTATACCGAGGGCGAGGGCAAGCAGCTCTGGGGCACCGCGGCCACGATCGGGAGCCGCGTGTACAACTGGGGCATGCCGATCACGCAGCGCGACGCGGCTGGCAACGCCGCCGTGGTGAAGATCGGCGATGGCAATCCCGACTATCACGTCGGCTGGACGAACAACATCACCTGGAAGGACCTCAGCCTGTTCACGCTGATCGATGCGCAGAAGGGAGGCAACGTCTACAACCAGACCAACCAGCGCATGTACCAGTACGGCCGGAGTGGCGACGTCGACCAGGCGGGCCGCGAGCAGACGCTCAAGAAGACGGTGGACTATTACGTCGCGCTGTACGCCGCGAACGATCCTACCGACTACTTCGTGCAGCCGGGCGGCTTCGTGAAGCTCCGCGAGGCGTCGATACGTTACAAGATTCCGACGGCGCGGATCGCTGCGCTCGGCCGCGTCGGCGCGCGCGGTGTCACGCTCGGCATCGTGGGCCGCAACCTGATCACCTGGACCGACTACAAGGGCTACGACCCGGAAGTCAGTGACTCCGAGTTTCCCTCGACCATCAAGCTGGACAGCTTCGGCTATCCGCGATACCGCACGTTCACTGGCAGCGTCCAGATCGAGTTCTGACCCAGATGAAATACTTCATGCAGAGACGTACGCAGTGGACCGGCGCGGCCATGCTGCTCGGCGCGGTCGCCTGTCAGGAACTCGCCGTGACGAATCCCAACGAGCCCGATCGCGAGCGCGCGACGAAGCAGCCGGTGTCGGCGGAATCGTTCGTGTCCAGCTCCTTCCGGAGCTGGTGGCCGGTCGCCGGTCATGACGACTAACCGTCGTGGGCCTTCTCGACGATGGCGCGCGAAGCCACGTCGGGCTTCGCCGATTTCGGCCAGCTCGAGCTGAGTGCCGAGCCGCGCGCGGCCTGGAACAACAGCCCGGTCAATGCCCGCAATCAGGTGAGCGAAGGACCGTGGTACGGATTGTATCGCACGATTTCTTCCGTGAACGACGCGCTCATCGCCATCGACTCCGGACTCGTGGTCGTCGATGCGCAGCGCACATCGCGCACGCACGCCGTCGGCAAGTTCATGCAGGGCATATCGCATCAGTACCTCGCGTTCTACTTCGACTCCGCGGTCGTCACGGACGAGAAGCTGGCGCTCGATACGATCACGAAGCCGAACTTCGTCGCGTATCCCGCGGTGTCGAAGGCGGCCGTCGCCCAGCTCGACTCCGCGATCGCGATCGCCAACCGTGGGCCGGACTTCTCGCTGCCGCTGGACGGGTGGCTGTTCCAGGGGATGACGCGCGCGCAGTTCGTGCGGCTTGCCAATTCCTTCGCCGCCAAGGCGCTCGCACAGACCCCGCGCTCGCGCGCGGAGCGGGCGGCGGTGGACTGGACGGAGGTCATTCGCCGCGTGGACGCGGGAATCCAGACCGACTTCGCCCCGGTGGCACAGCCCGACATCCTGTGGGACGACTGGAAGCGCCTGCTCGCGCGTCTGCGCACAGTGATTCCCAGCGACTTCGGCCGTCCGAGCAACTGGGTACTGGGACCCGCTGACTCATCGCAGGGCTTCGTGAACTACGTGGCCACGCCGGTGGCGAACCGCGTGGCGTTCCAGATGCGCACGAAGGACAGGCGTATCCAGGCCGCCGGCGGACCGGCTGTCGCTGGCACGTACGTGGGTTACTACTCGGCCAACATCTTCGCGGTGTCGCGCGGGACGTACCGTTACTCTCACTACTTCTTCCGCCGTTTCGGCACCGGAACCACATGGCAGACGGGACCGCAGCCTGCTGTGACGGTCACCGAGATGAACCTGCTCAAGGCAGAGGCGTTGATCCGTCTGAATCGCGCGGCGGAAGCGGTGCCGCTCATCAACCTCTCGCGTGTGTCGCAAGGTCAGCTTCCGCCGCTGACGGTCGACGGACCGACCGACGAACCGGGCTGCGTGCCGCGCAAGCAGAATGGCGCGTGCGGCAGCCTGTGGGACGCGCTGCGGTACGAGAAGGGCATCGAAGGACTCGGCGTCGACGGTGTGACGGCGTTCCTCGATGCGCGTGGGTGGCAGACGCTTCCCGAGAACACGCTCATTCACCTGCCCATCCCCGGTCGTGAACTGGGTGTGCTGCAGCGGACTCTGTACTCGTATGGTGGACCCGGTGGGCAGGGCAGTGCACCAGCGCCGGATCCGGAGCGGTGTCCCGTGGCATTGGCGCGGTGCCCCTGATGGCGTGCGGAGTACGGCGAGCGGCGAACTTCGTACGAGGGGTGGCGAACCGTGAACTTCGTACGGCGTGAAGTGAGCGGTGAAGGGAGTGCTTCGTACATTGTGAAGTGACCGGCGAAACCCCGGGGCGGGGGGGGGGGGGGGGCGCCCGGGGGGGGGGGGGGGGGGGGGCGCCACCCCCCCAAAGCGGAGAGCGGCGCCCCGCGCCGCCCCCAAAATAATTTTATTAGGGAGGGGCTGATGTTTTTTTTTGGGGGGGGGCGCAAA
>JAJAYP010000320.1 GCA_026786185.1 Gemmatimonadaceae bacterium
CAGCGGCCTCGTGGAAAGCGTGCACTCGTTCGCCCAGTCCCCGGTCGGAACGTGGTTCGCCACGTTCTTCATCGGCGCCACGGGCGCGACGATCTACTTCGTCACCACGAGGCTCAAGGATCTCGAGGCGACGGCGGAGCTGGAAAGCATGGTGAGCCGCGAGGCGGCGTTCCTGTACAACAACCTCGTGCTCGTCGGCATCGCCTTTTCCGTGCTGTGGGGAACGCTCTTTCCCGTGCTCAGCGAATGGGTGCGCGGCTCGAAGATCACCGTGGGTCCGCCGTTCTTCAACACGGTGAACGTGCCACTCGGATTGCTGCTGCTCGCTCTCACCGGCGTGGGGCCGCTCATCGCGTGGCGCAAGGCGTCGACGTCGAACCTCCAGCGGCAGTTCCGATTCCCGGTGCTGTTCGGCCTGTCCACGGGGGTGCTGCTGTTCGCGCTCGGCATGCGAAATCCGCACGCGCTCGTCGCCTACACGCTGGCGGGGTTCGTCGCCGGCACGATCGGCCAGGAGTTCTACAAGGGCATCGGCGCTCGTCACTCGATGCACGACGAATCCATTCCGCTCGCCGCGCTCCGGCTCGTCGCGCGCAACCGTCGTCGGTACGGCGGCTACATCGTGCACGCGGGAATCGTCATCCTCTTCAGTGCATTCGCCGGCCTGGCGTTCAAGCGCGACCACGACGTCCAGATGAAGGCGGGCGACACGAAAGAGTTGGTGGATCCCCTCGGTCATCGCTGGCGGTTCGTGAGTCAGGGAGTGTCCACGTCGGAGACGCTGAACCGGTTCGTCACCGCGGTCGGGCTCGAGGTGTGGCGCGACGGTGTGCGTCAGGGCATCGTGACGAGCGAGAAGCGCCAGCACTTCGACAGCAACAAGCAGCCGCAGTTCGAGCCGAGCACCGAGGTGGGCATTCGCACGTCGGCCGCGCTGGACCTGTACATCGTCCTCGCCGGCGTGCGGGATGAAACGGCGGAGCTTCGCATCAGCTTCAATCCGCTCGTCGTCTGGGTCTGGATCGGCGGGCTCGTGATGGCGATCGGCGGATTGATCGTGATGTGGCCGCAGACCGAGCGCCGGCGGGCCGGGGGCTACGTCGCGACGCTGGAGCCCGCGCCGCGCGCCGAGCTCGCGGCGACGCGCTGATGCGGCGGCGCGACTTCCTCTCACGCGTCGCGCTGGGTGGCACGGCGCTGGGTGGCGCGGCAATCGTTGCAGCGCCTCGCCTCGGCGGGCAGGTCGTGACGCCGCCCACTGGAGATGCGGCGCCGGCGCAGGGCACGACGTCCAACCTGTTCGACATGAACCAGGAGGCGGCGAAGACGGTCCGTCGCCCCGCGAAGCCCGGTGCCGTTCCGTCGATGACGGACGAGGTGCGCGACGCACTCGAGCACGACATCCGGTGCCAGTGCGGTTGCACGCTCGACGTGTACACCTGTCGCACCACCGACTTCTCCTGCCAGGTGTCCCCCGCGATGCATCGCGACGTGATGTCACTCGTCGCCGGCGGCCATTCCGCGCAGGAGATTCTCGACGCATTCGTGCAGACCTACGGCGAGCGCGCGCTCATGTCGCCCAAGCGCGAGGGATTCAACTGGGCGGGCTACCTGGTTCCGTCCGTCGCGCTGGCCGCTGGCGCCGCCGGTCTCGTCGTGGTGATACGCGGCATGCAGCGGAGGACCGCGGCGATCGCGGCCGAGCGGCGTGGGGACTCGTTGTTGAATCCGGCGACGCCCGAGGAGCACGCGCGGCTTCAGGCGGCGATCCGTCGGGACGACTGATGCTCGCGCTGATTGTGGGATCGCTGCTGGCGGTGAGCGCGCTGGCATTCGTTCTCCTTCCGCTGCTCGTGCCGAGCGCGCCGCCGGCCGGCGCGCGGACACTCACCTCGCGTCTCGCTCCGCCGGCAGGTGAAGATGAAGCGATCGTCGCCCTGCGCGAGATCGAGTTTGATCGCGTGACGGGCAAGCTGTCCGATGCCGACTATGAGGAGCTCAGGGCGCGGTACACGATGCGGGCACTCGAATCGCTTCGGGCGAACGCGGCCTCGCCGAGCGACGTGGCCGAGGCGGCCATCCTCGCCTACAGATCACGCCTCACGAGCTGTGCGACGTGTGGTCCGCGATCCGAGGTCGACGCGATCTACTGTTCCACGTGCGGCACGTATCTACCGGGTGAGTGCGGATCCTGTGGAGCGGTGGTCAGCGAGTTCGGAGCCGCATTCTGCGCGGCGTGCGGGCGGCAACTGGCGGCCTGACCCTCCCGGTCAGTCGCGCTCCCGCACCCGCGCTTCCCTGAGCACCTGCCAGTCCGCGCCACGCCCAACGAGCTGGTAGATCTTTTCGAAGCGAAGTGACTGCGGCCGCGGGCCCGTCTCGGCCGCATATGCTTCGGCGGCGAAGTTGAGCTGGATCGTGTCGCCGGCGACGCGCAGCGGAACGGATGCTCGAACCACGTAGCCGGCTTGCAATCCCGTGCAGCGGGGAGTGTCGCGAGGTGCCTCGTGCCTCGGCTCGCAGATTCCGCGCACGATGCCGCGATCGCGCATCGCCTCGATCACCGACGCCGGGAGTATCTCGCCGCCGTCGTATCCCGCCGTACGCGGCAACCGTCGTGGATGCACCATCAGCACGAGTCCCGGCCCGACGTCGAACGAGGCGCGAACCGCCGCATCGAACACACTCGCTTCGGCCTCCGGCGCGAGTGCCATGGGCTTGAGGCCGCGACCGCGTGCCACGCGCGAATCGTCGGGCGTTGCATCCGAGCAGGCGAGAGCGATGCAGATCAGTGCTCCCATCCACCGTGGCACGACCCGAACCGGGTGCCTCAACGCTCCACCGCCTCCAGCCGCCGCTTCGCAATGCCGATGGGAATGAGCGTCGCCGCCACGCAGAGGAGGGTCGCCATGCCGAACCCGAACACCATTTCGCCCATCGACGTCGGCGTGCCGTACAGCCGCGCCGACAGATAGCTGTACACCGGCCGCGCCTCGAGCGTGATGACGCCGGCGATGAGACCCACCGACGTGATCATGAAGACCAGGCCGCCGAACGACGTCGGGATCTGCGCCGCATTCTCGGTCTCGTACTGTGGAAACAGGGTGCCGAACCCCAGCGCCATCCCGCAGAGCGCAAACGTCATCATCGTGATCGTCATCACGGACACCGCGAACATGAAGTCGCTCACCTGCAACAGCGCGTTCGTCACGCCCACGATCCCGAGTGCCAGCAGCAGGAGAGGTGTCGTCCCCACCCAGAACTTCGCCCACAGCAGGTCATGCACGGGCATGGGGCTCGACCGCAGTAGCCACAGTGTCCGTCCCTCGAGGCTCACGCTCGGAAAAATGAACCGCGCCGCGATCGAGGCGAGCACGAAGCCCGCGAGCACGAGATTGAGAAAGGGAATGACGTTGACGAGGAAGAAGGTGATCCCCTCTCCTCGCAACGGCAGGTACTTGATGTTGTACACGTACACCACCACGAGTACGGCGAGCAGGATCAGTTGCGACCACTGGGTGGTGTCGCGGAAGAAGAGCCGCAGCTCCTTGAGCACGAGCTCACGCTTCAGGACGCCGAGCGGCGAGAGCAGCCTGTTGCCGACCGCGCGCATTTTTCCACCGCGCACGAAGCGCTGCGCGCTCTCCTGCGCCTTGCTGAACCCGACGCTGTAGAGCTGGCGATGCATCAGGGCGCCAAGCACGAATGCTGCCGCCGCCGTGCTCCACAACAGGTACACCGACATCCAGTCCGGTCGATAGTTGAGCCAGCCCAGCACGGCGCGCTGCACCCACTCGCTGGGCAGGAAGGGGGATGTCGGCGTGCGCAGGATCGTCACGAACTCCACGAGCGAACGAAAACCTTCAGGTCGCGCCAGCCGCTCGGGTCGGATGATGCGGAACAGCAGGACGATCCCGCCCGCCGCGAGCACGGCGATCACGCTCAGGATGTCGCGCGTGCGCCGCGCGGGAAACACGTTCACTAGCGCCAGCGTGATGGCGCTGCCGATCACGGCCGGCACGATGAGGAACGGGATGAACACCGCGAGCACGATGAGCGGAAACAGCGGGCCGCCCTGATACGCCACCCCGAACGCCGCGAACATGGGGATGGCCATCAACACGACCATCCAGCTCGAGTTCACACCCGTCTCGAGCAGCTTCGCTCCGTACAGCTTGAGCCAGTCTACGGGCCCCGCAACGAGGAGATCGAGGTCCCGTGCGAGGAAGAAGCTCGACAGCGCCGTGATGATGTTCGACAGCAGCAGGATGGAGAAGAAGCCGACGAGGATGATGCCGAGCAGCTTGCCAGCCAGAAACGGCCCCAGGTCGGGCACGCCGCGAAAGTACACGAGCAGCTTGTACAGCACGGTGTAGATGAATGCCCAGAACAGCAGTCCCATCACCGCCAGCAGTCCGAATCGCGCGCCGCGTCCACGCTCGTTTGTCATCGCGCGCGCGCGCGCCGTCAACCACTTCGGACGCAGCAGGAGCATCAACGACGGATCCGGCCGCGCGAGCGCGGCCTGCGGCTCACGCATCCAGCACCTCGACGAGCTCTCGCGCCGCATTCTCGCCCGTGAGCCGGAGGAAGATCTGCTCCAGTCCCTGCGTTCCCGCGTCGGCGTGCTGGCGCAGCTCCGCCATCGTCCCGCACGCCCGGATCGTGCCCTTCGCGATGATCGCCACGCGGTCGCACAGGGTCTCGGCCACTTCGAGCGTATGGGTGCTCATCATGATCGTGTGCCCGCGCCGCGTGTACTCGCGGAACAGATCCTTCAGGATCTTCGCTGCCTTGGGATCGAGGCCCACCATCGGCTCGTCCACGACGATGACCTCAGGCCGATGAATGAAGGCGCTGGAGATGATGAGCTTCTGGCGCATGCCGTGGCTGTAGCTCTCCACCAGCTCGTCCTGCCACTCCTCCAGATCGAAGAGCGCGAGCAGCTCGCGACCGCGATGCTCCACCTCCGGTCCTTCCTGGTCGTACAGGCCGGCCACGAAGCGGAGGAATTCCGCTCCGGTCAGCTTCTCATAGATGAACGGACGATCCGGGATGAACCCGAGCCGCATCTTGGCGCCGATGGGATCTGCGGCGAGGTCCACCCCCGCGATCGATATGTCTCCGCTCGTGGGACGCAGGATGCCGGCGATCATCCGCAGCGTGGTCGTCTTGCCCGCGCCGTTGGGGCCAAGAAAACCGAACAGCTCGCCGCGCGGCACTTCGAGATCGATCGCGTCGACGGCCGTGAAGCCGCCGTACTGCTTGGTGAGCCGTCGCAGACTGATCATGCGGAGAGGGCAGGGGCGCGCTGGCGCCTAGTGAGCGGAGATGACGTCGATCTGCAGCGCCCCCATGAGGCGCAGCAGCTCGGCCTGGCGACCGAGCCCACCGACGGTGAAACGCAGGTGCGAGGCGTCGGCGGGGAACTGACCAAAGGTCGGATCCACCGCCACCCACCGCTCTAACCAGACTTCCGGCCAGGCGTGGTAGTAAAACTTGTCATCGAGATAGGCGAGTCCAGCCGCCACCCTCGCCGGAATGCCCGCGGCCCGCGCCAGGGCCACGTACAGCTGCGTATGCTCGTTGCAGTCCCCGACGCGCGTCCGGAGCGTACCGAGGGCGCTGGGAATACCTACGGTGATCTCCTTGCGGACGGAATCGTAGACCCACCGGTTGATACGCTCGGACACGACACGCGGATCCGTCTCCCGCCCGCGCAACCGCGCCGCAACCGCACGGATCTCGGGGCTTGCCGACTCCAGGAGAGGCTCCGCGTCCAGAAACACCGCCATCACCGTCGCCCGCGCACCATTCGGCAGTGCGTATGCCGCCTTCAGCGCCGCAGGACTCTCCCTCGTGATGGTGAGCGTGTCGCCGCGCAGTCGTTGGCGGTAGCCTTTCACCTCGAACCCATCCAGTTCGACGCCTGACAGTCGGACGCTCAGCTCGGCGAGATTCGTCCGGAGCCGCTTCTTCGCGCTGATCGCGGTCGACTCGAAGATGTCCTGATCCGCAGTGACGCGTGTTCCGCGCCGCAGTGCGTCTGCCTTCCAGTTCTCGAACGCCACCTCGTAGGGTCGCCGCTCCAGCGTGAGGCCGAGCAGTTGATTCACCAGTACGACGCGCCCCTGCTCGTCCACCCATCCGTTGAATCCCGACGTACCGCTGGACGTACCGGTCGCCGGCGTGCTCAACTTCCACGCGCGTATCGTGTCGGGGCGGGCGCCCAGCCATCGCTTGGAGGTCGCGTCGAACACGCTGCTGTCCGGCAGCACGAAAACGCTCTCGGCCTCGACGTCGACGCGGACGTCGCGTGGCGTCATGGACGCGGGGTCGAACACGGGCAGCGTGAAGCTCGCCCCCTTGCGTGGCCGCTCGCCGAGCGCGACGGCGATCGGCAGCAACGTCGGAAGCAGGACGGGCCCGGTGAGCCGGATTCGCTGCGTATCCACCGGCTGACCCGCCAGACCCTTCACGGCCAGCAACAGCACCGAGTCACCCACCACAGTGCCCGACGCCTTCATGGGCGCGGGGCCGGCATCGATATCCAGCGAGAACGAGCGCAGGCGCAGTGCGCGCGTGAGGCGCACGGACGTGCGCGCACTCGCGCGATGCAGTGTGCCTCCGATCGGCAGGTCGGCGACGAGATAGTCCTCCTGCGTGATGCCGCCGTCGGTGGTATCCACGGTGGAGGACGCGAACCCGATCTGCTCGCCACGTTGAAGCACGGCATAGAACGTCGCGCTCGGCGTCACGCGCATGCCCGCTTCGGTGAGGTGTTCCGAGTCGGGGCGGAACAGCTCCCGCTGCACCAGCACGCCGAGTCCTGCCACCCAGAGCAGGAGGATGCCGATCGCGATCGTCGCGCGTCTCCCAGGGCGTCGCATCAGACGGCACTCCGCGCCATCGCGTGCTCCAGCGCGTGCGCTTCGTCCGGCGTTTCCGCCACGAGCGTCACATGCCGGGGAAAATCGGAGGCACGGCAATGCGCCTGCAGCTCGTCGGCGATGAGCGCGGCGCTCTCGTCGATGTCCAGGTTGCCGGCGCCCAGACCCAGGGGGGGAATGGCGACGTTGGCGAGCTGCCACTCGCGCGTCCGCTGAAGCGCGCTCCGCAGCGCGCGTCGCACCCCGTCCCGCGTCACGCGTTCCGTGGCACTGCTCACCACGGCGTGCACCAGCAACTCGACCGGCAGCTCACCCGCACTCGTCACGACCGCGGCCCCCACGGGCAACGGCTCGGCCATCGTGAGCTGCGATAACAGCGACGCGCCCGCCGCGAGCTCGAAGCGCCGCAACAGCGGGGTGGTGGCGCCGAGTGTTGCGGTCGCGGGCCGGATGACGGCGTGGCCCGCATAGAACGCGAGATCTTCCACCCGCACGTCCACCCGCACGTCGATCACTTGCGCTGTGCCTCGCGTGCGCGCTGGTACGCGATTGCCGCTTCGTTGGGACGTCGGAGCCGGTCGAGCACGACGCCGATCGCCTTCAACGCGCGATGATGCTTCGGGTCGAGCGCCGCCGCCGTCTGGTAGGACGCGAGCGCCGCCGGCAGGTCGTCGATGCTGTTGTAGGCTTCGCCGAGGTAGTAGTGCACCGCGACCCGGTTCGGATCACTGGCCACGGCGGCGCGCAACGGCTCGATCGCTTCGCGCCAGCGGGCGCGCTTGCAGAAGAGCACGCCCAGCTGGAGCTGGACGTCCGCGCTCGTCGCGTCCACTCGAACGGCGCTCCGCAGGTCCGCCTCCGCCGGGTCGTATCGGCCCTTGGTCGTGAGGAGCAGGGCGCGCTGGCAGAGAATGACGACGTCATCCGGCGCGCTCTCGATCGCGCGTCCGAGCTCCGCGAGCGCTCCTTCGCTGTCGCCACGCTTCTCGAGGAGTTCCGCGAGGAACCCGCGCGCGCGCGCATGCTTCGGCTCGCGAGCGATGAGGGCGCGCAGCGTCGTGATCGCCGCCGCCGTCTCCCCGCCGGCCGCGAAGTCGCGTGCCTGCTGCATCGCGTCGGGTCCACGGTCGACCGCGCGCTCGAGTGATCGTTCGTCGATCGCGGCGAGTGGAAGCTCGATCTCCGACGAGGTGGCCGGCGTGGCCGGTGAGGTCTGGGACACGGTGTTGGCGTCCGTGGATTCGAAGTAGGGCATGCGGTGATGCTTCTCCGGCGTGTGACTCAGGCGAGCGAGAGTGTCGTCTCGCCGTTGATCCAATCGAGATACTTCGCGTTCCCCGCAGTCACGGACAGCGCGAGCAACTCGGGAACCTTGTACGGATGCAGCTCCTCGAACGCCACCTTGAGCGTCTCGAGCCGCGCCGACCGCGTCTTGAGCAGCACGACGACCTCCTGCTCGTCGGCGATCTTCCCCTGCCATCGGTACAGCGAACGCGCGCCCGGCAGCACGGAGCCGCACGCGATGAGACGTCGCTCGAGCAGCGTCTGCACCAGCTTCACCGCCTCGTCCACGGAGGCGAGCGTCGTCATGACCACGATGGCGTCGGTGTGCGGCATGGAGCGCGGGCGCGAGACGAGGAGGGAGCGCGGTCGCGTGTCGCGAGCCGTCGCGCGTAATCTAACGTCGTTGACCCGTGACTTGTCTCCCCACGGTCCTGTGACGAAATTACGCGGGTTATGGCAGAAGACGCGCTGATCGTCCGCGGAGCACGCGAGCACAACCTCCGCAACGTGGACGTGACCATCCCCCGCGACCGGCTGACGGTCATCACCGGACTGTCGGGCTCGGGCAAGTCGTCACTCGCGTTCGACACGATCTACGCGGAAGGCCAGCGCCGCTACGTGGAATCGCTGAGCGCGTATGCGCGGCAGTTCCTCGGGCTGATGGAGAAGCCCGATGTCGATGCCATCGAGGGCCTGTCGCCCGCGATCTCCATCGAGCAGAAGACGGCCGGCCACAATCCACGGTCCACCGTAGGCACGGTCACGGAGATCTATGACTACCTCCGGCTGCTCTACGCGCGTGCCGGCACCCCACACTGCCCAACCTGCGGACGTCCGGTGCAGCGACAGAGTCCGGCGCAGATTGCCGAGAGCGTGCTGGCGTGGACGGCCGACACAAAAATCGAGGTGCGCGCACCGCTGGTTCAGGGTCGCAAGGGAGAGTTCCGGGAGCTGTTCGAGACGGTCCGCAAGCAGGGCTTCATTCGCGCGTACGTCGACGGTGTGCTCGCCGAACTCGCCGATCCGCCGAAGCTGAACCGTCGCCAGAATCACAGCATCTCCGTTGTCGTCGACCGTCTCGCGGTGCGCCGCGACGATCATGGCCGGCTCACCGATTCCATCGAGACCGCGCTCAAGCTCGCCGACGGACTCGTGGAGATCTTCAACGCCGACAGCGACACGGTCGAGACTTTCTCGGAGAAGTATGGTTGCCCCACGTGCGGCATCTCCATGCCGGAACTGGAGCCGCGCCATTTCTCGTTCAATTCACCGTTCGGGGCGTGCACGACCTGTGGCGGGCTGGGCACCCGCCGCCGCGTCAGCGAGGAGCTGGTGCTCGGCGACGCGCGCATCTCGATTCTCGAGGGCGTCGTGCTGCCCTGGGGCGAGCCGACGGGCTACCTGCGCAAGGTCGTGCTGCCAACACTGGCTCGGCAGTTCGGGTTCGACCTGAACGCTGCGTGGGGAGAGCTGTCGGAAGAGGTGCGCGCCCAACTGCTTCACGGCGATGGCAGCGCGGCGCCGACGAAGCGGAAGAAGGCTGCGGACGGCGCGTGGGAAGGGATCATCGCGAACGTCGAGCGACGGTACGAGGAGAGCGACTCGGACATGGTGCGCGTGGAGCTCGAAGCGTACATGCTCGCCGTCGCGTGCTCGGACTGTCACGGCCAGCGGCTCAAGCCGGAATCGCTCGCCGTCGTGATCGACGGTCGCAACATCGGCTCGGTCGTCGACCTGGCGATCACGGAGTCGCTGTCGTTCTTCGAGAACGTCCCCGTGCGCGGTCAGGGGAGCGTCCACGGCCTCGATGCCGAGATCGCCGGTCCCATTCTGAAGGAAGTGCGGGAGCGGCTGCGCTTTCTCGTCGACGTCGGACTCGATTATCTCACCCTCGGGCGCAGCGCCGAGTCGCTGTCCGGCGGCGAGGCGCAGCGCATCCGGCTCGCCACACAGATCGGTTCGCGGCTCGTCGGGGTGCTGTACATCCTCGATGAACCGTCGATCGGTCTGCACCAGCGCGACAACGCGCGCCTGCTGTCGACGCTCGAGCAGCTACGCGACCTCGGCAACACGGTCATCGTCGTCGAGCACGACGAGGAGACCATGCGCGCCGCCGACTTCGTGATCGACATGGGACCCGGCGCCGGCAAGCACGGTGGGGAGATCATCGCGTCGGGAACCGTCGACGAGATCATCCGCAACCCGAGGTCGATCACCGGGAAGTACCTCAGCGGCGAAAGCGAGATCGCTGTGCCGACGCAGCGTCGGCAGCCGGACGCCAAGCGGACGATCCGCATCCAGAACGCGCGCGAGCACAACCTGCAGAACGTCAACGCCGATATTCCATTGGGTCTGTTCGTCGCCGTGACGGGCGTGTCCGGCTCGGGGAAGTCGACACTGATCGAGGACATTCTTCACCAGTCGCTCGCGCGGCATTTCTATCGGGCCCGGGTCATTCCCGGTGCGCATGATCGCATCACCGGTCTCGAGCACATCGACAAGGTGATCGACATCGACCAGAGTCCCATCGGCCGGACGCCACGATCCAATCCGGCCACCTACACCGGACTCTTCACGCCCATCCGCGAGCTGTTCGCCGAGTTGCCCGAAGCGAAGATTCGCGGCTACGGGCCGGGTCGCTTCTCGTTCAACGTCAAGGGCGGGCGCTGCGAGGCGTGCCAGGGCGACGGGCTCGTGAAGATCGAGATGCACTTCCTGCCCGACGTGTACGTGCCGTGCGAGGTGTGCAAGGGAAAGCGCTACAACCGCGAAACACTCGAGGTGCGATTTCGCGGAGAAAGCATCGCCGAAGTGCTCGACATGACCGTCGAGGACGCGCTCGCGTTCTTCGAGAACCAGCCACGCGTGCGCCAGAAGCTCGAGACGCTCAACGACGTCGGACTCGGGTACATCCATCTCGGACAGAGCGCCACCACGCTGTCCGGCGGCGAGGCGCAACGCATCAAGCTCGCGACCGAGTTGTCGAAGCGCGACACCGGCCGCACGTTCTACATCCTGGACGAACCCACGACGGGACTGCACTTCGAGGACGTCCGCGTGCTGCTGCACGTGCTGCACCGCCTCGTGGATCGCGGCAACACCGTCCTCGTCATCGAGCACAATCTGGATGTCATCAAGACTGCAGACTGGATCATCGACCTGGGTCCGGAGGGCGGGACGCGCGGCGGCACGATCGTCGCCGCCGGAACGCCGGAAGAGGTTGTGCGCGTCGAGGCGAGCCACACAGGACGCTACCTCGCGCCCATGCTGCGACGGCCGGAACAGCGCAGAAAAGCTGGCTGAGCGCACGCGTCGTTCACGATTCACCGTTCACCGTTCACCGCTCACCGTTCACGGGCCTGCCGCCATGGTTTCCCTGCTCGACATCATTGGTCCGGTCATGGTCGGACCGTCCTCGTCGCACACGGCGGGCGCTTGTCGCCTCGGACTCCTGGCTCGGTGCCTCGTGGGAGGTACGCCGCAACGCGCGCGTGTGGAGCTGCACGGCTCGTTCGCGCGCACCGGGGAGGGGCACGGCACCGACAAGGCCATCGTCGGCGGACTGATGGGGTTTCGCCCGGACGACGAGCGGCTGCGTACTGCCCTGGAAATCGCCGAACGGGACGGACTCGATTTCCGTTTCGAGAAGACGACGCTGTCCGACGACGCACACCCGAACACGGTCCGCCTCACCCTCGAGCGCGGCGACCGCCATGCCGTCATGACCGGCTCGTCACTCGGCGCGGGCCGCGTGCTCGTCACCGAGATCGACGGCTATCCGGTGGAAGTCACCGGGAATTACCACACCATCGTGCTCGTGGCTGAGGACGTCAAAGGGTCGGTCGCGCGCATCGCGACGGTGCTGTCGGAGCACAGTCTCAACATCGCGACGCTTCGACTCACGAGAAAGGCGCGCGGCGGCGATGCGTTCATGGTGATCGAGATCGACGACGTGCCCACCGAGGAGGTTCGCGACGAGATCCGCGCACTGCCCTGGGTGCGCTGGGCCTTCCGCCTCGACAAGGTGAGTGCCTGATGTACAAGTCCCTTGGCGAGGCCATCGGCGATGCCGAAGCACGGGGCATCACCCTCGGCCAGCTCGCGCTCGATACCGAGAGCGCCGATCAGGGACGAACCGTCGCGGACATTCGGTCAGCGCTGAAGCGCGCCCTCGATGTCATGCGTGGCGCGGTGGCGCAGGGCATGGTCGGGGATCTCTACTCCGCGTCGGGTCTCGTCGGAGGCGATGCCGCGAAGCTGCGCCTCGGCCCGCCGGGTCCGCTCGCGGGCACGCCGTTCCGCGACATCCTCGCGCGGGCACTCGCCGTACAGGAGGTCAACGCGGCGATGGGGGTCATCGTCGCAGCACCCACCGCGGGTGGGGCCGGCGTGCTGCCAGCCGTGCTCACCGGGATCGCCGACGCACGCGGTATCGGCGACGACGCACTCGTCAGCGCCCTGGCCGTGGCGGGATTGATCGGCGCCGTGATCGCCGAGCGCGCGTCGCTATCGGGTGCTGAGGGCGGGTGTCAGGCGGAAACCGGCTCCGCCGCGGCGATGGCTGCCGGTGCCGCCACCGAAATGCTGGGAGGCTCGCCGTCGCAGGTCGGCCACGCCACGGCGCTTGCCATGCAGGGCACGCTCGGGCTCGTGTGTGATCCGTTGGGTGGACTCGTCGAGCTGCCCTGCGTGTTTCGCAACGCGACCGGATCGGCCATCGCACTCACGGGCATCGAGCTCGCGATGGCGGGCGTGGAGTTCAAGATCCCCGTCGACGAAGTGATCGACGTGATGGGACAGATCGGCAAGGAGATGGACGTACGCTACCGCGAGACGGCCGGCGGCGGGCTTGCCGCGACACCCACGGGACGACGGCTCGCGAAAGAGCGATTGGTACAGATCAAGCGGGCGTGACGTCGGTGTCAGGCGCGATCGCCTACTGCGCGCACGCCCAACTGGCTGTCCGGGACGGATCCGCTTTCGCGTAGCCGATGCGAGGAAGCACCTCCATGCCGATCAGGCCCGCTCCCACGAGCGCGAGGACGAATCCGGCCGCGTGCGGACGTGCCGCGCGGCGCCGCCACGAGTAGGCGGCCACCCACACACCGCCCACTGCCACCAGCGCTTCGGCGCCCACGAGGCTGTAGAGACCCGGCCCGCAGCCGCGCGCGTAAGGCCAGTAGTACAGCGAGCCCGCGAGCGTCCCGACAAGAAAGAACCGCGTCCAGGCGCCGACCGCGCCGTTCACTTCCTCCCGTCGCCGCTGCTCGCGCTCTTCAGCCAGGCGCCATGAGCGAAGCTCATCGGCCGTGGGCTCCGGTGGGAGGCCATCGAACTGCCGCTCGACCTTTCGTAGCTCCGACTTCCAGTCGATCTCAGTCATGCGCGCGCCGCGAAATGGGGGTGCTCGGTGGCATGCCAAGGACTGCTGAGGGACCGCCGCGGCAACGCTCCGCGCTTCCCAGCCACCCACCACGCCCGTACTTTGTGCCCATCCGTCGCGCATCGGTGAAACGCCTGGTGTGCCGTATCCGTAGTTGAGTGCAACCAGTCCGCCAGGTGTGCCGATGCTCACGAAAGACGACATCGAGAGCTTTCTCGTCCGACTCGCCGCGACCGGCGCGACCTATTCCGAGGTCGAGTCCGGGTTCTGGATCGTGCGGCCCAGTCCGGACAGCGATCTCTCCGTAGCGGTGAACTTCTCTCCGCCGGTGCTGTTGCTCCGGGTCGACGTCATGAGTCTGCCCAAGAACGACACACAGACGGCGACGCTCACGCGGCGCCTGCTGGAACTGAATGCCACCGATCTGCTGCATGGCTCGTACGGACTGCAGGACGAACAGATCGTCCTGACCGAAGCACTCGAGTTGTCGGCGCTCGACTTCGAGGAATTTCTCGCGAGCTACGAGAGCATGACGCTCGCGCTCGCGTCCCACCTGCGCGAGTTCGGCTCGTACCGCGAGGCACGCTGACCCAATGGGCATCTTCGATCGTCTGTCGCAGCTGATGCGCTCCAACATCAACGACCTGATCTCGAAGTCCGAGGATCCGGAGAAGATGTTGACGCAGATTCTCGTGGACATGCGGGGCCAGCTCGTGAAGGCCAAGCAGCAGGTCGCGGCCGGGGTACGCCGCCAACACCCCCAGGGGCCCCCGGCACGCGCCGAGTTAAAACACCGGCAGGACCTG
>JAJAYP010000321.1 GCA_026786185.1 Gemmatimonadaceae bacterium
AGCTCGACGCATCGCGTGCGCTCGGCGGTACGCGGGCGCGGCTGCGTGAGGTCGCGCGACTGCCGGAGAGCGCGGTGTTCGAGGTGCTGCGATGACGACCGCGGCGACGTCGTCGATGGCGCTCAATGACGCGAAGGGCATCGACTGGCGTCGCGCGGCGCTCATGATGGTGGGAGCGCTGGCACTGGCGTCGGGCATCGCGGTGGTGGATGCGAGACTCGTGGGTGTCGTGCACGACGACGCGATGTACGTGATCCTCGCGCGCTCACTCGCGTCGGGCGAAGGCTATCGCTACCTGAACCTGCCCGGTGCGCCAGCCGCGACGCATTTTCCACCGGGCTATCCGGCGCTGCTCGCGATGGTGTCGTGGATCGCGCCGGCGTTTCCGGCAAGCGTCGTGGTGTTCAAGGCGCTCAATGCCGTATTCCTCGCTGCGGCTGCCGTGCTGCTCGTACGCTTCGCGCAGGCGCGCGCGATGGGGGCGCGCTGGGCGATCGCACTCGGCGCCGCCTCGGCCGTGAGCGTGCCGCTGCTCGTGCTCGGGAGCATGGTCCTCTCCGAGCCCTTCTTCCTCGCCGTGCTGCTGCTGCTGCTGCCCGCGCTCGAGTCGCTGGCCGAGCGACCCGCTTCCGTGCGGCAGGCACTGCTGCTGGGTGTGGCGATCGGGCTCTGCACGCTCGTGCGATCGCACGGCATCGTGCTCGTACCGGCTGTCGCCATCGTGCTCGGGTGGCGCGGCCGCTGGCGTGACGCGGCGCTCGTGTCTGGCGCCGCCGTCGTGACGCTGCTGCCGTGGCAGGTGTGGAGCGCCGTGCACTCGGGCACGCTGCCCGCGCCCCTGCTGGGGAACTACGACACGTACACCAGTTGGTGGGTGCGCGGGGTGCGGCTGTCGGGTATCGGAATGGTAGGCGACACGCTCGCGAGGACGGTGCCCGAGGTGCTCGAGATGCTTGCCGTACTGTTCTCACCGCTGCGCGCTTCAGCCGCGCGCACCGCCACCGTGGTCGCACTCGGCGCACTCGCCGCTGCGGGCGCGTGGTCGGTGCGCCGACGGATGCCGGTGACGCTGCTCTTCGTGGCCGGCTACGCGTGCATCGTGCTCGTCTGGCCGTTCAACCCGTCACGCTTCGTGTGGGGCGTCTGGCCGCTGCTACTCCTGTTCGTGACGGCCGGCGCGCATGCCGCCGCGGCGCGTCCGAGCCGGTTCGCGTGGCCCGCTCGCGCCGCGCTCCTCACGGCATTCGCCTGGGTCACGGTCGGCTACGCGGGCTACGAAGCGCGTGGCATCCGGGGGTCGTGGTGGTCGAGCATCGCGCGCGTGAACAGTCAGCGCATCGCGCCGGCGATCATGTGGACGATGGCGAACACCGCGCCGGGCGACGTGATCGCCGCCGAGGACGAAGGCGCGATCTTCCTGTACACTGGCCGTCGCACCACGCCCGTGTTCTCCTTCACGACCGCGCAGTACCTGCGCGATCATTCCGCCGCCGAGAATGCCACGGAGGGGTTGGGGCCCATCCTCTCCGCGTATCCCGTGCGCACGGTGATCGTCGGCAGTCGCAAGACCGTGGACGCCGCCGACTTCCTGGTCAACTCGCCGACGCCCCGGCTCGCGCTGCGCGCGGACTTTCCTGGCGGCGTCGCCTACACCGTCCTGAAGCAATGACCTCACCACGATTGCCGTCCGCGCACCTCACGCCGTCGATGGGTGTGCCCGCGCTGACGAAGCTCACGCTGGCGGCCAAGCCGCGCGAGCTCACGCCGCTCGATCCGGCCACGATGCGCCTGTCGGTGCTCATCCCCGTGTACAACGAGCGCAACACGATCGAGACGATCCTCGATCGCGTGCACGGCTCGCCCGTGCGGACGGAGATCATCTGCGTGGACGACTGTTCCACCGACGGCACGCGCGAGCGTCTGCAGGAGCTGAAGGCGGCCGGCTTCATCCACACGCTCATCCTGCAGCCGACGAATCAGGGAAAGGGCGCGGCCATCCGCACCGCCCTCGCGGCGAGCACGGGTGAGATCGTGATCGTGCAGGACGCCGACCTCGAGTACGATCCGCAGGACTGGCCGGCGTTGCTGCAGCCTATCGTGGACGGCAAGGCGGACGCCTGTTTCGGCTCGCGCTTCCTGGGGGGACCACACCGCGTGCTGTACTACTGGCATTCGGTGGGCAACACCGTGCTCACCACGTTCTGCAACATGCTGGTGAATCTCAACCTCACCGACATGGAGACCTGCTACAAGGCGGTGCGCGGCGAGCTCGCGCGCAGCCTCAAGCTCACCTCGAACCGCTTCGGCTTCGAGCCGGAGATCACCGCCCGTCTCGCCCAGCGCGATGCGCGCATCTACGAGGTGCCCATCTCCTATGCAGGGCGCACGTATGCGGAAGGCAAGAAGATCAACTGGAAGGATGGCGTCGCGGCGTTCTGGCACATGCTACGGTTCGGACTCACGCGATGACGCGACGCGATCGATTCGCGCTCGGAGCCGTGCTGCTGCTCGCTCTGGCCGCGACCGTCACGAGCATCGGGCACGAGTTCACGTTCGATGACATCTACGTCGTCCGCAACAACATCCGGGTGCATTCGCTCGGTGGGATCTGGGCGCTGTTCGGGCAGACGTACTGGCCGCCCCAGCTCGGGGGAGATGGGTACCGGCCCCTCGTGATGACGCTGTTCACACTGCAGTGGGTGGCGGGCAACGGTGCGCCGTGGGTGTTTCACGCGGGCAACATCGCGCTCGCACTCGCGGTCGCCGCTGCGGTGCACTGGTGCGCGCGCGCCGTGCTGCCACCGGCCGGCGCGTGGGTGGCGGCGGCGCTGTTCGCCGTGCATCCCGTGCATGTGGAAGTCACGGGCAACGTCGTCGGGCAATCGGAGTTGCTGGTCGCGCTGTTCCTGTCGCTGGCCGTGGGGCACTACATACGCGTGCGGCGGCAGGGCATGCCGGGGTGGCGCGACTCGGCCGTCGTCCTCACGCTCTTCGCGCTCGGACTCCTCTCCAAGGAGCATGCGATCGTGCTGCCGGCCCTGCTGCTGGCGGCGGAGCTGACCGTGATTCCCGATCCCGCGTGGCGCACCGATGCGCGCGCATGGCGTCACGCGCGTCTGCTCGCGCTTGCCTTCGCGCTCGTCGCGACCGTCTACCTCTACGTGCGGTCCATCGTCCAGACGAATCTCACGGGGTTCGTCTCATTTCCCGTGTTCCAGTACATCAAGATGGACGCCGTCGACCGGGTGGGCATGATGATGACGGAGGTGCCGCGCATCGCGCAGCTCCTCGTGTTTCCCGTGCGGTTGAGTGGTGACTACTCGCCGGCCGAAGTGACCATTCCCGACGGATTGGCGGCGGTGGAACTGCCGGGATTCTTCGTCTGCGCCGGCCTGCTTGCGCTGGCTATCGCGCTCCGGCGGCGTGCTCCTGTCGCGAGTCTTGGCCTGGGTTGGCTGATGCTGAGCTACCTCCCCGTGAGCAACCTGCTCGTCGCCACGGGCTTCATCACCGCCGAGCGTACGCTGTTCTTCCCGAGTGTGGGCGTCGTGCTGGTGGCGGGCGCCGCCTTCGAGTGGCTGCGCGCGCGCGAGCGACCGGTCCACCGCCGGGCGGCAATCGCCGCCGTTGGCGTGCTTCTCGTGCTCGGCACCGCGCGCAGCATCGATCGGCAGCGCGTGTGGAAGAACAACGACGTGTTCTTCGACCAGCTCGTGCTCGACCAGCCCAATGGCTATCGCGCGCACTTCCTCCGGGGACGACAGGTGGGTGGCGCACATGGCCGGCTGCAGGAAACCGAGGCGGAGTATCGCCGCGCGCTGCGGCTCTTTCCCTACGATGTCTCGATGACACTGGTCATCGCCTCGGACTACCATCGTGGCGGCCTGTGCGCGCCCGCCGTGTCGCTCCTGAAGTGGTCGTACGCCGTGAAGGAAGACATCACCGATGGCCGCTTCCAGTACGTCGAGTGTCTCGGCAAGCTCGGACGATGGAGCGAAGCCCGGCAGGCCGCGCTCGACGGCCTGCGTTTCGTCGACGCGCGGCAATCTCGCGGACTGCGCCGGCTGCTCGCCGACGCGGATAGCGCGCTCGGCCGGCGTCAATGGAAGCGAACGATGCCGGTGCCTGAGAGTGGCAAAGCACAAGGAGTTTCGCGGATTCCGTGACCCATCATCGATATCGATTGGGCGGAAAAATGCGTAAGCTATTGGTGTGAAACGACTTGACTTATAGGCCCGTGGTGGTCCGCCCGTTGCTTTACACCGTACCGTGTTCAGGCCGTTCACATCGGTCGGCGACGCAGTCGACACTTCCTCACCACTACAGGAACTCCAGATGAAGAAGAATCTTCGCAAGGGCTTCACGCTCATCGAGCTGTTGATCGTGGTCGTGATCATCGGCATTCTGGCCGCGATCGCGATTCCGAAGTTCGCGAACACGAAGACCAAGGCCTACACGGCCGCGATGAAGTCGGATCTGCGCAACCTGGTGACGGCGGAAGAGGCGTTCTTCTCCGATTCCGGCAAGTACGTCATCTACGATACGGCGCAGCTGAAGTTCAAGCCGTCGACGGGCGTGAGCACG
>JAJAYP010000322.1 GCA_026786185.1 Gemmatimonadaceae bacterium
GCGCGTAGCTCACGAGGACGTAGTCGGCGTTGGAGCGGTGGTTCATCACGTAGAGCACGACCGCATCGGCCGGGAGCTGCGCCCCGTCGCGCGGCGCCTCGAAGTCGACCGATACCTTGTAGAAGAATCGCAACAGCCATCCGGCGACGCGGTATCCGACCTGGAAGTACGCCACGGCGTTGAAGAACGGAACGATCTCGCGGATGTAGCCGTGCACCCGCGCCCACGCCTCGTGCTCGGTGCCACCGGCGGCCGCAACGTGGGCCGCCACGGCGTCTGCGATGACGCCGTCACCGAGCAGCCGATCACGGACGTGCGAACGACTCGCCAGCTTGAACCGATCGACACGCGCGGTGATCATGACGGGAAGGTGCGGAACGCGAACGGCCCGGGCAAGATCGCCCGGGCCGCTGCACATCATTCCATCACCGCTCTCCGTTCACCGTTCACGGTTCACCGTTCACCGTTCACCGTTCACCGTTCACCGTTCACGGTTCACGGGTAGTGCTCAGATTCCCTTCGCGACCGCCCGGGCCGATCCCGGAAACTCGGCTTCTTCGTCCGCCATCGCGAAGACGTTGGGAAGCGGGTTTGGCAGCGGCGTGAGTTCCGCGGCCGCCGGCATTTCCATGCCCTCGAGCTCCACATCCTGATACCGGTACATGCCCGTACCCGCCGGAATCAGATGCCCGATGATGATGTTCTCCTTCAGGCCCAGCAGGTCATCCTTGGCCCCGCGGATGGCTGCATCCGTGAGTACACGGGTCGTCTCCTGGAACGAGGCCGCCGAGATGAACGACTGCGTGGTGAGCGACGCCTTGGTGATACCGAGCAGGAGCGGCTCCGCCGTCGACGGGGCCTCCTTCTTCTTCTTCATCCGGTCGTTCTCGTCCCGGAAGACCTGCTTGTCCACGTGCTCGCCCTCGAGGAACTCCGTCTCGCCCGCCTCCATCACGCGGACCTTCTGGAGCATCTGGCGGACGATCACGCCGATGTGCTTGTCGTTGATCTTCACGCCCTGCAGGCGATAGACCTCCTGCACTTCATTCAGCAGGTATTCCTGGACGGCCCGCGCGCCCTTGATGCGCAGGATGTCGTGCGGGTTCACCGGCCCCTCGGACAGACGATCACCAGCCCGCACACGATCGCCCTCGTGCACGCGAAGATGCTTGCCCGCCGCGACTTCGTACAACTGCGCCTCGGCCGCCTCGTCGAGCGCGAACTGGTCGGCTCCCTTGCCACCCTTGACCGGCTGCACGAAGATCTCGCGCTTGCCGCGCTTGATGTCGCCGAACCGCACGACACCGTCGATCTCGGAGATCGTCGCCGGATCCTTCGGCTTGCGCGCTTCGAACAGCTCGGCCACGCGCGGCAGACCGCCCGTGATGTCGCGCGTCTTGTACGCCTCGCGTCCGAGCTTGGCGATCGTCTCGCCCGGGAAGATCGCCGCACCGTCATCGATCGTGAGCTGCGCGCCCACCGGGATGACGAAGTCGCGAATCTTCTTCTCCTTCCCGCCCTTCGCCTGCCAGATCTCGATGTGCGGATGCAGCTTCTTCTCACGATCCTCGATGACCACGCGCTGGCGCAGGCCGGTGAGCTCGTCGAGCTCCTCGGACACCGACTCGTCTTCCACGAGGTCCACGAACCGGATCGTGCCTTCGACGTCGGCGATGATCGGGTTGGAGTACGGGTCCCACGTGAAGATGACCTGCTCCTTCTTCACCTCCTCGTGATCCCCCATCATCAGGACCGCGCCGAGCGGCACCTGCAGTCGTGCGCCGATGGCCGAGTTGCGATCGGCCGAGTTGCGGATGATGATCTCGCCTTCGTAGCCGGTCACGATCGACTGCCCCTCGCGGTTGGTGACGTACACCAGCCGGTCCGAGTACTCGATCTTGCCCGCCACCTTGCTCTTGCGTGCCGTCTGCTCCGCGATGCGGGCGGCCGTTCCACCGATGTGGAAGGTGCGCAGCGTGAGCTGCGTACCCGGTTCGCCGATCGACTGGGCCGCGATGATGCCGACGGCCTCACCGATGTCGACCATGCTCATGGTGGCCAGGTTGCGGCCGTAGCACATGCGGCACAGTCCGCGCTTCGCCTCGCAGGTGAGGACGCTGCGGATCTTCACCGTCTCCAGACCCGAATCCTCGATCTGCTGCGCGACCTCCTCGCTGATCAGCTCACCGGCTTCGGCGAGCATCGTGGGACGGCCCGACTCGTCCGTCTCCTGCGGATCCTCGATGTCCTCTGCCGCCACGTTGCCGACGATGCGCTCGGCCAACGGCTCGATGACGTCCTCGCCTTCCTTCAGCGCGCCGACCTCGAGACCCATGATCGTGCCGCAATCCTCTTCCGAGATCGTCACGTCCTGCGCGACGTCCACGAGGCGACGCGTCAGGTACCCGGCGTCGGCCGTCTTGAGCGCCGTGTCGGCGAGACCCTTGCGAGCGCCGTGCGTCGACGTGAAGTACTCGAGCGGTGAGAGTCCCTCACGGAAATTCGACTTGATCGGGCTCTCGATGATCTCACCGATACCACCGGTGAGCTTCTTCTGCGGCTTCGCCATCAGGCCGCGCATGCCGGCCAGCTGACGGATCTGGTCGCGCGATCCGCGCGAGCCGGAGTCGAACATCATGAACACCGGGTTGAAGCCCGACTTGCTCTCGCGCATCGCCTTGACCATGGCGTCGGCGACGTCGGAGTTCGCGTGCGTCCACGTATCGATGACCTTGTTGTAGCGCTCGCCGTTCGTGATGTTGCCGGTCTGATAGGCCTTCTGGAAGCGCTCGACGCGCGTTGAGGCTTCAGCGAGGATCGTCTCCTTCTCCCGGGGGATGTGGAGATCCTCGATGCCGATCGAGACGCCTCCGCGCGTGGCGTTGGCGAAGCCGAACTCCTTGAGGCGATCCAGGAACTGCACGGTGCTGGAGAGGCCGGCGAAGCGGTAGCTCTCGAACACGAGCTCCGACAGCGCCTTCTTCTTCATGTCGTGGTTCTTGTAGCCCAGCTCCGCGGGGATGATGGCGTTGAACAGCGCGCGGCCGATCGTCGTCTTCTCCCAGCGGGCGCCGAGCTGTCGCACGGATTCGATCGTCGCCGAGGTGTCGTCAACCCAGTACATGATGGTCGTCTGCTGCGTCACACCCTTGCCGACGCCCAGCTCCATCTCGACCTCGCCCACGTTAGTGTACCGACGCGTCGGCACATCGGTGGCGAAATCGGCAGGGGCCTTCGTCGCGACGTAGCACCCGAGCACGATGTCCTGTGACGGCTCCGCCACCGGACGACCGTCCGACGGCTTGAGAATGTTGTTCGACGACAGCATGAGCAGGCGCGCCTCGAGCTGTGCCTCGAACGACAACGGCACGTGCACCGCCATCTGATCGCCGTCGAAGTCGGCGTTGAACGCCGCGCAGACGAGCGGATGGATACGGATGGCCTTGCCCTCGACGAGCACCGGCTCGAACGCCTGGATGCCCAGGCGATGCAGCGTCGGCGCGCGGTTCAGGAGCACGGGGTGATCGCGGATGATCTCCTCGAGAATTTCATAGACCTCGGGGCTCTCGCGCTCCACGATCTTCTTCGCGCGCTTCACCGTCTCGGCGATGCCCTTCTCGACGAGCTTGTGGATGATGAAGGGCTTGAACAGCTCGAGCGCCATGAGCTTCGGCAGGCCGCACTGGTGCAGCTTGAGCTCAGGCCCGACGACGATGACCGAGCGGCCCGAGTAGTCCACGCGCTTGCCGAGCAGGTTCTGGCGGAACCGGCCCTGCTTGCCCTTGAGCATGTCGGACAGCGACTTGAGCGGACGCTTGCCGCGCCCACGAATTGCCTTGCTGCGGCGCCCATTGTCGAACAGCGCATCGACCGCCTCCTGCAGCATGCGCTTCTCGTTGCGGAGGATGACCTCCGGTGCACGATGGCTGATCAGCTTCTGGAGGCGGTTGTTGCGGTTGATGACACGACGATACAGGTCGTTGAGATCCGACGTCGCGAAGCGCCCGCCATCGAGCGGAACGAGCGGACGCAGGTCGGGCGGGATCACTGGAATGACGTCCAGGATCATCCACTCCGGCTTGTTGCGCACGTCACCCGAGTCGCCCGAGTTGCGGAATGCATCGACGATCTTGAGGCGCTTGAGCAGCATCTTCTTGCGATGCTGCGACGTCTCGGTGACGACGGCGGCGCGGAGCTGGTCGGCAGTCTTGTCGACGTCCAGCCGGCGCAGCAGCTCGCGCACGGCGGGCGCGCCGATGTCGGCGTAGAACGCGGCGTCGCCCTCTTCCTTCGCCTTCGTCTTGAGCTCGAGGAACCGGTCCTCGTCGAGGAGCTCGTTGTTGTCGACCTCCTGCGCGCCCTTGTCGATGACGACGTAGTTGGAATAGTAGATCACCTTCTCGAGATCACGGAGCGTGATGTCGATCAGGTTGCCCATCGGGGACGGCAGGGTCTTGAAGAACCAGATGTGGGCGACGGGTACGGCGAGCTCGATGTGCCCCATGCGCTCGCGGCGCACCTTCGACAGGGTCACTTCGACGCCGCACCGGTCGCAGATGACGCCGCGGTACCGGATACGCTTGTACTTGCCGCAATGGCATTCCCAGTCCTTGACCGGACCGAAGATGCGCTCGCAGAACAGGCCGTCCTTCTCCGGCTTGAACGACCGGTAGTTGATGGTCTCGGGCTTGGTCACCTCGCCCCACGACCACCAGGTGCGCACGCCGGCCATCTCCAGCCGCTCGCGCTCCTTGGGATCCTTGGGGCCGCGGATCTCCTCGGGCGAGGCGATCCGGACCTGAATGAAGTCGAACGCCGATGCGCGGGTGTCGCGCACGCTGCGGAAATCGATCATGAGTTACTCCTCCTTCCCGTTACCGGACGCATTCTCGGCGGTACCTGTGTCGATCCCGGTGCCGTAGAACCCGTCCGTGCTCTGCCCCATCGTGACCTTGATGCCGAGCGCCTGCAGCTCCTTCACGAGCACGTTGAACGACTCCGGGATGCCCGGCTCGGGCAGGTTCTGCCCCTTCACGATCGCTTCATACACCCGGCTGCGACCATTCACGTCGTCCGACTTGACCGTCAGGATCTCCTGCAGCACGTGCGCGGCGCCGTACGCCTCGAGCGCCCACACTTCCATCTCCCCGAAGCGCTGGCCGCCGAACTGCGCCTTGCCGGCCAACGGCTGCTGCGTGACGAGCGAGTACGGTCCGATGCTGCGCGCGTGGATCTTGTCATCCACGAGATGCGACAGCTTCAGCATGTACACGGCCCCGACGGTCACCGGTGCAGCGAAGGTCTCGCCACTGCGTCCATCGCGAAGCTTCACCTTTCCAAACGGGGTGATCCCGGCCAGCCGGAGCAGTTCCACCGTCGCGGCATCCACATCCGCGTCGGACTTCTTGCCGAGCATCCCGGCCAGCGCCGACAGCTCCTGGTCGGCGAGACGATCGGACGGCGCCATGGCCGCCGCCTTCTCGAGATGCTTGAGCGCCGCCTTGTACTCCGCCTTGCGAACGGCGTTCGTCTCGGCGTCGTCGGCCTGATGGAATGCGACCTCGTGGCCGACGGCCGTCTGCTCGCGCTCCACCAGCTCCCGTGCCGCCGCCGCGATGAAGTCGCGGATCCGGCTGTAGATGTCCTTCGTGCCCGCGGACATGCCGCGCGCGCCAAGGTCGTTCAGCGTTGCATCGCCGAGCAGCTCGACCTTGCCGCCTTCCGCCCGCTCGGGCTTCACGTCGGCGAGGATGGTGCGCACGTCGGCGTCGCTGATCACCAGCTTCGGCGTCTGCAGCTCGAGCGCGTCCCGGACCCAGGTGAGTCCGGCGATCTTGAGCAGCAGGCCGATCTCCTTCTCGTTCGCTCCCTGGAACACCGGTGTCTTGGCGTAGAAGCCGAGCAGCTTCGCGCACCATCCAAGATGGGTCTCGAGGATCTGCCCGACGTTCATGCGCGACGGCACACCGAGCGGGTTGAGCACGATGTCGACCGGCTTGCCGTCGGGGAGGAACGGCATGTCTTCCTCGGGGACGATGCGCGCCACGATACCCTTGTTGCCGTGACGGCCCGCCATCTTGTCGCCGACCGAGATCTTGCGCTTCTCGGCCAGGTACACCTTCACGAGCTGGATCACGCCGGGCGGGAGCTCATCGGGCTGCAGGATGCGATCGATGCGCTCTTCCGCCTTCTCCTCGAGCTTCGCCTTCTCGTCGTTGGCGGCATCGATGATCGTGCGGATCTTCTCGTTCGCCTTCTTGTCGACGACGCGGAACGTCTTGAGGTCGAGCGACGCGATCTTGAGATCGCGCAGCATCGCCGCGGTGATCTTCGTCCCGGCAGGAATCGCCTCTTCCACCGTGCCGCTCTTCAGCGCCAGCGCGACGCTCTGGCCCTCCAGCAACTCCGCCAGCTCGCCATCGCGCACTTCGTTGACGCGGATCTTCTCCTCGCCTTCGAGGCGCCGGACTTCGCCGATGCGCTCGCCGCGATCCTTCTCGACGACCTGATCCTCGATGCGGCTGAAGATCTTCACGTCGATCACGACGCCTTCCATGCCCGGCGGCACCTTGAGCGAGGAGTCCTTCACGTCCTTCGCCTTCTCGCCGAAGATGGCCGTGAGCAGCTTCTCCTCGGGCGAGAGCTCCGTCTCGCCTTTCGGCGTGATCTTGCCGACGAGGATGTCGCCCGGCTTGACGTGCGCGCCGATGCGGACGATGCCGCGCTCATCGAGGTCGAGCAGCGCCTCTTCCGAGACGTTCGGAATCTCCCGCGTGATCTCTTCCTGACCGCGCTTCGTGTCGCGCACGTGCAGCTCGAGCTCCTGGATGTGGATCGACGAATAGACGTCGTCCTTCAC
Organism: Gemmatimonadaceae bacterium; assembly: GCA_026786185.1. GTDB lineage: Bacteria > Gemmatimonadota > Gemmatimonadetes > Gemmatimonadales > Gemmatimonadaceae > AG11. The sequence goes on from JAJAYP010000322.1 coordinate 6,860, forward strand.
CAGGCGCTCCGAGAGCACGATGGCATCCTCGAAGTTGAAGCCGTACCACGGCATGAACGCCACGACGACGTTGGCGCCGAGTGCGAGCTGCCCCATTTCCGTCGCGGCCCCGTCGGCGAGGACGTCGCCCTTCTTCACGGCCTGCCCCATCTTCACGAGCGGGCGCTGGTTGATGGCCGTATCCTGGTTCGTGCGCCAGTATTTCCGCAGGCGATAGCGATCGTGCTGGGTGAGCCGTGCGAGCACGCGTCCCTCTTCCTTCGCGTGGCGCAGCTGCGCCGGACCCGCATCGACGATGATCTCGTCCGCCGTCACGCGGCTGATGACACCATCGCGGCGCGCAAGCACCACGGCGCCGGAGTCGATGGCCACCTTCTCCTCGAGACCCGTGCCGACGAACGGCGTCTGCGGGTTGAGGAGCGGAACGGCCTGGCGCTGCATGTTCGAGCCCATGAGCGCACGGTTCGCGTCATCGTGCTCGAGGAACGGAATGAGCGCCGCGGCGATCGACACGAGCTGTTCCGGCGCGACATCCATGTAGTCGATCCGGTTCGGCGCCGTGAGCGGCACGTCACCCTGCTGCCGCGCCAGCACGAGCTCGTCGACGAAGCTGCCGTCGGGGTTGAGCGTCGCGTTGGCCTGCGCGATGATCGCGTCCTCTTCCTTGTTCGCGTCGAGCCAGGCGATCTCGTTCGTCACCTTGCCGTTCTTGACCACCCGGTACGGCGTCTCGACGAATCCGAGATCGTTGACCTGCGCGTAGCAGGCCAGCGAGGTGATCAAGCCAATGTTCGGGCCTTCCGGCGTCTCGATCGGGCACATGCGCCCGTACTGCGAGTAGTGCACGTCGCGGACTTCGAATCCGGCGCGCTCACGCGTCAGTCCACCCGGTCCGAGGGCCGAGAGGCGACGCTTGTGCGTCAGCTCGGCGAGCGGATTGGTCTGATCCATGAACTGCGAGAGCTGCGACGAGCCGAAGAACGCCTGAATGACCGCGCTCACGGTACGCGCATTCACGAGGTCGTCGAGCGAGATCTTCTCGGGGTCGGTGTTGATCGACATGCGCTCCTTCACGAGGCGCGCCATGCGGGACAGACCGACGGAGAACTGGTTGGCGATGAGCTCGCCCACCGACCGAATACGACGGTTGCCCAGGTGATCGATGTCGTCGACATGGCCGCGACCTTCGTGCAGTTCAACGAGGTAGCGGACGATCTCGACGAAGTCGTCCTTGGTGAGCACCGTGAGGTCGCTCGGCGTGTTCAGGCCGAGGCGCTGATTGATCTTGTACCGGCCCACGCGACCGAGGTCGTAGCGCTTCGGGCTGAAGAACAACCGCTCGAGGGCCTGCTTGGCCGTCAGCGTATCGGGCGCGTCACCCGGGCGCAGCAGCCCGTAGATCTGCTTGAGCGCCAGTTCCTCGCCGGTCTTGGAATCGACGGCGTATTCGCGCTGCTCGCCGTTCTCCTTCTTGTAGTAGCGGGCCGTCGGGTCCTTGGCCAGCGTGTGCTTGATCATCGTGCTTTCGGCCCGGCCGCTGGCCACGAACACCTTCACCTTGTTGATCTCCGCCTTGCGGATCTTCCTGATGATCGCATCGGTGAGATTCTGGCCGGCCTCGGCGATCGCCTCGCCGTCCTCGTTCACGACGTCGATCGCGAGCGGGCGGCGCGCCGGGCGCTCGCCGCGCTCGATCGCGTCCTGCTCGTCGCGCAGGTCCACCGTCATGTAGGACGCGAACACCTTGACGGCCTCGACACCCTGCCGGCGGAGGCGGTTGTAGACCTCCTCGGTGAGCTCGTCGCCTTCCTTCACGAGCAGCGCATTCTCGGCGCGCTCCCGCTCCGCCTTGAGCTTCTTGGTGCGAAGCTTCGGGGCGTCTTCCGGCGTCGCTTCGCCCGGGAGCTCGATGTCCTCGGCGATGATCGCGCCCTGCACCTCGCGCATGTCGGTGCGGTTCTCACGATCCTTCCGCAGGTCGAGCTCGCGCACGGCGAAGAAGAGCCGGAGGATGTCCGAGTTCGAGCCGTAGCCGAACGCGCGGAGCAGCGCCGTCGCGGGGAACTTCTTCTTCTTGTCGATGTGGACATACACGATGTCGTGGATGTCCACTGTGAACTCGACCCACGATCCGCGGAACGGGATGATGCGGGACGAGATCAGCCGCTGGCCGTTCGGGTGGGTGCTCTCCTCGAACACCACACCGGGCGACCGGTGGAGCTGGCTGACGATGACCCGCTCGGCGCCGTTGATGACGAAGGTGCCGAGCGGCGTGAGCAGCGGCAGCTCACCGAGATAGACCTCCTTCTCGATGATGTTCCGCGGGCGCTTCACGCCGTTGACTTCCTCGTTGATGACGAGCTGCAGCGTCGCCTTGAGCGGCGCCGAGTACGTCATGTCGCGCTCGATGCACTCCTCGACCGTGTATTTCGGTTCGCCGAGGGTGTACCGCACGAACTCCAGCGAGAAGTTCTCGTGGACGTCGGTGATCGGGAACAGGTCCTTGAAGACCCGTTCGAGGCCGATGTCCTCGCGATCGTGCGAGGCGGCGTCCAGTTGGAGGAGCGCCTCGAAGGCGCGTGTCTGGATGTCGAGGAGATGCGGCATGCCCATCCCCTTGTCATCGAGCTTACCGAAAGAAATTTCCTTCATCAATTCAGGCATGTCTCACCCGCGAACAGGAAGAACGGCGGTGGCCCCGGGGCCTCTCGCGCAAACGCGCGGGGTCCGGGGCGAGCCGTCGAGCTACGTCAGTTGTGGTGCCGTGCAACGAGAAGGATGCACGCAGGTCCCAAGGTGAAGGTCAGGGTGCAACGAGCCGGCGGGCACGGGGGACGTCGGATGACGTCCGCCGCGACCGGGGGCGCGCCGCCCCTACTTCACTTCGACGCCGGCGCCCTGCTCTTCCAGCTTGCCCTTGATCGTGTTGGCTTCGTCCTTCGACACGCCCGACTTCACGGGCTGCGGCGCGCCGTCGACGAGATCCTTCGCTTCCTTCAGGCCGAGGCCCGTGATCTCGCGCACGACCTTGATGACCTGAATCTTCTTGGCGCCGGCTTCCTTGAGCACGACCGTGAATTCGGTCTGCTCCTCGACCGCCGCCGCTGCACCACCACCACCACCACCCGCCGGCGCCGCGCCGCCCACCGGGGCCGCCGCGATCGTGACGTTGAACTTGCTCTTGAATGACTCGATGAGGTCGGCCAGTTCGAACACCGTCTTGTTGCCGATTGCCTCGAGGATTTCGTCGTTGCTCATTGCGTTAGCCATTGTCGTTCTCTCCTGAAAGGTTCCCAGGGTGACCTGGGGCGTGTGTGTCAGGCGTACGCCTGGGAATTATGCGCCTTCGCGCTGCGACTTCAGTGCCTCGAGTGCACCAGCGAACATCATGAACGGTCCGCTCAGCGCACCCAGCATGGCGCTCAACGGCGACTGCAGTCCTGCACCCAGCTCGGCGAGCATCTGATCGCGCGACGGCATCGCGGCGAGCCGCTTCACCTGCGCGGCATCGATCGCTGTTCCGTCGAGCATCCCGCCCTTCACGGTGGGGCGCTGGTCGTTCTCCTTCGCGAAGTCCGTGAGGACCTTCGCTGCGCCCACCGCGTCCTTCGCCATCACGAGGCCGGTCGGCCCCTTGAGCCGCTCGCCCACGAGGCCCGATTCGTTCACGGCGCGCAACGCCAGCGTGTTCTTGATGACGACGTACTCCACGTTCGCCCTGCGCAGGCGTCGACGAAGCTCGGTCATCCGCTTGACGTTCAACCCCGTGAAATCCGTATAGTACAGCGCCTGGGCGCCTCCGATCTTCTGCTTCAGCTCGATGACGAGCTGTTCCTTGTCGGTTCTCTTCATCGCGCGTTACCGGTAGGGCGTGGTGTCGACGGCAACGCCCGGTCCCATCGTGCTCGAGACCGACACATTGCGTACGTAGACGCCCTTGGCCGCACTCGGCTTCGAGCGAATGATCTGATCCATGAACGCGGTGAAGTTCGTCGTCAGCGCCTCGACGTCGAACGAGACCTTGCCGAGCGGGACGTGGACGTTGCCGCCCTTGTCCACACGAAACTCGATCTTGCCCGCTTTCGTTTCCCGAACCGCCTGCGCCACGTTGAACGTCACGGTGCCCGCCTTCGGGTTCGGCATCAGGCCGCGCGGTCCGAGCACGCGACCGAGCTGGCCGAGCTGGCCCATCTGGTCCGGCGTCGCGATGAGGACGTCGAAGTCGAGCCACCCCTCCTTGATCTTGGCGAGGAATTCGACACCGACGTGATCGGCGCCTGCCGCCTCGGCTTCGCGCGCCTTGTCGCCGACCGCGATGACGAGCACGCGGACCTTGCTACCGGTACCCGCCGGCAGCACGACCGTGCCACGAACGACCTGGTCGGCATGACGGGGATCGACGCCGAGACGCACGACGGCTTCGACGGTCTCGTCGAACTTGGCGAACGCCGACTTCTTCACGATCTCGAGCGCCTGCTGGGACGGGTACGCCTGGCCGAACTCGCGATTCTTCGCCGCGGCCTCGTACTTCTTGCCGTGTGTCTTCATCAGTCCACGACCTCCACACCCATCGAGCGTGCCGCGCCGGCGACCATCGCCATTGCCGACTCGATGTTCTCGGTGTTCAGGTCGGGCATCTTGATCTCGGCGATCTTCCGCACCTGCGCCCGGGTGATCTTGCCCACCTTGTTGCGATTCGGCTGACCCGATCCCTTCTCGAGGCCGAGCTCCTTCTTCACCAGGATCGCCGCTGGTGGCGTCTTGAGGATGAAGGTGAACGACTTGTCGGAGAAGATCGTGATCTCCACCGGCAGAATCGTGTCCTGACCCTGCGTGCGCGCGTTGAACTCCTTGCAGAAGGCCATGATGTTGACGCCCTGCGGACCGAGCGCCGTACCCACCGGCGGAGCCGGATTGGCCTTCCCCGCCGGGATCTGCAGCTTGACGAACCCTGATACTTTCTTTGCCATGAGTCTCCTCTGCGTTTGCCCGCCGGAGCGGGTCGAACTACCACTGCTGTCTGAGCGTCGCCGTGGTGTGCGACGTGGTGCAGTCCCTCAGTACCCCTTCAGCTGCAGGTAGTCGAGCTCCACCGACGTGGGCCGACCGAACAGCGAGACGCTTACCCGCACCTTCCCCTTGTCCGCCATTACCTCTTCGACCGTGCCGTTGAAGTCAGTGAACGGTCCCTCGGTGATCGCGACGGCCTGTCCGACGAGGAATGGAATCTCCTCCTTCGGTGCCGTCTCTTCCACATCGTCGGCGATGCCCAGGAGCCGGTTCACTTCCTCCGGACGAAGCGGCTGTGGCAGCCGCTCGTGCCCGACGAACTTGATCACGCCCTGAATGCCATTGATCTGGTGCAGCGATTCCTGCGACATGAGCATCTCCACGAGCACGTAGCCCGGGAAGATCTTCCGCTCGACGTTCACCTTCTTGCCATTCTTGATCTCGACGACTTCCTGCGTCGGGACGAGCGCCTGCCGGATGGCACGCTCGTCCGCGGCGCGCGGATCCGACTCGATCTTGCGCTGGATCAGCGAGCGGACCTTGTTCTCGTGGCCGGCCGTCGTCTGGATGGCGTAGAACCGATGGTCCATCGTCAGCGCCCCGTGAAGAGGGACGGGATGACGCGGACGAGCAGTCCCTGCAGGGCGACGTCGAGCAGCCAGATCACGAGTCCGAGCAGGAGCACGAACACGATGATCGCAATGGTGGCCCGGCGCACGTCGGGAATCTCGGGCCAGGTCACCTTGGCCATCTCCGCGCGGACCGCCCGATAGAACGACGGAATGCCGCGAACTGCGGCCATCGTCCTGTTCTCGGGCGCCGTGGGAGGCGCGACGACGTCGGCCATTACTTGGTTTCCTTATGGAGCTGATGCTTGTTGCAGCGCGGGCAGTACTTCTTCCACTCGACGCGCTCGGGGTGAAGGCGCTTGTTCTTCATGGTGAAGTAGTTGCGGTTCTTGCACTCGCTGCACGCGAGGATGATTTTTTCTCTCGGCACTCTCGAACTCCTTCTGGTTTAGTCAGTCCGCGTCGGGGCGGTAACTGTCGGACGACCCGGCAGCCTGAGCTGCTTCGTCGTGTTCCCGACGCCCGTTAGGCGCGCTGGTGAATGAACTGCTCGTAGGTCGGTAGGTCGGTAGGTCGGTAGGTCGGTAGGTCGGTAGGTCGGGTAGTCGGGTGGTCCTGACCTACCCACCTACTCACTTACCCACCTACCCACCTACCCACCCTTACTTCAGGATCTTCGCCACCACGCCGGCGCCCACCGTCCGGCCGCCCTCGCGGATCGCGAACCGGAGCCCCTCGTCCATCGCGATCGGCGTGATCAGCTCGATCGTCATCTGCACGTTGTCCCCC
>JAJAYP010000323.1 GCA_026786185.1 Gemmatimonadaceae bacterium
GCACTCGGCCTCACGCTGCTCGTGGCACTCGCGATCACCCTGACCCGCAGTCGCGACGAACGGGCGCCGCTCGCGCTTGGCCGCGCGCGCCGCCTCACTTCCGACGCCGGACTCGAAGTGCAGCCCTCGATGTCGCCCGACGGGCGGCGCGTTGCCTATGCGACTGGTCATTCGTTCCAAATGCGCATCGCCGTCCGCGACGTTGGTGGGGGGAAGGCGATGGTCCTCACGACCGACAGCACCGCGAACCAGTGGCTCCCACGCTGGTCGCCGGATGGCGCGCGCATCCTGTTTCTGTCAGGCGGCGGAGTGTTCAGCGCGCCGGCGTCCCGCGGACCGGCACGCGAGGAAGTCGCGGGCCGCCCCGGCGCCATGGTCCGGTCCGCAACATGGTCGGCCGACGGCCGCGAGATCGGGTATGTACGTGGAGACTCTCTGCTCGCGCGCGGAGTGGGCTCGGCCGACGATCGGCTCATCACGACCGGACTCGATCTGCATTCCTGCAGCTGGTCGCCCGACGGCGTTCGGCTCGCGTGCGTATCGGGCAACGCCTTCTACGTGACGGTCGGGACGACCTTCGGCGTCGGGCCGATGTTCGGCAACCTGGGACCCAGCAAGATCGTCGTGATTCCCGCGAGCGGAGGAGTGCCGGTCAGCGTCACCGACAGCAACTCGCTGCACCAGAGTCCCGCGTGGTCACGAGATGGACGGATGCTGTACTTCGTGTCGAACCGGCAAGGCCCGCGAGACGTCTATGCGCTGGAGGTCGCGCCGCGTGCCGCCGCGGGTGCGGAGCCGACACGCGTGACAACGGGAATCGGCGCGCAGTCCGTCGATTTCTCCATCGATGGTGCGCGCATCGTGTACGCGGCGTACACGAGCACCGCCAATGTGTGGGCGATGCCGATTCCACAGCGGCCTCCCGTGACGTCGGCATCAGCGGTACCGGTGACGTCGGGGAACCAGACGGTCGAGGGAGTGCGCGTCTCTCCCGATGGCCGATGGCTCCTGTACGACTCGGACCTGAGTGGCAACTCCGACGTGTATCGAATGCCGGTGACGGGCGGCGAGCCGGAACGACTCACGCGCGGGCCGCTGGACGAATTTCGAGGGGCGCTCTCGCCGAACGGGAGGGAGCTCGTCTACCATTCGCATCAGACGGGATCTCGAAACCTGTTCCTGCTCCCGCTGGACGGGTTGCCGGTGCAGCAGCTCACGCAGTCAGAACCTCGTCGACAACGGTCGATGGCGAACTGGTCGCCTGATGGACGTGCCCTTGCGCTGTTCGACATGGGCAGATCGGAGATCCTCGTGATGCGCCGTAACGACCGTGGCGGCTGGAGCGCCCCGCGGTTCGTGGGTGGAGCGGGCTGGCGTCCGGAGTGGTCTCCGGACGGACGGACGATTGCGTTCGTCTCGCCAGCGGAAGGTCGCATCGGCCTCGTCGCCTCCGACTCGGGCGCGCAGCGTGATCTCTACGTGCCGGGCGTTGGTGATCCGCACGCCGAGTTGGCCATCTATGCCGCGAGCGGCCGCGAACTCTACTTCAAGAGTCACGATGCGCTCGGGCGCGCATCGTTCTGGTCCATCCCTGCAGCCGGCGGACGTCCACGACTTCTGACGCGTTTCGACGATCCGGCGCGCGCCTCGAACCGATTCGACTTCGCCAGCGACGGGAAGCGATTCTATTTCACGGTGGAGGATCGGCAGAGCGACATCTGGGTGGCCGAGGTGTCAGCGCGGTGAGCCGGTAGGTCGGTCGATCGCGGCGTCGTGAGGCGCAAGCACGATTGCTCCACCGGATCTGTACCGCGCGACATCTGACAAGGAGTACACTAGCCGGACCCGGTGCGTGCTGACGTGCCCGGTGCGACTGCGGGCGACGGCGCGCCGCGCAAGTACGCGATGTAATCCGTCGCGGCTGGTGTTCCCCCGCCCTGCCGCGTCAGAAGCGCGAGTTGCCCGCGATGGTAGCTACCATGAAGCACCACGTGCATGAGCACATCCGCGCCGGTGTTCCGAAATACCCGACCGGCACTGTTGCGGTATTCCACCTCGGCCGCCAATTCGCCCATGTCGCGCCCGGCATGCCGCCGCAGACCAGCCAGACTTTCGTCCGCCAGCGCGCGCGCGTCCGCGAGTGACAGATCAGGCCACACCGAGTGCGCCGGCGGGCGTCGCTCCAGCCGGGTGAGCCACACGTGAGCCGCTGCGGCAAGGTGCGCATACGTCATCACCGCGTGCGCGCGCTCGGCGCTTCCCTCCGGCAACGCATCGAGTGCGCGAACGGCCTCGCCATCGGCCCACGTGAGATGATCGAACAGCTTCAGGAGCATGAACGGTTCGACTGGTGCCAACAGGCGGCGGGCCGCCTGCGGAGCTAGGCCAGCGCGTAGAAGAATTCGACGAACGACCGCGCCGCGCCGTCCATCCCCGCCACCTTGGAATTCGCAGGCTCGATGACCCAGTACTCATTCGGCGCATGCGCGCCGCCGCCGTGACCGAGGCCGAACGGTCCGGCGGGCAACTTGAGCGGCGGCGCAGTGAACGTCGCGCCCGGCCACGACCCGGCGAGGCGTGGCCACAGCAGCGGCTCGATGCCCGACTTGCTGTACGTCGCGATCATCGCCTTCACGAGCTTCGAGTCCGCTGGAGTTTCGGTGGGGTCGTATCCGCCGGTCATGTTCACTGCGATGTCGCCGAAGCCGTGCTTGCGAAGGTGCGCCTTGAGCAGGGCGAGCGTTCCCGCCGCGGTCATGTCAGGTACGAGACGCATGTCGATCTTCGCCACGGCGCGATTCGGCAGGATCGTCTTGCCACCCGGTCCGGTGTAGCCGCCGACGAGGCCCTCGATGTTGATCGTCGGCTGCGATACGAGGCGCAGCAGCGAGTCATGCCACGATTCGTTCGCGATCCAGTGCTCGACGCCGAGCGACTTCTTGGCGGACGCCTCGCTCTTCCTGGGGATCGATGTCGCGAGGATCCGGCGCTGCGCGCTCGTGAGCGGACGCACCTTGTCGAAGAAGCCGGCCACTGCCGGCGTGTGGCCATCGGGCTTCACGAGCGTGTTGAGTGCCTGCACGAGATGCCATGCGGGGCTGTCCACCTGCGCCGCGAGGCTCGAGTGCACGTCCAGCTTCGGGCCGCGTCCCCACTTCTCGCCGGATGACACGAGCTCGAGCTCGACGATCCCCTTGGCGCCGAGGTTCACCTGCACCGAGCCGTCGAGGTCCTGGTTGCCGAGCGGGATGATGATGCCGATGCACTTGCTCAGTGCCGCCTGCACTTCGGGCTTGAAGGCGATCTGGCGAAAGTTCGGCGACCCGATCTCCTCTTCGCCTTCGCAGATGAGTACGAGATTCACCGGCAGCTTCGCATTGGCTGCCTTGAACGCATTGAGTGCGGCGAGACACGCGGCCTGTGGTCCCTTGGAGTTCGTCGCACCGCGTCCGACGAGCACCTTGCCGACACCCGGCCGGTCGACGAGCCGTCCCTCGAGCGGAGGCGAGCTCCATTCGGACGGGTCGTACTGCTTGACGTCGTACATCATGTAGATGGCGAGCCACGTGGGCGCGCCGGCGTCGAGCGTCGCGAAGACACCGCCCTTGCCGGCGGTGGGGACGACTTCGACGTGCTGGAAGCCGGCGTCGCGCGCCAGCTTCGCCATGTGCTCAGGGCCCTGCGGGTAGTTCAGGTTCTCGGCGGCGATCGACGGGAGGGCGATCCACTCGCGCAGCATCGCAAGGGTGGCGTCGTGCTGCGTGGCGACCTGGGCGAGCACGGCGGCGCGGTCATCCTTCAATAGGAAGGGTGAGGCGGCGCCGTGGTCGAAGGCGAAGACCGCGGCGCTGGCTGCGGCGGTGTGGAGGAAGTCGCGCCGAGAAGGGTCCGGAGTATGCGTGGTGGTGGAGGTTGGTACGCTGTCCGATTCGTTCGAGGCCACGAGAGTCTCTCCGTCGTTGGTGTTCGCGCTGGCATGGCACGCCGCGACGCGTGACGTACAGCCTGGTCGGGCCGAAAGTGCGACGGGGCCGGCTGACGCGCCAGTCCGCACCGTGTGCTGAGACGCGGTAGTGCGTCGGGAACTGTGTCAAGGACACGCTTGACTTGCTGGTGAGGAGAAAGTTGAACCGAACGAGCCTTGGCCAGACCCCTGTCACAAAATCCCATCGATGAGGCAATGCATCGTGCCTACGCCGTCCGTGCGCGCCTCCTCGATTGTGACCGGTCGGGGGCCGAAAGCCCTGCAGACCTCCGAGCGGATCGGCGTGCGCTTCTCCCCGCGTCTATCCGCTTTCGGCTCGATATTCGCTGCAACGCTACTTCTCGGCACGAGTTGCACGAGGACGGGGGCCAGGGCGCACACCGTTGCGATCCGGGCGTTCCAGTATCAGCCCGCGTCCCTTACGGTACAGTTCGGTGATACGGTCACGTGGATCAACGGCGACCTCGTTCCTCACACGGCGACTGCGAGCGCCAAGCGCTTCGATTCCGGAAGCGTGGATGCCAGGCGGTCGTGGCGCTACGTTTCGGAGCGGAAGGGAACGTTCCGCTACGAGTGCACCTTCCACCCCATGATGAAGGGAACACTCATCGTTCGCTGAACGAAAGTTCATCAGCCCGCGGGCCGCACACTGCTACGGTCCGAGTCGTACCCACTGGATAGATCACACGAGGAGACCAACGATGAAGAAGATCGTGCTGTCGCTCATGACTGGCGTCGTGCTCGTCGCCTGCACCGCGACCGACAAGAAGGTAGAGACGGCCGACACCGCCGCGATGGGGACGGCGCCGAGCGTGACGGCGAGCACCGATGCAGGCTCCGTCGCGGCGACGCCTGCGGTGACCGATCCCCAGATTGCCGCCATCGTGGTCGCGGCCAATGACGCGGATATCGAAGGGGGTCGCCTCGCTGCGTCGAAGTCCACGAACGCCAAGGTGAAAGAGTTCGCCAACCGCATGATCACCGACCACGGCGGGGTGAACAAGGCGGCCGTCGCACTGGTCACGAAGCTCGGCGTCAAGCCCGAGGAGAGCGCCGTGAGTCGGCAGCAAACCGAGAGCGGGCAGCAGGCGCGACAGACACTTCGGGGCAAGAGCGGCGCGGAATTCGACCGCGCCTACATTGCGAACGAGGTCACCTACCATGAGAATCTGCTCGGTGCGATCGACAAGGTACTGCTCCCGAGCGCGCAGAACGGCGAACTCAAGGCCCTTCTGGAGCAGACGCGTCCGGTGGTGGAAGCACACCTGAAGCTTGCCCGGGAACTACAGCCCTCGCTCGGTCAGCGCTGAACGACCCTGATCATCACCGGCAGCAGTTGCTGCCGGTGATGGACGGACGAGTGGATCACGCGCGCAGGCAGGCTGGCGGTTCGGCTGGCGGCAATCTCGCCGCGCGCGCTCATCTTCCCGGACGGCCTGTTGATCGCCCACGGTGGCTTCCCCCTCGTCGTGTTCCTGCTGACGATGATCGGTGAGTTGCTCCGCACACGTCCCGGACGCAGCCGCGCAGCCAGCGATGCGCTGGATCGGCGTCCAGCCGCGGATGCCAGAGCAACGATACGGTGATCTCGGGCAAGAACACCGGAAGGGGAAAACCAGACATTTCCGCGCGCAGCGTTGCTGTATGCCGTTCGGGAACGCTGGCGATCAGGTCGGACGACCTCGCCAGTGCCAGCGCGGCTGAGAAGCCGCCGACGAGCGCGACGATCGTGCGTTGGAGTCCGACCGTCTTCAAGGCGTCATCGATCGGGCCCTCATCACGACCCCGCCGCGAGACGAGGACGTGCCGGCCGGCTGCATAACGCGCAGCGGTCATCTTGCCTCGGGATAACGGGTGCCCACTCCGCACGGCGCCGATGAACCGATCTCTGAACAAACCCTGCGCGCGAACCTCAGGACCCATCTCCGTCCCGACGACGCCGGTCTCCAGATCGACGCGCCCATCGCGAAGTGGCGTGCTGTCCTTGTCGCCCTTGGACACGAAGCGCAGGCGTACTCCCGGCGCCTCCCTGCCGACGCGCGCGATGAGATCCGGACCGAAGTTTTCGACGAACCCTTCGCTCGTGCGTAGCGTGAAGGTGCGTATGAGCTGTTCGAGGTCGAGCTCTTCGACGGGGCGCAGAACCGCGTGCGCGTCCTCAACGAGGTGACCGACCCGCGCGCGAAGTTCGAGGGCGCGAGGGGTGGGAACGAGGCCGCGTCCAGCCCTCACCAACAGCGGATCGCCCGTCGTGTCGCGTAATCGCGCGAGCGCTCGGCTCATCGCGGACGGGCTGAGTCGCAGTCGCCGCGCCGCGCGCGCGACGCTGCCTTCGACGAGGAGCGCATCGAGCGTGACGAGCAGGTTGAGATCGGGAGTCGACATGCCGGCACCTCGCCGTGGTTTGCCGTGATATATGGCGTCTCGTGCACTAATACAATGCAATTGGTGCGCGTTCCGCCATGCGAGCGCGAAAGGTACGCTTGTGAATGCTCCGATTCCGGAGCCGCCACTCGCGGAGGTCTTCGTGACTCAGATCGTTGCTATCACTGGTGAATCGGGAATCGCACGTGCGAGAGTGACTTCCTCGGTGCGATGGGCGCTGACCAGCCTGTCGCTGTCCATGCTGATGCCGTCGCTCGACACCAGCATCGCCAACGTCGGCCTGCCAACGCTGGCCCACGCGTTCGGCGCGTCCTTTCAGGACGTCCAGTGGATCGTCCTCGCCTATCTGCTCGCCATCACCAGCCTGATCGTGAGCGCGGGGCGCCTGGGCGACCTCCTTGGCCGCAGACGACTGCTGCTGTTCGGGATCGCGCTGTTCACCGTGGCGTCGCTGCTGTGCGGTGTCGCGCCCTCCCTCTGGCTGCTGATTGCCGCGCGAGCGGCGCAAGGCATTGGAGCGGCCATGATGATGGCCCTCACCATGGCACTGGTCGGTGAAACAGTTCCGAAAGCGCGCTCCGGCAGCGCGATGGGGCTGCTCGGGACGATGTCCGCAATCGGCACGACGCTCGGTCCGTCGCTCGGTGGAATCCTGATCGCCGGTTTCGGATGGCGAATGATCTTCCTCGTCAACGTGCCGCTGGGGATCCTGAACTTCGTTCTCGCGCATCGCACCCTGCCCCTCGATCGCACGGTGGCGAATGGGGGGCGGGCCAGCTTCGACGCGATTGGCACGCTGCTGCTCGCCGTGACGCTCGCCGCGTATGCGCTGGCCATGACGATCGGTGGTGGCAGCGTGGGTCCGCACAACATGGCTCTGCTGGCAACCGCCGTCCTTGGGGTCATTCTCTTTGTGTTCGCGCAAGCGAGAACCGCATCGCCCCTCTTTCCTCTGACAATGTTCCGCGACCCAACGCTGAGCGCGGGTCTCGCCATGAGCGTGCTCGTCTCGACCGTGATGATGGCGACGCTGGTGGTCGGCCCATTCTATCTGTCTCGCGCGCTCGGGCTCGACGTGGCTCGTGTCGGACTAGTGATGTCGGTCGGCCCTTTCGTGGCGTCGCTCGCCGGCGTGGCGGCCGGTCGGATGGTCGATCGTTTCGGCGCCCATCGGATGGCCATCGTCGGATTGATCGGCATGTGCGCCGGCTTTCTGGCGCTCTCCGCGGCGCCGGGGATGTTCGGCGTCGCTGGTTATATCGCCGCCATCGTCATTGTCACCACCGATTACGCGCTGTTCCAGGCGGCCAACAACACGACCCTCATGACCGATATCCGCCCCGATCAGCGCGGAGTCATCGCCGGCATGGTCGGCCTGTCGCGCAATCTCGGGCTCATCACAGGCGTATCCGTCATGGGAGCGGTATTCGCGTTCGCCTCGGCGACGACAGACATCACGACGGCGCACGCTTCGGCCGTTGCTGCAGGCATGCGAACGACATTCAATATCGCGGCGCTTCTGACCCTCGTGGCGCTAGCAGTCGCGGTGGCAAGCCGGCTCGCACGAAGAGCCTTGGACTGATGCCGGGAGGAAGCACACTGCCCCGACCATGAGCGACCAGCGCTGGCTTCAAGAGCGGCCTGACCCCGTTCCCCGATGCGCAGGCGCACTCGACGAGCTTGCGTACCTGCATGGCGACGGGTGCGGCCCAAGCTGTACCTTGCCCGCTTTCCGATTCACCGTGGAAATCGGCCGGGCGGCACATGGGCCGCCGACATGCGGGGAGGAGAACGTCATGGGGGGACATCCGTGAAGATCGACAGCCACGAGCGCGCCGCGATGGAGTGCGCGAAGGAGCACGCCCTCGCCTATCTCGATTCGCTCGACAAGGCGCCCGTCAATGCCACCGTTTCGCTCGCCGAGCTGCGTCGCCGTTTCGTGCATGCCTTGCCTACTGAGGGCACCGACCCGGTCACGATCATCGATGACCTCGCGGTCGGCGTCGCCGATGGACTCATCGGCAATGCGGGAGGGCGATTCTACGGCTGGGTGATTGGCGGAGGCCTTCCCTCTGCGCTCGCTGCGGATTGGCTCACTGCCACCTGGGACCAGAACGCGGGGCTCTACGCGTGCAGTCCAGCCGCCGCCGTGGTGGAGGAGGTCTGCGGCGAATGGCTCAAGGACGTTCTGGGTCTTCCCGCGTCGGCGTCCTACGCGCTGGTGACGGGATGCCAGATGGCCCACGTCACCTGCCTCGCCGCGGCCCGGCACGCGGTGCTGTCACGTGCGGGTTGGGACGTCAACCGAGACGGACTGGGCGGCGCGCCACGCATTCGCATCATCACGTCGAGCGAGGTGCACGGCACGACGACTCGCGCCGCGAAGCTCCTCGGCATCGGCACCGCCAATATCGTGATGCTGCCGAGCGATGCGGCGTTGCATCTCACGCCGGACACTCTGCGCGAAGCGCTGGCGCGCGAGTCGGGGCGGCCGACGATCGTGGTGCTTCAGGCGGGCGACGTCAACTGCGGCGCGTTCGATCCGTTCCCGGAGCTGATTGCGCTGGCTCATCAAGCCAATGCGTGGGTGCACGTGGATGGTGCGATGGGGCTCTGGTGCAACGCGGTGCCCGCGATGCGCCACCTCCTCGCAGGCGCAGAGGGCGCAGATTCGTGGGCGACCGACGGGCACAAGTGGCTCAACGTTCCGTATGACTGCGGCTACGCCTTCGTGGCGCACCCGCAGCACCATCGTGCGGCGATGGAGCATCGCGCGAGCTACCTCCTGCACGCCACCGAGGTGCGCGACCAACTCGACTGGACTCCCGAGCACTCGCGGCGCGCTCGCGGCTTCGCCACGTGGGCAGCCTTGCGAGAGCTCGGACGCGCCGGCCTCGCGGACCTCATCTCGCGCAACTGCCGGCAGGCGCACGATCTCGTGACGCGCATCGGGGCGCTGCCCGGCGCGCGCGTGATGCGCGTCCCCATCATCAACCAGGGGCTCGTTCGGTTCCTCGACACGAGCACGAGTGCGACCGAGGGGGACCACGACCGCAGGACGGATGCGGTCATCGCCGCGATCAACGCGAGCGGTGAGGCATTCTTCACCGGCACGACGTGGCGCGGGATGCGGTGCATGCGCGTGTCGGTGTCCGGCTGGCGCACGACGACGGCTGACGTGGACCGCGCGGTGACGGCAGCAGCGGAGGTGCTGCAGCTCCCAACCCTCGAAGTGTGCGTGACGAGCTGACTCCAAAATCGGCTGCGAACCATAGGCGACGACGAGCGGGAGCGAGCGGCACCCGTTCGCCGTCCGACGCGTACCTCCCGCCACACGCGCGCCGCGCGGGAACGGTCTGCGCCAGCGCGCGCGAATGGGTTGCACCCAAGACCAGGCGTGCAGCGACGCGGAGCATCCGGCGGACGGCGAGCGACAATCCTCTCATGGCCTCAACCTGACGTGGAGTTGGGCTCGCGTCCAGCTGAGGCGAGCCCGCGCACCACCTTCAACGTCGTGGTGAGTTGGCCGACATGCCGAGCGCTGTGTTCTGCCGCATGAAAGAGCAGACCCAGCACCGTGCTGGGCAATCTCGCCCGTCCAACTTCCCGCGCCTCGTTCAACTGCTCGACGGCGGTGCGCCGCACCTGGTCCAGCGCCCGGTCGATTCGCGCCAGCACAGCCGCGACGAGCACCGGAGCCGACACACACGCCACGCCCTCCTGCGCGAGCGCAGCTAACTGTGCTTCGCCGAGCGACTCGCCGCGCGCATAGGTGAGCAAGCGATCTAGGCTTCCCGCGAGATGCTGCAGATGGTAGC
>JAJAYP010000324.1 GCA_026786185.1 Gemmatimonadaceae bacterium
CCGGGGGGGGGGTGAATTGGGTCGGCCAAACACCCCCGGGGCCGGTTTTGGTGGCCCGCCCCCGCGAGGAAAGCTATCCGCCGCCGACTTGGCGGTGGATCCGTGCAACTACGGACGCTGCGGTGCGGGTTGCTTGGACGACCCGATCATCGCGAACAGGGCACTCTGTGTCGAACCGCGGCGCAGCATTTCGATGGCTTTCTGCATCTGCGGATCTTCGCCGAACTGACGCTTGGCGACGGTCGAATCGCCGTAGACTGCTCGTGCGACGCGATTACCGATCAGGCGATCGAAATAGCCGGGTGCGGCGAAGTACGTCGCCGAATCGACCGGCACCTTGGCGGCCACGATGCGACGGTAATACTCCTCACGCCACGCCGGCGTGACGACGAAGCCGGTTGACTTGACCTGCGGGCGCAGCTCTTCGGCGAACTGCGACAGCGTGCTGAAGGCTTCCTGCCCCTTTGGTGCCAGCTGACGCGCCGCCTTCTGCTCCAACGTCGTGAGTGTGTCTGGGCGCACCATGATGTCCGGCGCGATACCGCCGCCGCCGTAGATCACGCGACCGGCGTCGCTGCGGAAGGCGGGGCGGGCTTTGTGCGCGCTGTCGGTTTCCATCGAGTCGGGGGCCTCTTCTTCGACGAAGCGACCATTCACGAACTTGCGCGGGCGCTGGATCGAACGGCCACTGGGTGTGAACCACTTGGCAGTCGTCATCTTCATCGCGTATCCACCGTCCAGGCGAAAGAGCGACTGCACCAACCCCTTGCCGTAGCTGGTGGTACCGACGATGAGGGCGCGATCGTGATCCTGAAGGGCGCCTGCGACGATCTCCGAGGCCGATGCCGAGCCGTCGTCAACGAGGACGACCAGCGGCATGGTGGGGACCATCGGGTCTTCCTGTGCGATGAACTGCTGATTCATCTCGGCCCGGCCGCGATACGTGAGAATTTCCTTCCCCTTGGGCAGGAAGAGATTGCTCATGACGAAGGCTTCGTCCAGAATGCCGCCTGGATTGCCGCGAAGATCAAGGATCAACGACTTCATGCCTTCGCGTTGCAGCTGCTGAATGCCGCGGATGGTTTCTGCCGAAGACGTTTCGTTGAAGCCCTGTACCGGGATGTAGCCGATGCCACCTTCGAGCATGGTGACGAAGGGCACTGCAGGGATGTGAATCGTGGCGCGGGTGAACGTCGCGCTGATCATCTCCGGAACGCCTGGGCGCACGAAGCGCACGCGAACCCTGGTCCCTGGCTCCCCTTTCAACTTTGCCGAGACGGAGTCCACGATCCAACCGCGGGTGCTGACGGAGTCGATGACCGCAATGCGATCACCTTCAGCGACGTTGGCCGCTGCCGCTGGACTGTTCGGGAACACCTTCACCACGGTGATGTTGCCCTTGATGTCTTCGATCTGCATGCCGACGCCTGCATAGCGGCCGTTGGTGCCCTGGGTGAAGGCTGCGAACTCCTTGGGCGTGTAGAGAACGGTGTACGGATCGTTGAGCTGAGTGATCAGCCCGCGCGCGGCCTTCTCGTAGAGCGCGGTGGCGTCGACCGTGTCGACGAATCGCTCGGAGACGCGGCGCAGCACCTGATCAAACAGCATGGCCCCGTCCCGCGCCTCGCGATTCTGCCAGACGAAGCCGCCGGCGACGAGAGGTACAGCGATGAGGAGGGCGCCGACAACGGCAGTGCGCATACGCGACATGAAAACCTTCCAGCGGGAAAAGGACGGACTTCGGAATCTTCCGTACGGCTACTGTACCGGAACGCGTTAGGCAAGTTCCCGGATCCAGCAGGGCGACGACGTGCTACGCGCGTCGGTGGTGTTTCGTCACGTCCAGCGATACTCCATGAACCAGGAGCGCCCGTCCTGTGATTCCTCGGCGCTGTCCA
This sequence comes from Gemmatimonadaceae bacterium, assembly GCA_026786185.1. Classification (GTDB taxonomy): domain Bacteria; phylum Gemmatimonadota; class Gemmatimonadetes; order Gemmatimonadales; family Gemmatimonadaceae; genus AG11. The sequence goes on from JAJAYP010000324.1 coordinate 1,899, forward strand.
CGATGCCGGCTGCGACCAGCATCTCGCTGGCCGGTTTCACCACGCGAAGGATGTGGCTCGGGTATCGCTGGGTGAGAGGGAGCAAATCAGCGAGGGTGTCGAGCGAGACGCGCCACAGTCCATCGGCGCCTGCCGCAAGCTGCACCGCGAGCAGCCGATAAATGCGTCTGGCGACCGGCGACAGCAGCGATGAGTAGCTGCCCAGTCGAAGCGACGTGACGTGACCGGCGTCGAGGTTGCTGCGCACCTGCGGTGCGAGTGTCACGCGTGCGACGCCCGGTTCGGCCGCCGTGACACTCGGAAAGAGGGAGAGCTGATCCCGGTCGGCCGCGCGCCTTCGATCCACTGTCGCGGCGCTGAGGAGCGTGAAGGCGCCCTCCAACGGACGATTGTTGGCGGCGTCCCAGTAGCCTCCGGCGCTTTCGAGCGTGGTGCGCTCGAGGCGCGCCAGCGCGCCGCGAAGCTGCTCGTAGGTCCGACCGTCGACTCGACGTCCCATGGCGCGCAGAAACGCATGCAGCGTGAAGGTCATCACACCGTCGGGGGGGCGCTGTGCATCCTGATAGCGGTACAACAATTCGATGTACACATCCTGATCGAACGTGCCTGGGAGGCGATCGCCAGGTGCGGGGAGCACGCGCCACTTGCCGCCGACTGGCGCGGTGAAGGAGATCGCGCCCTCTTCGTTCGAATCACTGAGCCGGAAGAATGGGAGCGCCTCGAGTGCCCGGTCGAGAAATACCAGCCGACTGGCGGCGCGTCGTTTTGCGCTGCCGCCTCCCGCCACGTCGCCGCTCCGCGAGGCGGCGGCCGCATTGAGCGGGCCCGACGCGGATGACAGGTGCTCGGCAGGCGTCAGCATCTCAACTCCGGATGTCCGAGCGTCCTAATGCTGCACGGATGGCGTCGCGCATGCCGACCACCGCGTCGTCCCGGGCCGCTGGTGTATCGGTGCGCACGTGCAACTCGATACCGTCCGCCACCGGAATTCGTCGCCAATCGGCGGGCGGCTGGGTGTCTTCCTTCTGCACCGTGAGGTCGGCGCTGTGCGAGAGTGCCGGCGCGAGCGCAGTCGCGACGCGGCGCTCGAGCTGCTCCCCGCTGACACCGGCGAGCTCCTTCTTGATGACTTCGAGCGTCTGTCCCTCGCGCTGGCGGATCTTGATCGCGAGCAGCTGGAGCAGGTGTCGATAGCCGTAGGTGGCGGTTGTGCCAGCGCCCTCTGGTCGATCGAGCAGGCGTTGTGCGACGTAAAACCGAATCGCCCGAGCGCTTGGCGCCGCTCTCGCCGAAGTGTTGGTCGGGCGAAAACCGGCTGCATCAACGAGGCTCGTGGCGTGCGCCGCAAGTCCGCGGGCATTCCATGGAGCGTGACGGCTATGGGCGCGAAGGAGAACGACCGGAGATTCGGCCATGCGTGTGTCGTGAGGCGAAATGCGCGCGCGGACTCACGTCAGCGCAGAATTGAACGCCGTAAGCACGTGCGAACACTGCGCCACTGTCAAGTCTGTGCCGTGATGCTGTCGATGCCTCTGACTTCACAGCGGC
>JAJAYP010000325.1 GCA_026786185.1 Gemmatimonadaceae bacterium
GGCGGCGCGCTGCTGATCTTCCCGCTCGTCATCACGTGGGCGTCCGACATCGGCGCGTACTTTACCGGGCGCGCGATCGGTGGTCGGAAGCTCATCCCGTCCGTGAGTCCGGGCAAGACGGTCGCCGGTGCGGTGGGAGGACTCCTGGCGAGCATGCTGGTGTCCTGGCTGTACGCGCGCGCCGTGCTCGTCCCCGTCGCGAGTCTCGGGTTCACGCCGTGGGGCGCAGTGCTCTTCGGGGCGCTCATCAGCCTCGCCGCGCAGATTGGTGACCTGTTCGAGTCGCTGATCAAGCGTGAGGGGGGCGTGAAGGACAGCTCGCGCATCATCCCGGGGCACGGCGGCGTGCTGGACCGGTTCGACAGCCTGCTGTTCGTCCTTCCCGTCGCGTATCTGCTGCTCGGGTGGCTGCCCATTCCCGTCTTCCGGTGAAGACGCGTGGCGTCGCGATCCTGGGATCGACCGGATCGATCGGGACGACGGCGCTGCAGGTGCTGGAGCGTCAGCAGGCACGCTTTCACGTCGCGGCGCTGACCGCGTTCACCAATGCATCGCTCCTCGCCGAGCAGGTCGCCCGCTACGCTCCTTCGTTCGTGGGCTGCGTGCGCGCGCCTGGCGACGCGCCGCAGGACTGGCGTACCGGCGAGCGCTGCCTCGTGGACGCGGCGACTCGCGACGACGTCGACATCGTCATCAACGCCGTCGTGGGCTCCGCCGGTCTGGACGCCACGCTCGCTGCGCTCGAACACGGAAAGCGCGTCGCGCTCGCCAACAAGGAGTCGCTGGTCATGGGCGGAGCGCTCGTGAGCGCGGCCGCCACGCGCGGCGGTGGCACGCTCGTGCCCGTGGACAGCGAACACAGCGCCATCCTGCAGTGCATCGGATCGCGACCCATCGCCGAGGTGCGGCGGCTGGTGCTCACCGCGTCGGGTGGTCCGTTCCGGGAATGGAGCCGCGACCAGATCGATGGCGCATCGCTCGCGGATGCGTTGCGCCATCCGACCTGGCGGATGGGACGCAAAATCACGGTCGACAGTGCGACGCTCGTCAACAAGGCGCTCGAGGTGATCGAGGCGCATTTTCTCTTCGGCATCCCGTACGAGTGCATCGACGTCGTGGTGCATCCGCAGAGTGTCGTGCACTCGTTCGTCGAGTTCGTCGACGGCAGCGTGCTGGCGCAATTGGGCGCACCGAGCATGGAGCTCCCCATCCTGTACGCGCTCACGCATCCGGATCGCGTGAGCGACACGGGGGTATTGCCCTTCGACGCCGTGGCGCTGTCGCCGCTCTCGTTCGAGGCGGTCCGGCACGACGACTTTCCGGCGCTCGGTCTGGGCCTGCAAGCGGGGCGGCGCGGTGGTGCTGCGCCCGCCGTGTTCAACGCCGCCAACGAACAGGCGGTCGCGATATTTCTCGAGGGTGCGATTCGCTTCGGCGACATCGCGCACGCCATCCAGAGCGCGCTCTCCCGGTTCGGCGATGCGCCGAGCGGGACGCGCGACGCCATTCTCGCCGCCGACGCGCAGGCGCGTCGTCACGTGCAGGAGCTTCTCTCATGCTAGCACTTCTCGCCCCTATCGTCGTCTTCGGACTCGTGATCTTCGTGCACGAGCTTGGACATTTCATCGCCGCGAAGCTCACCGGGGTGTACGCCCCCCGATTCTCCATCGGGTTCGGCCCCGCGCTCTTCCGGTATCGGCGTGGTGAGACGGAATACGTGCTCGCGGCGCTTCCGCTCGGCGGTTACGTGCGCATGGCATCCCGGCATGACGCCGAGGCCTCATTCATCGAGGGCGGCGGCGAAGGAGAAGGCGAGGGGCTGAAGCCCGGCCAGAAGGGGTACGATCCGGAGGCGATGCTGCCCTTCGGACCGAAGCCCGTGCCCGAGCACCGCTGGTTCGAGTCCAAGAGCCTGGCCGCGCGGCTCTTCATCATGATCGCCGGCGTCACGATGAACATCCTGCTCGCGTTCATGGTGCTCACCGGCCTGTCGCTGGTGTACGGACAGCCGGTCGTCGGCACTCGCGTCGTCGGAGCGGTACGGCCACTCGCCACCGCGCCGGCGCTCGCCGGGTTACAGGCCGGTGACACCATCGTGGCGGTGAATGGGGCGCCCGTTAGCAACTGGACCGAGATCGCGGATCGCATCGACGAGACCGGCGCGGGCACGGTTGTGGTGCGCACCAATCGCGGCGACACGCGCATTCCCGTGGGCACGCCAGGGGCACCCACGACGCAGCAACTGCTCGGCGCCGTGGACTTCTTCATCGCTCCCGTGCTCGGCGACGTCCTGCCCGGCAGCCCGGCGAAACGGGGCGGGCTCCGAATCGGGGACAGTATCGTCACGATCGCTGGCCACCCCGTGCAGAGCTGGTCGCAGTTGCAGGAACGCGTGAGTCCCGCCGCGGGCACCGATCTGCCGTTCGTCGTGCGTCGAGGCGGTGCGCTCGTCACCCGCACCATTCGCCCGGACTCGACGAGCGTGAAGGACGCGACGACCGGGGCAATGCGCAATGTCGGCAAGATTGGCGCGGCCGTGGCAGACCCCACGACCCGTGAGCCGGTCGGCGTCGGTGAGGCCGTGGTCGCTGGTGCGCGCGGAACCTGGATCACCGCGGCGAAAATCGTCGAGACGGTGCGTGGCCTGATCACGCGCGAAGTCTCTGTGCGTCAGCTCGGCGGCCCGATTGCGATCACGCGCGCCTCCGTCGCCGCGGCGCAGAGCGGGCTCGAATCGCTGCTCTTCCTCATCGCGTTGCTCAGCGTGAACGTCGCCGTGCTCAATCTGCTGCCCATCCCGATCCTCGACGGTGGTCAGATCCTGATCAACATCGCCGAGTCGGTGAAGGGCAGTCCGTTCAGCGCGCGTACTCGCGAGTACGTGCTGCGGTTCGGGCTGGTCGCGATCCAGTTGATCTTCGTGATGTCCACGTTCAACGACCTGGTGATGGGGTTCAAGGACGTGGTGGCTAAGCTGTTCGGTTAGCGATGGTGCTCGGGTCACCGTTCACGGTTCACGGTTCACGGTTCACGGTTCACGGTTCACGGTTCACGGTTCTCTGTCTCGCCCCCTCCGCCCCTTTACAGCGGTGCCGGGCTCGGCTAAGTTAAACGGCTCAACCATTTTAACTTCGCTTAGACCGCCGCTTCGGCGGGGACAGTCCACGAGACATGGCTTTCGATAACGCGGCAACGCTCGAGAAGTACAAGGCGCACGAGACCGATACCGGTTCGGCGCGGGTGCAGGTGGCGCTCCTCACGGACCGTATCAACTACCTCACCGATCACTTCCGGGCGCACAAGAAGGACCATCACGGACGCCGCGGCCTCCTCAAGATGGTGGGAACGCGTCGACGGCTGCTCAACTACATGAAGCGGACCGACATCGACGGCTATCGCAGCATCGTCCAGGAACTCGGACTGCGGTACTAGGCTGGTCCATTGGCACTCGCGCGGGCGCATCTATGCGGCCCGCGCGTTTTGCATTTCACGAGGCGCGAGCCGGCATCGGGCCGGCCGCACGCAGAAAAGACGAAAGACGAGAGCACACATGCAACGCATTGAAAAGACGTTCGCGGGACGCAAGCTGGTCATCGAGACCGGCCGCATGGCCAAGCAGGCCGCCGGCTCCTGCCTCGTCACCTACGGTGACACGATGGTCCTCGCGACCGTCACGGTGAGCGACAACAAGAGCCCGCTCCCCTTCTTCCCGCTCACGGTCGAGTACAAGGAAAAGACCTACGCCGCCGGCAAGATTCCCGGTGGATTCATCAAGCGCGAAGGCCGTCCGAGCGATGGCGAGATCCTGAGCTGCCGGATCATCGACCGCTCCATCCGGCCTCTGTTCCCGGAAGGCTTCCAGAACGAAGTCCAGGTGTTCTGCTACGTGATCTCGGCAGACCAGGAGAACGACGCCGACGTCCTCGCGCTCGTGGCGACCTCGTACGCGTTGCAGTCCAGCCGCATACCGTGGAGTGGCCCCATCGCGGGCGTGCGCGTCGGCCGCCTGCAGGGCAACTGGGTCCTCAACCCCACGTTCCAGCAGCTCGAGTACAGCGACATGGAACTGGTCGTCGCCGGCGGACGCGATTCCATCATGATGGTCGAAGGCGGCGCGCTCGAAGTGAGTGAGGAGGATGTCGTCGAGGCGCTGACGGTGGCGCAGGGTGGCATCCGCGAGATGATCGCCTTCCAGGAAGAGCTCATGAAGCTCTCCCCGAAGGTCGATAAGATGGCGTGGGTCAAGGCGCCGGTCACCGACGGGCTGATGGAGAAGGTGAAGGCCGCGGCGGATGCGAAGATCAGCGACGCGTTGAACCAGAAGGACAAGCAGACGCGCGTGCAGGCCGTCGAAGCGGTGAAGAAGTCGGTCGCCGAATCGTTCGCTGCCACGCTCCCCGACCATGCCAAGGAGATCAACAGCATCCTCGGCGATCTCGAGTACAACGCCATGCGCTCGCAGGTGCTGACGACGAAGAAGCGCGTCGACGGCCGAGCCAGCAACGAAGTGCGCGCCATCTCCATCGACACCAGCCTGCTCCCACGCGCCCACGGCTCGGCGCTGTTCACGCGCGGGCAGACGCAGGCGCTCGTCGCCGTCACGCTAGGCACGGCGAACGACGTCCAGCGGCTCGACTCGATTGACAGCCCGAGCGAGACGACGCGGTCGTTCATGCTGCACTACAACTTCCCCCCGTTCTCCACGGGCGAAGTGCGCCCCCTTCGTGGCACGTCGCGCCGCGAGATCGGACACGGCAACCTGGCGGAGCGCGCCCTTCAGGGCGTCCTGCCCGACTTCGCGGACTTCCCGTACACGCTCCGCATCGTCTCGGAAATTCTCGAGTCGAATGGATCGAGCTCGATGGCGTCGGTCTGTGGCGGCTCGCTCGCCATGATGGACGCGGGCATCCCGATCCGCGGCGCAGTGGCCGGCGTCGCGATGGGGCTCATCAAGGAAGGGAAGAAGTACGCGATCCTCACCGACATCCTTGGCACCGAGGATCACCTCGGCGACATGGACTTCAAGGTCGCGGGGACGAAGACCGGCATCACGTCCATCCAGATGGACATCAAGATCGATGGGCTGGACCTGCAGATCATGAAGGAAGCGCTGGCGCAGGCGAAGGA
>JAJAYP010000326.1 GCA_026786185.1 Gemmatimonadaceae bacterium
CCCGGCCCCGCGCGGGCCGGGGGCCCCCCCCCGCCGCCCCCCCGCGCCCGGGGCCCCCCCGGGCCGCCCCGCCCCCCCCCCCCCCCCCCCCACGGCGACATCGATCTCACCCGCGTCGAGCGCGGGGTAGAGATCGATGGACATGGAGTCGCCGAGGGCGATGTAGGTGGAGAAGAACGCCGTCACGGAAATCGTCGGGGTAACGGGTGCACGGAACGACCTACGGCGTCGCCAACACCAATCCCCGGGTCGCGAGGATCCGCCCGACCGTCTCGCCGATCTTGTTGTTGGGCGTGCTCGCGCCGGCGGTGACACCGATGCGCGCCGGCCGCCCCGTGGGCATCCAGCCGGCGCGCGTCTCCTCGACGTGCTTCACGCCCGCGACGCGATAGTGCACCGTGCCCGACTCCGGCTCGATACCCTCGGCGTCCTCGATGTGATAGGTCGGCACCCGCTCGGCGCACAGCGCGGCGAGCGAGATGGTGTTGCTGGAGTTGAACCCTCCAATCACGATCATGGCGTCGAGCGGTTCCTCGAGCAGGGCCATCACCGCGTCCTGCCGCTCCTGCGTTGCACTGCAGATCGTGTCGAAGGTGCGAAAGTCGGTCGCCCGCGCCGCGTCGCCCCGCGCCCGCGCCATCGCGAGTCCGACCTCCTCGCCGATGGCGAGCGATTCCTTGGCGAGCATTGTCGTCTGGTTCGCCACTCCCACGCGCAGGAGGTGCACGTCGGGATCGAAGCCGGGCGAGGCCGCCTTGCCGTACTTCGCCAGGAAAGCGGTTCGATCGCCGCGACCCTCGATGTAGTCGCAGACCTCGCGCGCTTCACCCATGTCGCGCACGATGAGGTAGCTGCCGCCGGGATGCTTCATCACCTGCGACGCCGTGGCCCGCGTCTCCTCGTGGTAGTACTTGCCGTGGATGAGCGCCGTGTATCCGTCGCGCGCGTAGACGTCGACCCGCTTCCACACGTTCAGCACGGAGCCACACGTCGTGTCCACCAGCACGCAGCCTGTCGCGCGCAGGGCCTCGAAGGCGGCGATGGTCACGCCGAACGCGGGGAGGATGACGACATCCTCCGGCCCGATGCGCGAGAAATCGAACACGCCGTCCGCACCCGGCGTCATGATCTCGATCCCCATGCCGCGAAGCTTGTCGTTCACGTGCGGATTATGGATGATCTCGCCGACGAGCAGCAGCCGGCGGTCGGGAAACTTCCGGTGCGCCTGATAAGCGTACTCGACCGCCCGCTCCACCCCGTAGCAGAACCCGAACTCGCGCGCCAGCATGATGGTGACGTCGTCCACGACGAGGGTGTAGTCGTGCTCGCGCAGAGTATCCACGACGCGACCGTTGTAATCGGCCGATAGCTCGGACTGGACGTCGGCCTTGAGGCCGAACCCCTTCCGGAAGTAGGTCACTGGCTGGTCGTGCAGCGGGGCTGTCATCTTCTGCAATCTAGCGTGCGGGCTGGGGCGCGAGAGCGCGGGCACGTCTGACCTCGGGGCGTCGGAAACGGTGGGTTCGACCCCTGTAAATGCCCCGGGTACGGGCGGGAAGTTCCCATGCGTCGCGCTGGCGCATCGAGTCGCGAGTCTTCCGGCTTTTGTGTGGGCGTGCGCTTCATGAGCGATTGCGCATGCGATCGTCTGCGGGAACAGCGGTGAACCTTCGGGACGAGCCTTGACCGCGGAGGCTGCAGAGGCGCGCAGAGGACGACCACGACCCCAGTCCGGCCAATTCAGGACGGCACCGCTCCGCAGGTTCCTCCGCGATCCTCTGCGTCCTCCGCGGTCAACGGACTTGACCAGCACGAACCGCGAAGGACGCCGAGGGTCGCAGGGGACGACAACGACTCCGCCCGACGCACCCGGTCGACCCACTCGATTGCCGGAAGAGCCCTCTTTCATTGCGGTGGCCTTGACCTGGAACCACCTCTCACCTAATCACGACCCACAGGGAACCCCGAAGAGCCCCTTTATTTTTTCGTCCATGCCCCACGACCTCACCGCGGACTTCATCGCGCTCCAGGCGGCTCTCGCCGGCGAGTATTCGCTCGAGTGTGAGCTCGGCCGCGGCGGCACGGGCATCGTCTACCTCGCGCGGGAGGTCCGCCTGTCCCGGCCGGTGGCGATCAAGATCCTGCCTGCCGAGCTGACGGCGCAGTCCCATTTGCGAGCGGCCTTTCTCCGCGAGGCGCAGACAGCCGCCGGCCTCACGCACCCGAACATCGTGAACGTCTACGCCGCGGGCGAGCGCGGCGGGTACGCGTACATCGTCATGGCATTCGTGCAGGGGACCACGCTGGGTGAACGAATCCGCACGCGTGGTCCGCTGCTGCCGGGTCAGGCGGCACGCGTGCTGCGCGAAGTGGCATGGGCGCTGGCGTACGCGCATGGCGCGGGAATCGTCCATGGCGACGTGAGCGCCGAGAACATCCTGCTCGAGCGGGGCAGCGAGCGCGCCATCGTCATGGACTTCGGTCTCGCCAGCGCGATGCAGTCGAGTGCGCGGTCGCATGATGGCCGCGTCATGGGCAATGCACACTACGTGAGTCCCGAGCAGGCGGTGGGCGAGCCGCTCGATGCGCGGAGTGATCTGTACTCGCTCGGCGTCGTCGGCTTCTACGCACTCACCGGTCGACTGCCATTCAACGGCGGTTCGAGCGCCGAAGTCGTGACGCAGCATCTCACCACGCCGGCACCGACGATCACGAGTGTCGCCGCCGCCGTACCGCCCCGGCTGGCCAACGCCGTGCAGCGGTGCCTGCACAAGGATCCGATTCGCCGGTATCGCAACGCGGAAAGCTTCGCCGAGGCGATCGATCTGGCGTTCGAACATGCGAAGGAGATTCCGGCGCCGTTGCGCGTGTGGCTGAATCAGGGCGAGCGCGAATTGCCCGCGCGCAGCGAGGAGATCGAATACGAGCGCCGGCAGAGCTCGGGCTGGTTTCGCCGGGCCATGCGCGTGATGTTCGGCGCGTCGCTCGGCACGTCGGCACTGGGCGGGTACCTGGGTTGGCAGCAGTCGGCCATGTGGGAGCTCGGCACCATCGAACGTAGCGTGCTCGAACGCGCCGATACGTTCGTCTACGGAACGATCTTTCTCTCGCTCTCCGCCCTTACCTTTTCCGGTGTCGCGCTCGGCGGGGAGTTCGTACGGTTGCGACTCGCGTCGCGGCTCGCGGCCATGTCGATCGCCTTCTGGAAAGGACCGTGGGGCGCCCGCGTCGCCAGGCTCGCGTCGATCGGATCCGCGAAGGCAGCGCGTCCCGTCCTCGGCATGCCGCTCCTGACCGAAGTCGCGCTCGGCCGCGCGACCGATCACCTCTTCGATGCGTTGCCCAAGACCATGAGGCGCGAACTGGCTGTCCTTCCAGACACCGTGCGCCGGCTCGAGGCGGACGCCGGAAAGCTCCGGCAGAGCATCGACGTGCTCGACGCACAGCTTGCGATGTTCGAGCGTGGCGGGGACGCGCTGGTCGACGAGAAACGCAGCGGAGTCGCCGATTCGCTCCACGGAGCCCGCTCGCTCGCCGCCGAGCGTCTCTCCGCGACGGTCACGGCGATCGAGAACATCCGGCTGGACCTGCTCCGCCTGCAGATCGGCAGCGCAGGCATCGAATCGGTGACGGCGTCGCACGAGTACGAGCCGGAGTCCGCGGTCGACGACGACGACGCCGATACGCCCACGAACGGTGTGCCCGCGCTGCATGTCTGATCGAGTCCCGCTGCTCCGTCCCGCGCCCTTGCAGAAGGGCGACACCGTGGGCGTCGTCGCATCATCGTATTCCCCGCGCGCCGGCTGGCTCGCGCGGGGTGTCCGCGCCCTCGAACGCGCGGGCTACGGCGTGCTCGTGGACCCCGAGCTGTCCACGACGCGCCGCGACCAACGAGCCGAGGACGAGCGTCGCGCCGAGAGCTTCACGAAGATGTGGCTCGACCCGCGCGTGAAGGCGGTGATCGGCGGTACCGGTGGATACGGCGCGGTACGCATGCTCCCCTACCTGGATCCCGAGATCTTCCGCGCCAATCCGAAGTCGTTCGTCGGCTACTCGGACATCACGGTGCTGCATCTCTGGCTCATGCGGCTCGCCGGCCTGCGTGCCTTTCACGGGCCGACGGCGGATGACCTGATCCCGAGTGCACGAGACATCACGACGTCATCCATGCTGTCCGCCCTGACGACGCCGCGTCCCACGGCGCGGTTCGGCCGCGATGTCGCGCGCACCGTGAAGGCCGGCCGTGCGGTGGGGCGGCTCGTCGGCGGCAATCTCGCGCTCGTCCAGCAGACGATCGGCACCCCCTACGAAATCGACACGACCGATGCGATCCTCTTTCTGGAGGAGGTACGCGATCCGATGTCGTTCGTGGATGAGCGGCTGGTGCAGCTTCGCGCGGCGGGGCTGCTCGGCAAGGTGAGGGGCATCGTGTTCGGCCACCTCTCGCTCGATCGCTCGGAGGAGGACGAGTTCGAGGATTTCGTGCTCGATCTCGTGGCGGACCTCGGCGTGCCGGTGCTCATGGATTTTCCAGCCGGACATGACAGTCCCAACTTGACCCTCCCGATCGGTACGGAGGTCGAGCTCGTCGCGGAGGAGACGACCGGGTGGATCGTGTACCGGGAAGACGCCCTCGCCGCTCCGCAGGCGCCCGCCCTGCCGTGATCGCGCATGATGACTTCGATCTCGTCGCGGCGTGCAGTTGGTGCCGCGCCATCGTGTCGGCCCGACCTCAGCTCGACTTGAGAGCTTCCCGTTCACCATCGGGATGAAGTAGCGGCACGAGCGCGTATGCGACGAGCGTTTCATAGGCCTGCTGTCGCGTCACCAGGCCGTGCGTGAGAATTCCGACCGCGCCCACGCCCTGCTTGATGTTGTGCGTTCCGGTGACGGCATCCATTGCGTGGCCGAGCTCAGTACCGGCGCGAACGAGCTCCGCCACTCGCTGTGGCAACGTCAGCGCGAGCGAGCCACCGATACCGTGACGGCCGTCCCGGGTCACCGCCGCCGCCCACGCACACGTGCGCACGGTGCCGTCGGCATTCTCCACCACGCCCCCTTCGATGCCGATGCCGATGTCCGCGTCCGTGGCGTGGCGCGCGGCGTGTGCGCGCGCCAGCGCGCCGCGAATGGTTTCCTCGTCGCCCCACGGCTGATCGGGAACGCCGCTCGCCACGGCCGCTCCCGTCACCTGCGCTCCGGCGAACAGTCGCGCGACGACTGCCCTCCCCGCACCCACCTTCACGGGATTCGTCGATCCTACCGTGACGCGGATGATCGCGACATCCGACTGCTGTGACATGACGAGACGCTCCATGCGGGGTGGCGACCAAGCTATCGCTCGCCGCACGCCTCGGCATCCGGTTGCTGCCTCCGGGATCGCGGGATATGCTAGTGGCGAATGGCGCCTCCACTCGAGCTCACCGCATCGTTCCGATCAACCGCGCAACCGCGCCGCGTCCCCTTCGCCTTCGTGGCGGAGCGGCTGTGGCTCGACTTCGTCAACACCGATGCCGGCGCGCGCGGCGCCGATGCGCTCCACGATTTCAGTCGCTTCACCGATTGGCTGCAGGCCGCGCAGGTGCTCGACGCCGAGCGTGCGAGCAGCATGCGGCGCCGGTCGCTTCAGCAGCCGGCGGGTGCTCTCGCCGTGCTTGGAGACGCACGTCGGGTGCGCACCGTGCTGCGCGCGCTCGCGGAAATCGGCGACGCCGCGCACGCACGCCTCGACGCATTGAACGAGATCAATCGCGTGCTTGGTCGCAGCGCGGGAACGCGGCGTCTCGAGTTGCGCGACGACGGGTCGTTCGCGCGCGAGTTCGTCTCCGTCGGCGACGCATTCGCCGGCCTGCTCATTCCCATCGTGGAGAGTGCGGCCGACGCCCTCATCCTCGGAGAACGGCACCGCGTGCGCCGCTGCGCCGACCCGCGCTGCGGTCGCGTCTTCCAGGACGAGACCAAGAACGGGCGGCGGCGCTGGTGCGACATGTCCACGTGCGGCAATCGCGCGAAGGCCGCACGGCACCGGATGAAGCTGCACGCCTGACCGCGGCGCGGAGGATGGGGACGTCTCGCGTGTCGGTAGGTCAGTAGGTCAGAAGCATTCCGCCGTCGATCAGGACGCCAGCGCCAGTGTCTTGATGTACCCCATCTCTTCCGCGTAGCCGCGCAGCTTCCGCTGGAGAAGGCGGCGTCCCCGGAACAGCCGTGACTTCACCGTGCCCTCGGGAATGCCGAGGATCTGCGCGATCTCGGCATAGCGCATCTCCTGAATGTCCGACAGCACGACCGCCGTCCGATACTCGTCGGGCAGCGCATCGATGGCACGGACGATCTCGTCGTCCAGAAACGAATCGTAGAACCGTCCCTCGGGATCTGCCTCGCCCACCGCGTTCTGCACCGACCACCCCGTTTCTCCGTCGCCCTCCTGCACCTCGCGTGAGCCGATGCGCCGCTTCCGGCTCACGAACACGTGATAGAGGATCGTGAACAGCCAGGCGCGGATGTTGGTGCCGAGCCGGTATTGCTCCCGGCGCTCGAACGCACGCAGCAGGGTGTCCGACACGAGATCCTCTGCGTCGTCACGGACCCGTGCGAGCTTGAGCGCGAAGTTGTACAGCGCGTCCATGTGCACCAGTGCTTCTTCCTCAAAGCGCGCGCGCTGCGCGACATCGCCTGAGCCATTCATCGTGAGCTCCATCGTGCGTTCTCCAACCCGGTGACCGTGTGAGGGCGTCCGCCCCCGTCACGCACTGCCTGACTCCCTACGTTGCCGACTGCGCCAGCTCCCGCTCCGCGACCGTGCGAAGCAGCAATTTCCCGTCGCGGAGATGCGTCGCGACGAACCGCTTGAGATCCGCACCGATCCCTTCCATCACCGCGACATCGCGTGTCACGCGCGTCATGAGCATCCCGCCTTCGAGCGCGGCGATGATGAATCGGGCGAGCCTCGCCGTATCGACACCCTCGCGAAGCTGGTCGTGCAACTCCCACAACAACGACTGGAGCTGTTGCGCCCAGCGCTCGAACACGACGTCGAGTCGCTGCCGGAACCCCTCGTGCGAGTCAGCCAGCTCGCCGGCGAGATTCCCGAACGGCGAGCCGTTCCGCGCGTCGCGCTCGCGCTGCAACGCCACCAACGTGTCGATGAAGAGCGACAGCCGGTCGAGCGGCTCGATCATCGGCTCGCGGAGGATGGCCAGCCCTCGATCCGTGAACCGCCCGAACTGCCGGTCGAGCACCTCGAACCCCAGCGCTTCCTTCGACGGGAAGTAGTGATAGAAATGACTCTTGCCGCTGAGGCCGGCCTCCCGGATCACGTCGTCCACCGATGTGTGCGTGAAGCCCTGCTGACTGATCAGGCGTGCGGCGGTGTCGAGGATGGCCAGGCGGCGTTTGCTCACCCACGGAAAATAGGACCGGACGGTCCTAATGTCAACTCTCCTCGTAACCGCATGTTTTCCAGCGGGTTATATCCAGGCGCTGTCGCGTTTCCGGGCAGATGGCTGACGTAGATCGCTCGCCTCACCTGAAGGCGTGATCCTGCGTGACGATCATCACTGCGGTCGTCGTCCGCAGAATTAGCTTGCTGGCATGTCCTCGCCCGCATCGGCCCGCATCGACGTCACGCGCACGCACCTCGAGCTTCGAGCGATCGACGAGTTCCGACCGGTGCGCGCACTGACCCGCTCGGCGAGTGTGCACCGCCTCCGACCCGTGTCCGCAGCGCAATACCGCGCGCTCTACGGAGGCGTCGGCGCGCAATGGCTCTGGCGCGACCGGCTCGTCTGGAGCGACGACGAACTCGAGACCTACCTCGCCTCTCCCAACATCCACGTCTGGATGCTCACCGTCGCTACGCAGACGGCCGGCTACTTCGAGCTGCAGCATCACCCCAACGACACGGTCGAGCTGATGTACTTCGGGCTCGTGCCGGCCTTCATCGGACAGGGACTCGGCGGGTGGCTACTCACGTGCGCCGTAGAGGAGGCGTTCTCCCTCGGCGCCTCGCGGATGATCCTCAACACCTGTTCGCTCGACGCACCGCACGCACTCCCCAACTATCTGGCGCGCGGTTTCACCATCGTGCGCGAGGAGCGCTACACCGTCGACCTGCCCGAGCGATCCGCCGCCGAGAGCTCGACGGCGGGAGCACACCCGTCTGCCTGAGCGGGTACCGGTTTTCCCGCGCTAGCGTCCGCGCCCACCGCCACGCCCTCCGCCCCCGCGTGGCCCACCTGGCCCTCGCGACGATCCGCCGCCAGGGCCGCGCTTCGGCCCTCGTCCCGGGCCGTGTGAACGTCCACGCTGTCCGGATGGCGCATTGGCGGAACGATCGTCGCCAGGCAGCGGAACGCCGATATATGACTCCTGCTCGTTTCCACCAGATCGCCGGTTGCGCTCCCTCTTGCCGGGACGCGGCTGTCGGTTGCCCTCGCGCAGCCCACGCTTGGCATCATGTCCCGATCGCTCGCGCCGCTTCACCTGATTGGCGTCGCGCTGCTCGTCGCGCTTTCGATTGAACCGCGCCACCTCGTCGTCCGTCCACGGCGCATCCAGCAAGGCCTGGAGCTCGGCCACCGTCCGCGCGCGAACGGATCCGCGCTGCCCGCGATACACCACGAATCGCACCGGCCGGTCGAGCCTGGGCACTTCGCCCTCGGTGAGCGAGCGCGCCACTTTTTCCGGCAGTCGCAGTCGCGCGACGCCGCTCGTCGCCCCGCCTTCCTCCTCGACGTCGTAGTCGATCTCCACCTCGCGATCGCGCACCTGCACGCGCGTCGGCAGCGTGTCGAACTTCGCTCGCTCGGCCCGCGGCGAGAGCGTCTCGAGCTCGGATGCCAGGTTCAGGTCGGCCTGCTTGAACTCGGTCACCGATCCGACATTGGCCATCCTGCGCGCGTACAACGCCGCAAGATCCGCCTGCCCCAGACGTGGCAGTACGCCGCCCGACCGACGATAGGCCTCACGCACGGCATCGATGTGGCCGAGGTTGTCCTTCACCGCGAAGTGCCGCGCCTCGCCACGCGCGAGCGCGTCGGCCAGCACCAGGCGGGCTGCCTCCTCTCGGCCGGGCGGAAAGACTTCCACCGCCTCGACGTCGCGCTCCAGCTCGAATCCGAAATATTCAACGCGGCGACGAAGCACGAGCGGCGACTTGCGGCGCTCTCCATCGTACACCAGCTCCGCCTCGTCGCCCGTGGCGTATCGGCGCAGCACGTCCATCGGCAGCTGCGTGCCCTCGATCGACGCCCGGGGATTGCCCGACCGGTCGGCGAAATACCGCAGCTCGCCCGCGATGGCGCCCCAGCTTCCGCAGACGCTCGTCTTGCTCACGCGCGCTTCCTCGCCCCACGCGGTCTGCTCGTCGATCACGAGATCGAACGGCATGTACTCCGCGAGCAATTGTGCGAACTGTCGGCGCGTGCCTTCGTGGGCCATGGGCATCTCCGCCGGCAGTGGCATGCTGAGGCCCCGGTACACACTGGCCATGCCGAGCGCCGCGTCCTCGACGGACTTCACCAGCACGCCGCGCCGTTCGGCCCACTCCGTGATCTCTTCCTCATGGAAGAGATGCCGCGGCAGTCCGTACACATCGCCGATGAAGCCCGACACGGCGTACGCTTCGGCGTAGAGATTGTACGCCGTGAGATGATCGCTGCCCGGGAGGATCAGGCCCTCGAGATGACGCTCCTCGCGCGTCATGCGGTGCAGGCTGTCGATGCCGCTCATCACGGCGAGATAGGGCACCAGCGCGTCGTCCGCATTCACGAGCAGCTCCGCCCATTCGCGCTCGACCGGCATCTTCTCCACGGCGCGCCCGTATCGCGTGAGCCGTCCATGCTCGATGATGCCGCGCCCCTCGAGGAACTCCTTCGCTCGCCGATACGCGATACGGTCGAGCGGCACGGGGAGCTCGAGCTCGGCGACGTCCACTCCGATGTCGGCACAGGTGATCGCCACGCGCTCCGAGTCCCCGGCGAGCTGGAACTCGGGCGCCGTCGGCTTGAGCGACGCGAAGTCGATCGCGCGATCGCTGAGGATGAACACGCGCCCGCCCGCCACACGGCCGTGCACCCGACCCGCCATCTGCAGGATCTCGTTCGCGCCGAGGTGCAGCTTGGTGAGCACGTTCTTTCCCTTCTCCACGATCGACGTGAAGCGCGTGTCGTCGATGATCACCGTGTCCAGCCCCTGCACGTTGAGCGCGCTCTGTCCTGCGGCCGTCATGGCGAGGAAGTACGGCTTGCTCTCCTCGCCTTCCAGGAATGGCCGGAGCACACGAATGGGCTCGCCGCCGTGGTAATGGGCCGTGTTGATGCGGGGTGCACGAAGGCGCACGTTCTCCGCCGCCTGCTCCACCCCTTTCCGCGTGGGGACGAAGATCGCGACGCCGCGCTTCTCCTTGTAGATGCGCTGGAGGAACTTGTCGTCGAGAAAGTCGCCGACGTCCTTGCGCAGCACCTCCACCTTCGCCGCCTTCGCCGGGTCGAACGCGTACACCTCGAGCACGTCCGCGCTCTCGAGGTAGCTGCGGTAGAACGTCGGGTCCACGGTCGCCGACAGCCAGATGAACCGGCATCCGGCTCGCTTCCCAAGTGCGAGGCAGAGCTCCAACTCGGCTGAGGTCTGGTGGATCTCGTCGACGATGAGGGTGTCCTGCGGCAGAATGTCCCCATCCTGGAACCAGCGACGCGCGATGCCCGTCGTCACGATGACGATGTTCCAGCTCGGCGTGTCCGGCGTCGCCTCGCGCTCCCGGTTGATCACGCCCACGCGCAACTCGGTGGTGCCGAGGAGCTCTTCCGCGATGGGGCGGATTGCGAGGGTTTTCCCCGAGCCGGTGCCCGCCACGATGCCGAAGCCCCGGCGCGCGCGGGCGAGCTCGCGCACGCGCATGCCGAAGTGCTTCTCGAGATACGTCTCGATGTGAAGTCCGACGGCGAGCTCGATCGTCTCGCACGCGGCGCGGGTGGGCGCGATGACGATCACGCGGCCGGTGGGCGGCTCCGCTCCGACGAATGCCTCGTGATCGGGCGGGAGGTACTGGTCTCTTACGTCTCGCATGCGCGCGGATGGGGCGAGATTCGTGCGCGCGCGGACTCGCCGTTACGGCTTCTTCCGATCGTCGCCGAATTTCCTGAGGAAGGGCACGTCCTTGCGATCGCCCTTGTCGGACTTCTCAACGTAATCGTCACCGAAGACGACGCGACCATTCGGCGGGCGATTCCGCACGGCAGTCGGACAGTCGGTGGGCGCCGGCTGCTGTTTGGGCGGCACCTTGTTCAGCCAGATCCGGCACATGCCCGGTGGCGGACGGTACGCCTTCGGCACGTCGTCGCCTCCCTGCTGGGCAGTCGCGACGCCGGCGAGGCCGACCGTACAGACGAGCGTGAAAAGTGAGGCGCGAAGGGTCATCAGGCATCTCCAGCGGCGCGCGGTCATTCGCGCGTCCACCGTAGGTAAGGCAGGGGGAGTGCCACCGAGCAGGGATTCTGCGTCAGCGTCAAGCTATTGTGTGACAGCCAGTTACGACAGCGAACCGTACCGTGCCGAGCCGTGGGCTGTCCCCAGCGCGGGACAGACTGTCCTACGCCAGGGATGGTGGCCCGGACGTCCCGGCACTCATTGCCCACCGCTCATCGCTCCGTGCTTCCCGCTCCCCGCTCTCCTGCGGCATCCCGACCCGTATGCCGCTCGTGAGCATGGAGCCGGAAGCGGGAAAAGCCGTGAGCACCGCGCACTGAGCAACACCACTGACTACCCCTCATCGCCGAAGCTGATCCCCGTCGCTCGCGCAGTCTGCACCACGTCGTGGGTGATATCCACCCGCTTCGTCTCGCGCAGGCATTCTTCGATCGGCACGGTCACGATGTGCGGGGTCTGCAACGCCACCATGTGACCCCATTTTTCGTCGGCGATCGCGCGCACTGCGGCGGCGCCGAATCGAGTGGCCAGCAACCGATCGTAGCCGGTCGGCTGTCCGCCACGCTGCAGGTGGCCGAGCACCAGTGACCGAACCTCCTTTCCCGTGATCATCCCGATCTCCCGTCCGATCTGATCGGCCACGCCACCGATCCGTCGCGCTTCGCCCGGCATCGATTCGCCCATCGTGTGCGACGCCCCGTGCTTCGGGTATGCGCCTTCGGCGACGACGACGATGGAGAAATGTCGTCCGTGTGCGGCGCGTGACATGATCTTCTCGCATACCCGGTTGATGTCGTACGGGATCTCCGGAATCAGGATGACGTCCGCGCTTCCCGCCACGCCGGAGTGCAATGCGATGAACCCCGCCTCGCGACCCATCACTTCCATCACCATGACGCGGTCATGGCTCTCGGCCGTGGTGTGCAGTTTGTCGATCGCCTCGAGGGCCGTGTTGACGGCGGTATCGAAGCCGAACGTCGTCACCGTGCCGCTGACGTCGTTGTCGATCGTCTTGGGCACGCCGACGATCTTCATGCCCTTGGCGCAGAGCCTGTTGGCGATGTCGAGCGAACCGTCGCCGCCGATGGAGATGATCGCCTCGATGCCCAGCTTCCGCGCATTCTCGATCAGCTCATCCGAGCGATCATACTCCACATGGCTGCCATCCGCCTGCTTCCGGGGATAGCAGAATGGGTTGCCCCGGTTGGTCGTGCGGAGGATCGTCCCGCCGAGATGCGCGATGCCGCGCACCGAATCCTTGGTGAGCGGCACGACCTCGTCCTCGCCGAGCAGTCCGGCGAAGCCGCGCTTGATGCCGAGGACATCCCAGCCGCGATTGATGGCCGAGAGGACGGCGGCACGAATGACCGCGTTGAGACCCGGAGCGTCGCCGCCACCGGTGGAAAGGGCAATACGCATTCAGGGGGGCGTGATACGGTGGTGCGAACAGGGTGCGACGTGAGATGGGCCGGCACGCCTGAAGGACGCGCCGCCCCTTCGGACGTTACCTCGCCACAGCGCTCAACCGACCGACCGGAGCAGGCCCACGATCTCGCCTGGTTCCGCATGCCGTCGAAGCGCCGATTTCTGGAAGACGGGCACACCATCCCGCACGACCTCGAATCGCCCTCCCGAACTGGGCGTGAGTACGACCGTCGCGCCGGGAAAGTGTTCCGCGATCTCTGCCGCCAGACCGGCGGCTCGGGCTTCGTACTGTCAAAGCGTGCAGTATTCGATCGAGATGTTCATGGCGAGTATGAGGGGTGGTGCAATATAGCGTCACCGGCCGCTCGCAGCCGCAGCGGTGCTCGGCGGCGTCGCCGGCCCGCGCTCATTCACGTCCAGGGAGTTCCAGTTCGCCATCGCGTTCAGCATGAGCGCGAACGCCCCCTGCGATTGCCAGCGCCACATCGGACGCGTGCCGAACAGCACGACGTGTCCGCGACCGAGGGGCGCGTCCACGACCGTCAGCCAGTAGATCGGCTTCGCTTCCTTCACCAGCCGCGCGCGCTCGGCCGGCGCGAGGCCCCGTGGATCGGCGAGACGCGCCGTCATCGCGCGATACTCGTCGATCCGCGCGATGGTGGCCGAATCGGCGACCGCGGCGACGATCATCTCCCGCCCTTCGTCGCTCATGCCCAGCGAGAACACCTTCACCCGTGGTGACGCGGCGTGGTGGGCGTGAGCTCGCGAATGCGCGCCGTGTAGGCGGAATCGTTGGCTTGCTGCGCGTACGTCGTGCCGGGCGCGACGAGCACCAGCGCGGCAGCGAACCGGATGACGGAGCGTCGGGACATGGGGGATCGGCGAGGGAGGAAGGGAGCGGAGAAGATCGCGCTCGGGCCACCGTCGTCAACATCACGGTGCGCCGATCGATCGTCAGTGCATGGATTGGATGGCGCACGCCGGGCGCGGGCGAGGTACCGTGCTTCCATGCAACGCAGATCCGACGCGTACCGCTGTGGGTTCACCCTCATCGAACTCGTGCTCGTGATGACGCTCGTCGGGCTCGTGTCCGCGACCGTCGTGCATGCGCTGTCGCTCCAGCTTGATCGTCTGGCCGTGCGCGGCGCCATCGCGGAGGCCGCTGGCGCGCTGGGCAGGGCTCGCGACGAGGCGCTGGCGCGACGCACGGTGGTGCGGGTTCGCATCGATACATCGCAGCGCACCCTGACCGTACGCGCCGGCGACGAACGAGTCGCTCACCACGCGCTCGGACACGCGCACGGCGTGTCGCTGTCCACCACGCGCGACTCCATCGCGTTCGATGTACGCGGGCTGGGCTACGGGGCGGCGAACCTGACGCTCATCGCACGTCGGGGACGTGCTGCCGACACGCTCGTGGTATCTCGGCTGGGCCGGGTGCGCTATTGAACCGGTCGTTTCACGGGCCGGCTCCCGTCGTACCACAACTGCGCGACGTTGCTCACCGGAATCACCGAGCTCACCTGTCGAGTCGGATTGTACAGGAACACGAACTTCTGCGTCGTGCCGAGGAGCGACAGCGTCGTCGTGTCGCCCGGCAATCGCGCATCACCAGAGCGCAACTCGATCTGCACGCGGTGTCTCTTGTCCTCGCGACGGTCGGTCGCCACGCGCTTCGCATAGTGGAGCGAGGCGGCCAGTGCCCAGATCGCGACGGTGAATGCGAAAAGGGTCGACCGATGGCGACGCTGAAAATCCTCGGCCCGCCGTCCGCCCGTAAG
>JAJAYP010000327.1 GCA_026786185.1 Gemmatimonadaceae bacterium
CACCCGGAAGCGGACGATCGCGCCCTCGCGGCGCACCTCGGCATCGAGGCGCCAGCGGGGCGCGCGCGCGAGCGCGGGAATGACGCGGGCGAACCGCGCCCCGTATCGCGCCGGCCGCACGATGAACGCTGCGGCCGGCCCAGTGAGCTCGATCTCGTAGGATCGCCCCACGCGTCGGATGACGTGCATGAGCCGCGCGGCCTTCACCGCCCGGAAGATGCCGCGCCATCCACCGCGCGCCGTGAGGCGCACACGCTCCGCATCCAGCAGGACGGCGCGCGCGAGCTCCATGTTGTAGCGCGCCAGGAGCGCACGGCCATCGATCGTCGGTGCGCGCGCGAGCACGCGCGCGCCCAACGCGTCCGCGTAGAGCAGATGCTCGACGTCGTCGGGCATCCGCCCGAGCTCGACGGCGGCGGCCTCGTACGGGATCCGCTGGTCTCCAGGAACGGGCGGCCAGCGCTGTCCCCGCGCGCGAAACACCGCCTCGCGTATCGCCGGCGCGTGCTCCGAGCCCGCCGCCGGTGTGAAGTCGCAGAGGTCGAGCAGCGTCTTCGCGATTCCCGCCAAGCGCGACGCATCGCGCACCCGCCGCTCCTGACGGCGGAGGGCCTCCACCACCCGCTCGCGAGGCCACCCCTCGAGCCGCCGCACGAGCAGACAGAGCCGATCGAGGAACCGCACGACACGGCCATCGGTGTCGGTGAGGTACTGAAGGCGGACGGTGCCGCGCTCGACGCGGAGGAATGGCGCGACGTGGGATCGAGTCAGCACGCGATTGCCAATCCCGCTAGATGCCGAAGCCGAACTGCCCTTCGCTCACCCGTCGGACACCGGCGCCCCGCTTCTGCGACGAGAGAAATTCGTACGTGCCCGCGGCGACGATCTCGTAGAGCGAGGCGACGTCATCGCCCTGTCGCCGCAGGAGCCGACCCAGGCGCTGCGCATGCTGCCGCCCGCTCCCGCGCGTGGAGTCGCCGAGCACGATGCCGAGCTTCGCGGCGGGCACGTCCCATCCCTCGTCGAGCACGCGCACGCTCGCCACGGCGCGGATGTCCCCTCGCTCGAGCGCGCCCAGCAGCGCATGCCGCTCGGACGCGGGCGTGGATGCGGTGATCATCGGAATGGCCAGCGCCCGGGACACCGCCGTCGCGGCATCGGTGCCCCCACAGAAGATCACCGCCCGCTCCGCCGGATGCATCCGGAGAATCCGCTCAGTCTCGTACAACTTTCCGGCTGCGAGGCGGACGAGCCGCTCGCGGTCGTGGAACGCTCGCAAGGCTCGGCGCGCCGCAGGTGAACGCCGCGCGCTCGC
Organism: Gemmatimonadaceae bacterium; assembly: GCA_026786185.1. Lineage (GTDB taxonomy): Bacteria > Gemmatimonadota > Gemmatimonadetes > Gemmatimonadales > Gemmatimonadaceae > AG11. Next base: position 1,316 of record JAJAYP010000327.1, read on the forward strand.
CGCGAACATGCGCCACGCGTCGGCGGGCGTCGCGGCGCGCTCGCGATGGCCCGCCGCCGCCAGGTGGCGTTCGTACGTCTCGGTGAGCGCGGCATAGCGAGCCTCCTCCGCAGCCGACAGCCTGACGTAGCGCTTGACGAGCGCGAAGCGCGCGAGCTCGGCATCCGTCATCTCGCCGATCGTGCGGCGATACGCCACCGGCCCGACGAGCCGGCGCAGCTCCGCGTCCCGACCGTCGGGATAGGTGGCGGTGAGCCCCAGCCGAAACCGGGCCGGAGCGATGCGAAGGTGGTCGTGCCAGGCGCGTGCCTCCCCCTCGCTCGTGTCGGCGAGGTGATGCGCCTCGTCGAGTACGAGGAGCGGGAATCGCTCGCCCCACCGCTCGAGCAGGGCGAACGCCGAGTGGTAGGTGGTCACCGTCAGCTCACGAACTTCCTTCTCGTCGCCGTACCATGCCCCGACGCGCTCGGCGCCGAACGCGTCGGCGAGCTGGGTGAACCACTGCGCGACGAGCGCTCGCGTCGGCGCGACGATACAGGCCGCCGCGTGCATCTCATGAATGGCGAGCAGGGCGACGAGCGTCTTTCCCGCCCCAGTTGGGAGGACGACGGTGCCGCGGCCACCGCCCGCCCGCCATCGGTCGACCGCCTCGCGCTGATATGGGCGGGGCGCTCGCGGGTCGAGCAGCGGCCGGTCGAGCTCCTCAGGCTCACCGCTCGATTCCGTTACATCATGGCCAAGGGCCCAGGCGCGCAGCTCGGCGAAGCGGTGGCCCGGGGCGACGAGCGCGTCGATCCGCGGGTCATGGACGAGCCACGATGGCGCATCCGCGGCGGCGACTCCGCGAACGACGGCGAGGCCGAGTCGATAGGACAGCGACCGTTGGAACGGCGCGTGGGTAGTGCTCATTGCAGGGGCGATGGAATCGCTGGCCCGGAACGATCGATCATGACCGAGGTTGTTCCGGGCGATGGCGTTCCTTCCACAAGTCATAGCTTGATGTAGGTGCACAATACTACAAGCTATAACTTGCTTCTCTATCGCACCTTGTCATGATAGATCTCCCTCCGCGCGCACTCCCCCGCGACATTGCTGGATGCCCACCCCCCTCGACATCCTCCTGAATCTCCTCGACCTCGAACCCCTCGAGGTCAACATCTACCGCGGCGCGAACCGCGACCTCGGCACCGGCCGAGTCTACGGCGGTCAGGTGTTCGCCCAGGCCCTGGTCGCCGCGAAGCGCACCGTCGACGACGACGCACGCGACGCCCACTCCGCCCACGGCTACTTCATTCTACCGGGTGATCTCAAAGCCCCCATCGTCTACTTCGTCGACCGGCTGCGCGATGGACGGAGCTTCACGACGCGCCGCGTCACCGCCATCCAGCACGGGCAGGCGATCTTCAACCTCTCGGCGTCGTTCCATGTGAAGGAGGAGGGGCCGGCGCATCAGTCGCCGATGCCCGA